>JAFZKK010000050.1 GCA_017551905.1 Salinivirgaceae bacterium
CGTCTCGAATTGAATCTAGGTGCTTTGTTCTCTCTTACCTCTCTTTTGTGCTCATAATGTCATAGAACTTCGAGCCTTCCGGCCCTATCAGATTTCCTCACGGAAACGGGTTGCAAATGTAAGCACTTTTCCGTTCCCCGCAAGGACTTTCTTAACTATTTTTTCAAACACGGACTGTTAGCCTCTCCTCATCCTCCTTCACCGTCCCTCGGCCCGCCCGTTTTCAAGAACCCGCTCCCTCTCGGAAAGCGGGTGCAAAAGTACTCGCTTTTTCGTTATCCGCAAGAGGGATTGTGTGGTTTTTTGAAATATTTTTCACAGCAAGTCCCAAATTGCTGAATAACAATAAGAAACAATAGGAAAATGGGGGCAAAAATCACATATAGTTATATACTATACCCTTAAAGTCACACATATATAATATGTGTTCCCAATTTCACTACAACGAAAAATTCACAGGCACAGTGAACGATACGTTTTTTGGAACCCATACTTTTTCGCCATCGATTCTTTTGCTTTGCTCACCGGGTTTCCATTTCGGCATGCTTAGTACCACGCGGATGGCCTCGTTGTCCAATATCGGGTCAACGCCTCTTGCTATTTTGGCATTTACAACGTCACCTTCTTTATTGATTACAAACTGAACAAAAACTTTTCCCGACAGTCCTTTTGCCTTAGCCTCTTCGGGATATTTAGTGTTTTCGGCAATAAACTTGCGCATTTCCACATCGCCGCCGGGGAATTCGGGCATGTGCTCAACAATGAAAAACACCTGCTCCTGCTCTTCGCCTTTAACCGATAATTCAACAGGAATGTTCATCGATACCCGCGCAAGCACCTTCACCACTTTGCCTGATTTCGACTCGTATCGCATACCCGGTGTCCATTTTGGCATACTCTTTACCAAACTAACCACTTTTTCGTTGACAACAGGCTCAAGGTCCGAGGTAATCTTCACATTTTCTGGCTCAACCATGCCGTCTTTGCCAATCACAACCTGAACGAACACTTTTCCTGATATGAATTTTTTCGATTCCCAACTCTGCAGGCTGTCGGCGAAATATTTTTTCATAGCCGCTTCGCCGCCAGGGAATTCGGGCATTATTTTAACCGAAGTATAGATTGTGTTGTCATCGTCGATAATCGGTTGGTCGGGGTTTGCAGTGCTGTCCTTTGGAACAATTATTTGCCCGTTGTTGGCACTGTTACTCTGCGCGTAGCCAGTTGTGCAGATGGCGGCAAGCGCAAATGCAAGGATAGCTTGGAAAATGTGTTTAGTGTTCATAATGTGAGAATTAATTGTCAGCCAAAGCTAACAAAAAAATCTCACTTTAGCACTTCCTCCGCCAACATTTTCAAATCGGTGCCGGCAAAATTGCCCGAACTCAAGAACAGCAAAACGCTATCGGTCAGCGGGGTGCGTTTAAGGTCGGCTTGCAGGGCGTCGATGTTGTCGTATGCCTTCAGGCCGTTTTTGGCGAAAGCCGCCACAACCTGCTCCTTGGTGATGCCCGGCAACCCCTTCAGCTCGATGGCGTGGGGGTTGAAATAGACCATTGCGGTGTCGGCCAAATCCATTGTGCCGGCGTATTGCTCAAGGAAATTGCTGCTCAAACTACTGTAGGTGTGCAGTTCCATACAAGCGATAATCTTCTTGTCGGGGAACTGCTTGCGGACAGCCGCAATGGTGGCCTTCAACTTCGATGGCGAATGGGCGAAATCGGTGAACGACAGGCTGTGTTTGTTGTTGTAAATCAGTTGCAAGCGCTTGTCGGCACCCTCGAAGGCGGTCATTGCGCGGTAGAAATCGGCGCGGCTGACACCCAACTTCAGGCAGACCTGCATTGCGCCAGCGATGTTCTGCAAGTTGTGCTCGCCAAACACCGACAGACGGTACTTCTCGCCGCCGTCAGTCAGGTAGGTTATGCCGTCGGCAATGGTGTATGGATGGGTGTTGTATGGCAAAAGCGTGATGTCGGGGCGGCACTTGGCGGCAATGGCGCGCAGATTCTCGTCGCCTTCGAAATAGATAAGAGAACCTTGTGGCTCAATGAGTTGCGTAAACCGCTCGAACTGCCAGACGTAATCTTCGAAAGTCTTGAAAACATTGATATGGTCCCACGCGATGCCCGTTATCAGAGCGATGTCGGGCTTGTAAAGGTGGAATTTGGGGCGCGGGTCGATAGGCGATGTCAGGTACTCGTCGCCCTCAAACACGGCAATTTTGGCATTGTTGCTCAAGCCCACCATTGTGTCGAAGCCCTTCACGCGGGCGCCAACCATATAGTCGAACGGAATGCCGACGGTTTTCAGCACGTGCATTACCATTGCGGTGGTGGTGGTTTTGCCGTGGCTTCCGCCGATGACCACGCGAGTCTTGTTTTCGGTCTGATTATAAAGGAATTCGGGGTACGAATAGATTTTCAGACCCAACTCCTGCGCGCGCAGCAACTCGGGGTTGTCGGCCTTGGCGTGCATTCCCAAAACAATGGCGTCGATGTCGGTGGTGATGCGCTCGGGGTGCCAGCCGGGCTGCTCGGGAAGCAAGCCGCAAGCCGCAAGCCGTGAGCGTGACGGTTCAAAAATCTCGTCGTCAGACCCTGTGACAGTCTCTCCTTTTTGGTGCAGCGCGATGGCCAGGTTGTGCATAGCGCTTCCGCCGATGGCAATGAAATGGTAGTGCATATCGTATGTTTTTTGTTGCTTCGCGATTGGTGTGTGTGTTCGCTACGCGATTTGTGTGTTATCGCTTCGCGAGAAATTTTAACAAAATCAAAAATAAAATTTTAAGAAAATGATTGATAGAATTTTATATAAATTTTGAATCAAATTTTCTAAAAATTTCCGCCCGTTAGGGCGCACCCATAAACGTCTCAAAATCAGTTACTAAAGAAGTTACGCATACGCTCGAAGAAGTTTCGGTCGTTTTTGTCGGGTTTCGGCGTGAAGCTGTCCGACTCCTTCAACTTCTCGATGATGCGTGCCTCGTCGCGCGTGACGCTCTGCGGTGTCCACACTTGAATGTTGACCAGCAAATCGCCGCGTCCGTAGCCGTTGAGTTCGGGGATGCCCTTTCCGCGCAGGCGCAGAATCTTGCCCGACTGCGTGCCCGGGTCGATTTTGATTTTCACCTTTCCGTCAACTGTCGGTATTTCGGCCGTTGTGCCCAAAATGGCGTCGGGTATCGATAGGAACAAACTGTATATCAAATCGTTGCCGTCACGGACAAGTTCAGGGTGCTCCTCTTCTTGAATCACAACCAGCAAATCGCCGTTGATGCCGCCGTGGCGCGCCGCGTTGCCCTTGCCGCTGACCGACAGTTGCATACCGTCGGCCACGCCAGCCGGGATGTTCAGCGTCACGATGTCCTCTTTCTGCACAATGCCTTCGCCGCCGCAGTTGGTGCACCGGCGGGTGATGATGCGTCCGTCGCCGCCGCAACTCGGGCACACCGACGACTGCTGCATTTGGCCCAAAATGGTGTTGGTGATTCGCGTCACAACGCCCGAACCGTGACAGGTCGAGCAATTGCTGTACGAGTTCGAATCGAAGGCAC
>JAFZKK010000007.1 GCA_017551905.1 Salinivirgaceae bacterium
GTAAACGGCTATGGCACACAAGTTTACGTTGACGATGAAAACTCAAAAGCAGCCAAGGCCAAGTTTGCCGTAGCCGGCAAAAGTGGCAAAGCCGACAACAATCTGTTAGTTGTAAACCAGTCTGGCACAAAGGTTTATGTTGACGACGACACTGTAACCACCAACGGCAAGGCCGCCAAAGCCAAATTTGCCGTGGCCGGCAAGAGTGGCAAGGCTAACGCCAATACCGACTATTTTGCCGTAAACGGCTATGGCACACAAGTTTATGTTGACGATGAAAACTCAAAAGCCGCAAAGGCAAAGTTTGCCGTAGCCGGCAAAAGTGGCAAAGCCGACAACAATCTGTTAGTTGTGAACCAAGCTGGCACAAAGGTTTATGTTGATGACGACACAGTAACCACCAACGGCAAGGCTGCCAAAGCCAAGTTTGCCGTGGCCGGAAAGAGCGGCAAAGCCAACGCCAACACCGACTATTTTGCCGTAAACGGTTATGGCACACAAGTTTACGTTGATGATACCGCCAGCGGCAAAGCAGCCAAGGCTAAATTTGCCGTAGCAGGTAAAAGTGGCAAGGCCGATGGTAATCTATTGGTTGTGAACGAAGCGGGTACAAAAGTGTTTGTTGACGACGAAGCCGGCAACAAGGCCGCAAAAGCCACGTTTGCTGTGGCCGGAAAAAGCGGCGGCAAAGCCAACAACACCAACCCCAACTATCTGACAATTGACAACGAAAGC
The DNA here is from genome assembly GCA_017551905.1 of Salinivirgaceae bacterium. Lineage (GTDB taxonomy): Bacteria > Bacteroidota > Bacteroidia > Bacteroidales > SZUA-534 > RUG13583. Next base: position 736 of record JAFZKK010000007.1, read on the forward strand.
ACACGTATTTACATTGACGAAAACAATGGCGGCAAAGCTGCCAAAAGCGGATTTGCCGTGGCTGGCAAAAGCGGCGGCAAGGCTGGCGCAGGCGAGCTTTTCAATATCGACCTTACACAAAATGCCGAAGTAATCAACAATGAGAATCGCGTTTATTGGTATCCAAAAAAGAACGCTTTTTTGGCTGGCAGACTGCAAGTTGACAGCGCTGCGCAAGTTGGAACTAATTCGTTTAACGCTGGTTATCAAAACAAAGCCATTGGCAACTATTCGCAAGCATTAGGTTATCAGTCAGTTGCCAAAGGCGACTACTCCACTGCCATTGGCCGCAAAGCTAATGCGGCAGCCTTGCGCACATACGCATTTGGAGATTCGGCACAGGCAGAAGGCATCGGGAGTTATGCTTTTGGAACTGGCGCTGTAGCAATAGGTACAAGTAGTTTTGCTTTTGGCAGTGGGGGGCATGGTTTTATAGCAGATGCAGCTTCACATCAAAATGATAATTATGTAGCACCAGCGCAAGCAATAGGTAATTTTGCTTATGCTTTTGGTTCAGGTACGTTGGCAGAAGGTAACGCTTCTATAGCTATTGGATTTTGTGATACTGCGTCTAGCACACATTCTACTGCTATTGGATACAGAACAAAAGCTATCGGATATTCTTCGACAGCTTTTGGACATTTTACAACCACAAAAGCAAATTTTGCCACAGCTATGGGATTCTTTACGACTGCCAGCGGAATGTATTCCACATCAATGGGATACAATACAACTGCCAGTGGTTATGCATCCACTGCAATAGGAGCAGAAACAACTGCCAGCGGAATGATTTCCTTTGCAACAGGTTCGAGGACCACAGCTAGCGAAGAAAATTCCACTGCAATGGGATGTGGCACAACCGCCAGCGGAAAGTATTCCACAGCAATGGGATTTGCATCAACCGCTAGCGGATATTATGCCATAGCAATGGGAGCGGTAACAACCGCTTCTGGCAAAACATCAACCGCTATTGGTCGCTACACGGTTGCTAATTCTTTTAGCGAAACAGCCATTGGAAGTTATAATACCAATCCTACACCTAATAGTACAACCGAATGGAATGAAAATGACAGGTTGTTTGTGGTTGGTAATGGAACAGCAGACAATGCCAGAAGCAACGCTCTTGTAATTTATAAGAGTGGCAATATGACAGTCAATGGCACAATTACTCATGGTGGTTTGATTAGTTCGTCAGACATTCGCTTAAAGAAAGATATTCAGCCGCTTAACGGCGCATTGGATAAGGTTTTGCAATTGCGCGGCGTTAGCTTCTATTGGAAAAACAAAGAGGAAATGGCCGCCGCCAAAGGAAAGGATGTGAACAACTTCAGCTACGGCTTCGACAGCGAGAAGCAGATTGGCGTTATCGCACAAGAGATTGAGAAAGTTGTGCCGGAATTGGTAGTAACTGATAATGATGGCTTTAAAGCCGTGAAATATGAGAACCTTACCCCGCTTCTCATCGAGGCAATCAAAGAACAGCAAACCATTATAGAAAAGCAGCAGAAAGAAAATGATGAGATGAAAAAAGAGATGGCGGAAATGAAGAAAATGCTTGAGGAATTGCTTAAGAAACAATAGAAACCGTTTTGGGCGAAAGCCCAGAGCCAAAATAAATTTCTTTATTTTTTTCATGATGTGTAAAAAGGCTACAGCTGTGAAGTTGGGGCCTTTTTTTAATGCGTGAAGGAGTGAATGAGTGAAGGAAGGAGTCCTGAAAGGATGGAATAACACAGCCGTGGGTGTGAACCCACGGGAACGGTGCAAGACGTTGCACGAACCCGGAACGGGTGGCACAATAAAATGTGTCACACCTTCGGTGTTCATTATTTGTGGCTGATGCCCTAATCCGGGGTTTACACCCCGGCCTGTAATATGTCACGCCTTCGGCGTTATTTTTGTATTGCGCCCTACGGGCGGAAATTGTTATAAAATTGATTCGAAAATTTTTATAAAATTCTAAAAATCAATTTTTTATAAATTTTTATTTAAGATTTTGTTCGAATTTCTCGCGTAAGCGATAAGCGCTTTTTTTCAAACAAGTTGTTTTTTATAGCAAATAATACTATATTTGCACCATTGGTGCTGGTCGAAAGACCCAGGTCCAACCTACAAGGCGGGCAGACTGTCCCGCCATTTTTTTTGCGATATGAAGGAGTGTTTAAGCATTTTTGTCGATGAAAGTGGCGATTTTGGGACATATTGTTCTCAGGCACCATATTACATTGTAACAATGCTTTTTCACGACCAATCCAGCAACGTTTTGCCGCAGATACAGAAACTGAACGAAGAAATACAACGATTTGGTTATGAGAAAGATTTCGTAATTCACACAGCCCCGCTTATCCGAAGAGAAGAGATGTTTTTCAATGTGTCGCCCAACCAACGCCGCGCTTTGCTTACAAAGCTTTTCTATTTTGTTTTGAAATCCGATATACAATACCACACTTTTGTTTTCGAAAAACGTCAATTTGAAGATTCTTTTAAGTTAGAGGGCAGAATAGCGAAGGAAATGTCGCTGTTTATCAGGGCGAATCTCTCTTTTTTTCAATCGTTCAGAAATGTGATTTTGTATTACGACAATGGTCAGTACGAATTAAATCGCATACTTAACAATGTGTTAACCACCGAATTGTCGCAGTATGAAGCAAGAAAAGTTTTCCCGAAAGATTACAAACTTTTTCAGGCTGCCGATTTGATTTGCACACTGCAACTGCTTTCGTTGAAAGCTGAACGCGGAGAATTGTCACATTCTGACCTTCTTATTTTTCATAGTGTTAAGGATTTGAAGAAACAATTTCTAAAACCAATCAAAAGAAAACTATTCAATCAATAGAACAGAATAATAACCAGCCCCAACGGGGCGGCATAACACAGGCAGGGGCGTAAGCCCCTGTTTTGTTGTTGCCCGCCAACATTCCAAACCCGGAACGGGTGGCATCCGCACCCGCAAACCAAATGTGTCACCCCGGGGTTCAATCGGCACAACCGCATTGTTTCACCGGGGTTCACACCCCGGCCTATGATATGTCACGCCTTCGGCGTTTTGTTTGTTTTTGTGGCCTTCGGGTGGAAATCAATCAAAAAAACGTATCTTTGTGAAAATAAAAATAACATTGTTATGGAAACCACCGTCAAAAAAGAGAAAAAGCAACCAGCTCCCAAAATCTCAAAATTGGGCCAATGGATGCTCGACCACAAGGAAGGAATCGCCGTTGTAAACGACCGTAGGGCGGTAAACAAATGAGATGTCTTGTTGATACTTGTTTGTTCGCCGATATTATAGTCGGTGATTACGTATCTGATGACATTCGTGCAATTTTATCCGATAGTGATAATGTTATTTACATAAGTTCCGAGAGCGTCAAGGAATTGGTGCATTTATTGCAAAACGACAAAATCACAATCAAGAAAGAATTCAGAAAAGGCTTCAATTTGTTTTCATTTATCAATGAAACTAACCTTATCGTGAAATACGTCACACTTGAGCATCTGAAAAAATTGAGCGAGTTGCCCGTCGTCGAAACCCATAACGACCCCAGCGACAGGCTGATAATCTCACAAGCCATTACCGAAAATCTTACCCTGATTAGCAGCGATACTCAATTTAGAAAATATCGCAAATACGGTCTCGATTTAATCACAAACGATTGAGAAGCCCCAACGTTTTTCGTTTCTGTTAATAATTATGTTGTAAAAAACGATTTCGGTTACAATCAACACATATCAAAACCTGTACTTTTACAACCCACTAAATAATACCACTATGAGCGAAGAACAACCTAAAGTCAGATATTCCGACGAGGAACTCGCGGAGTTCAAACAGATTATTTTGGAAAAACTGGCCAAAGCGCAAGAGGAGTATGAGACTCTTTGCCAGACACTTGCACACGCCGACGGGAACGATACTCTCGACACATCGCCCACCTTCAAGGTTCTGGAAGAAGGCGCAAGCGTTCTGTCGCGTGAGGAGACCGGCCGGCTGGCACAACATCAGGAGAAATTCATTCAGCACCTGAAAGCCGCGCTTGTCCGCATCGAGAACAAGACCTACGGCATCTGCCGCGAGACTGGCCAGCTGATACCCAAAGAGCGCCTGCGCGCCGTGCCGCACGCCACACTGAGCGTTGAGGCCAAAAACAACAAGAAATAAGCTTCAAAAACAACTTGCAGCCACATTTGCAACCGACAGATGTGGCTGTTTTTCAATAAAATGCAAATGAGTAAAGGAAAGCTTGCCATACTGCTGATTGTTCTGATTCTGGTTGCCGACCAGATAATCAAGATTTGGGTAAAAACCCACATGATGCTTGGCGAGCAAATACCAGTTTTGGGCAGCTGGTGCAATATCCTTTTCACCGAAAACAACGGCATGGCCTTCGGAATGGAGTTTTTCGGGAAAGCCGGAAAATACATTCTGAGCATCTTCCGCATTGTGGCAGTGGTGCTGCTCGGCTATTACATCTGGAAGCTCACCGCGCGCACAGTGCCAATGGCTTACTTCATATGCATCACGCTTATAACTGCCGGAGCTGCGGGCAACATCATCGACTGCGCCTTCTACGGCTTGATATTCGAGCCAAGCTATCACAACATTGCCGGCTTCACAGCCTTTGGCCACGGCTATTCGGGCTTTCTGCAAGGCCGCGTGGTCGATATGTTCTACTTCCCGATAATTCAAGGCCACTGGCCGGCATGGTCGCCAATAAAGGCAACAGAGGAGTTCATCTTCTTCCGCCCGATTTTCAACTTGGCCGACTCCGCCATAACCTGCGGAATGATATGGATGCTGCTGTTTGAGCGCAAAACACTTCAATCGGAACTTGAGTTTGAGAAGAAATGATGGAATGGAGTAAACTGCTATCGACACGCCGCTACGGGCGCGAGGCCAATCAGCCGACAGCCGATTTGGAGATAATTCGCACCAATTTTCAGCGCGACTACGACCGTCTTATCTTCTGCTCGCCTTTCCGCCGAATGCAGAACAAGACGCAGGTTTTTCCGTTGCCGGGAAGCGTTTTTGTCCATAACCGCCTGACTCACAGCCTTGAAGTGGCTAGTATTGGGCGCTCGTTGGGAAACATTGTCTCAACCCATATTTTGAAAACAGGCCAGCCCATCAATCCGCTGATAAGTGAGTTGGGAACCATTGTGTCGGTGGCCGGACTGGCTCACGACCTTGGCAACCCGCCGTTCGGACACTCGGGCGAAAGCGCCATATCGAACTTTTTTGAGAACGGCGGCGGCCGCAGCCTGCAATCGGAGATGACCGAGGCTGAATGGCTCGACCTGACAAACTTCGAAGGCAACGCCAATCTGTTGCGCCTTCTCACACATCAGTTCAAAGGCCGACGCGCGGGCGGAATGTCGCTCACCTACGCCTGTCTGTCGGCAATGATAAAATATCCTTTCGCCTCAACCGAGCGCACCAAAAAAGGCAAATACGGCTTCTTCCAGAGCGAGAAAGAGGCGTTCATCGACATTGCTACCGAGACCGGCCTTACCTGCATCGATGCCGAAAAGAGCGTCTATGCGCGCAATCCACTGGCCTATCTTATGGAAGCCGCTGACGATATCGCCTACATGATAATGGATATTGAAGACGCGCACAAACTGGGCATCCTCTCGTTCGACGAGACACGCGCCCGCCTCTCCAGCTTCTTCGACGGCCGCAACCTTGAGATTTTCCATGAGAAACTGAACGAGATAGCCGATGTGGTTACCGACAACAACGAGCTGGTGGCTTTCCTGCGGGCTTCGGCTATCAATCACCTCACAATCCGCACTTCGGAGGTGTTTATCAATAACTTAGACGCCATAATGAACGGCACGTTCAAAGGCTCGCTTGTGAAGAATCTACCCGAGAAGATAGAGACCGAATATGAGGAGAGTAGCGACCTGTCGGTCAAGAAGATATACAACAACCGCTCGGTTGTGAAGGTCGAGATTACGGGCTACAACGTGCTGAAAACGCTTGTCGAGGAGTTTCTGCAAGCGGCAATGTCGCCAAAATCGAATTATTCGCGCAAGTTGCTCCAGCTGATACCCGAACAGTACAAAACCGAAGCCGTGACAACCTACGACAAATGCCGCCAGATTCTCGATTTCATCTCCGGCATGACCGACCTCTACGCCATGGACATCTACAAGCTAATCAAAGGCGACAACGCGTTGACGATTTAGCTTGCTGTGTTTGACGAAAACTCTTTGCCTAAAAAGAGTCTGTTCCGAATTATTCTTTTTCCACACCGAATTTGAATCCATTGCCACCGAATGTGGATTTGCCATTATCGTTTTATGATACGGGTGTACTTTTGGTCATCGAAACAGAAATAACAGATACAACTGGAAACCCTAAAAGAAACTTTACCCCTATTTTAATTGCCCTCGGCTCCTAAACTGAGGGCTCTTTTTTTGTTAACGCAAATGTGAAATACGTTCGCTTTTTGTGATTTAAATCCTAATTTCTAAATCCTAAATCCTACATTCTAATTATTTTTGCCCCGTTTTTAAAACCACAGACAGTGATTAAACAATATGATTTTCTGGTGATTGGTTCAGGCGTGGCCGGAATGAGCTACGCGCTCAAGGTGGCCGATTCGGGCAAGGGCCGCGTGGCCATTGTCTGCAAAACAACGCTCGAGGAGGCCAACACTGCCAAGGCGCAGGGCGGAATTGCTTCTGTCACCAATCTCAAGGTCGATGATTTCGACAAGCACATTGAGGACACAATGATTGCCGGCGACTTCCTGAGCGACCGCAAGGCCGTGGAACAGGTGGTCCGCAACGCGCCGGCGCAAATTGCCGAACTGGTGAAATGGGGCGTCAACTTCGACCGCACCGACAGCGGCGAGTTCGACCTTCACCGCGAGGGCGGCCACTCTGAATTTCGCATCCTTCACCACGCCGACGACACGGGTGTCGAAATTCAGCGAGGTTTGATGGAAGCCGTTCGCCGCAATCCGAACATCGATATTCTTGAAAACCACTTTGCTGTGGAGATTATCACACAGCACCACTTGGGCGTTGAGGTTACACGCCGCACGCCTGATATTGAGTGCTTTGGCGCATACATTCTGAATCCCGAAACGAACAAAATCGACACTTATCTGTCGCGTGTGACGCTGATGGCCACGGGCGGAATCGGCTCGATTTATGCCACCACCACCAACCCGAACATCGCCACTGGCGACGGCATTGCAATGGTCTATCGCGCAAAGGGAACGGTGCAGGATATGGAGTTTGTGCAGTTCCACCCCACGGCGCTTTTCCACCCGGGCGAAACGCATCCGGCCTACCTGATTACCGAGGCTATGCGCGGCTACGGTGGCATTCTGCGGCTGCCCAACGGCGAGGAGTTTATGCATAAGTACGATGAGCGCTTGAGCCTTGCGCCGCGCGACATTGTGGCCCGTGCCATCGACAAGGAAATGAAAATCCACGGCCTCGACCACGTCTGCCTCGACGTGACGCACAAAGACCCCGAGGAGACCAAGCACCACTTCCCGAACATCTACGCCAAGTGCTTGAGCATTGGCATCGATATTACAAAACAGTACATTCCCGTTGCGCCCTGCGCCCATTATATGTGCGGCGGCATCAAGGTCGATTTGAACGCCTGCTCGAGCATCAAGCGGCTCTATGCCGTGGGCGAGTGCTCGTGCACCGGCTTGCACGGCGGTAACCGATTGGCTTCCAACTCGTTGATTGAGGCCGTTGTTTATGCCGACGCTGCCGCAAAACATAGTCTGCAAAACATTGATAATTACACGTTTAACGAGCGCGTGCCCGAATGGAACGACGACGGCACAATGACCAACGAGGAGCGCGTGCTGATTGCGCAAGACATCCGCGAGGTGGGGCAAATTATGAGCACATACGTGGGTATTGTCCGCAGCAACCTGCGTCTGCACCGCGCCTGGACCCGTCTGGACTTGCTCTACGAGGAGACTGAAGACCTATTCAAACGCGTGAAGGCCACCAAAGAAATCTGCGAACTGCGTAATATGATAAACGTGGGCTATTTGGTTACACGTCAAGCGATTGAACGCAAAGAGAGCCGCGGTCTGCACTTCAATGTGGATTATCCGGCGAAACAGTGATTTAATGCATGAAAGTGTGAGTAAAAATTTGTGTATCTTGCAACTGCAAGAACTCAAAAACTTACACTCACAATGACCGAAGATTTTCTTCATTTCCTTTGGAAAAACGGGCTGTATTCGACGCCGCTCACCGAGTGCTATTCGGGCGGTGCGGTTGAAGTGCTGAACCCTGGGCTGCACAACCGCGACCAAGGACCCGATTTTTTCAATGCCCGTGTCCGCATTGGCGATACCACGTGGGCGGGAAATGTTGAGATTCATCAGCGCTCGAGCGACTGGCTGCGACACCGTCACCAAACCGACGAGCACTATAACAATGTGATTCTGCACGTTGTGGGGCAGAACGATGCCGAAATCCGCGACCAAAGCGGCCGCCTGATACCTGCCGTCGAAATCCGCTGCCCCGACGAAATGCTTGAGCGCTACCAGTTTCTGATGACCACCGACCGTTGGCTGCCGTGCCAGTCATACATTGCCGCCATCGACCCGTTTGTGATGCAACAATGGTACGAGTCGCTGGCCGTTGAGCGGCTCGAACAGAAAACGGCGACCATTGCCGAGAACCTGCGGCTCACCAACAACAATTGGGAAGAGTCGTTCTACTACACCGTGGCGCAATCGTTTGGTTTTAAGACAAATGCGCAGCCGTTCCTGATGCTTGCGCAGTCGCTGCCACTCAACGTTATTGCCCACCACAAAAACAGCTTGCCGCAAGTTGAGGCGTTGCTTTTCGGTCAGGCCGGATTGTTGCCAGACGAGCCCGACGACGATTACACACAACTACTTGTACGCGAGTATAACCACCTGAAAATCAAATATCGGTTAGAGCCTATTCCAAGTCACGTTTGGAAGTTCGCACGGATGCGACCTGGCAATCTGCCGACAGTCCGCATAGCGCAGTTGGCGTCACTTATCAGCAAATCATCGGCGCTGCTGTCGAAAATGGTTGAGTGCCAAAAGGTTGACGATGTAAAAAAACTCTTTTCGACAAGCGTTTCCGAATATTGGCTCACGCATTATGTGTTTGAAAAACCATCGGCGCGGAAGGATAAAAACCTTGGCGACTCATCGCTCAATCTGCTTGTTATCAATGCTTTTGTGCCGTTTATGTTCCACTATGGCAAAAATGTCGGCAAGCCCGAACTCGTTGACCGTGCAATGCAGTGGCTCGAAGATGTGCCGGCCGAACGTAACACCATTATAAGTCAGTGGGGTGAGTTTGGCGTGACGGCAAAATGTGCGCTCGAAAGCCAGGCGCTCATCCAGCTTTCAAATTGCTACTGCCATAAAAAACAATGTCTGAAGTGCCGAGTCGGGCGGCAGGTTATTTCACCGATAGTCAGATAGTTGCCGGTGTCAGCTTGTAACTGAGTTCGGTCGGAATTCGCATCTCCACCTTGCAGCCTTCGGTGTCGCCAAATTCGTTTTTGTTGGCGGAATAGTCGATTTTTATCTTCCGTTGGTTTGCCGAGTTCAGCCTGTCAATCAGCGCGTTGACAACCATTATATTGTGAGTGAAGTTTTCTTTTTTGGTTAAATCGCGATACGCTCCATTATCTATGATTCTGATTATCAGCTCCTTTTCAGCCGGATTTTCATCCACCTCAATGTCAATCTTCCCTCCGCCCTGACGTGTCAAAACTCCCTTTTTCAGAGCATTTTCCACAAAACAGAACGCACTGAAAACCGGCACGTTGTTCATGTCGTTCACATATGGCTGCACCCGAATGGTATAATCGAACTGTTCTTTGAACCGGAATTTTTCAAGTATCAGGTAATTTTTGATGAACTCCATCTCCTCGTTCAAATCGTGCCCGAATTTGTCAATGTTATTCAGCGAGATACGCATAAATTTCGAGAATGTGCTCAGGTTTGAAGCGGCATCGTCACGGCTGTCTTTGTGAATGGAAAACGACACCGAATTGAGCGCATTGAAAAGAAAATGCGGGTCGAGCGAGCTTTGCTGAAGGCTGGTTTTCAGATTGTAAAAATCAACTTGTTCCTGCACGGCCTTGTCCCATTTCTTCTTCTGAATAAGAAACAAAACATAGATGCCGCACGCAATCAACAGTGATATAAGAAGTTGTATGGCGAAGTTGTTTTTGAAGAGCCAGACGGCCAAAATCCAGCCAATCAATATTGCTATCACTAAATATAACGTGCTTCCGAATTTTTGTTTCGCTATCATTGCCCAATTATTTTTTGCGTGAAACAGTATAGTCAATCAAGTCCGATAATGATTTATGTGCCTCGTTATCAGGCGCATTGTTTAGAATCTCCTTGCATTTTTCGGCGAAACGAACCATCGCTTTTTCGGCATACTCCAACCCGCCTCTTTCGCGTACAAACTGCATCAGTTGGGCTATATCGTCATCGGTTTTTTCTTTTTTGCGAAGCGTTTTTATGGCCCACCGCCTGTCGGATGCCTGACAATTATGCAACGCATAGATAAGCGGCAGTGTTATTTTCCGCTCCCGAAGGTCGTTTCCGGCTGGCTTGCCGAATATGCCATCAACCTCATAATCAAACAAATCGTCGCGTATTTGGAAGGCGATGCCGATGTTCTCGCCCAGTTGGCGCATCAGTTCCACATTGGTTTCATTGGCTCCGGCCGAAACGGCTCCGGCAGTGGTGCAGGCGACCATAAGAGCCGCTGTTTTCTTTTTTATAACCTCGTAATAGGTTTGCTCGTCGATGTTTAGGTGCCGCGCTTTTTCAATTTGCAGAAGCTCGCCTTCGCTCATCTCGCCTACAGCCTTCGATATTATGTCAAGAAGCTGATACTCATGACTTTCGTTAGCAAGTTGCAGTCCTTTGGCCAACAGATAGTCGCCCGCCAAAACCGCCACTTTGTTCTTCCAGATAGCGTTTATCGACCAGAAACCACGCCTTTTGTCGGCCTCGTCAACCACATCGTCGTGAACAAGCGAAGCGGTGTGCATCAGTTCAATAAGAGCGGCTGCTCGGAATGTGTGCTCCGTGATTTTGTCGTACAACTTAGCTGTCAGAAAAACCAGCATCGGCCTGATTTGCTTACCTTTCTGTTTTAGTAGATAGAACATGAGAAGGTCGAGCAGACGGGTGTCGCTTTTCAGGTATTTCCGAAAATAGCCCTGAAACTCATCAATTTCAGCTTGAATAGGAGCCTTTATTGTCCGCAAATCAGCCATTAGTATGTTTTTCGCCAAAAGTATAAAAATAAAAGAAAGCCGCTCCTTTCGGAAACGGCTTTGTCAACAAATTAAACTTACTGCTATGAAAACTTTTTCTTTTAGTTATTCTCGGGGCGCAGTTTGCGGACAGTGACGGCAGTCTGCCACATCTCGCTTTCGCGAAGGGCTTTCAGCTCTTTCTCAAGGCCCACACGGTAGTCGGGTTTCGAGTTGCTGTCGATAGAGATTTGAGCTTCGTTGCCAGTCTTAACCGACAGATACAGCCACTCCAGAACGGGTTTCACTGCATCGTGGAAACGCGGGAACCAGTCGAGAGCGCCGCGCTGTGCGGTTGTCGAGCAGTTTGCGTACATCCAGTCCATACCGTTCTTTGCAAATAGCGGCATAAGCGATTGTGTCAGCTCCTCGACAGTCTCGTTGAAGGCCTCCGACGGGGTGTGTCCGTGCTCACGCAAAACCTCGTATTGAGCCAGCAGCAAGCCTTGGATGGCACCCATCAGTGAGCCGCGCTCGCCGGTAAGGTCCGATGTGGCCTCGCGTTGGAATGTGGTCTCGAACAAGTAACCCGAGCCAATGCCGATGCCAAGAGCCAAGGTGCGGTCCATTGCACGGCCGGTAGCGTCCTGGTAAACAGCGTACGACGAGTTCAAGCCGCGACCCTCAAGGAACATTGTACGAAGCGATGTGCCCGAACCCTTCGGGGCAACCATAATAACGTCGATATCTTTTGCAGGAACAACGCCTGTGCGGTCGTTCCAGGTGATGGCGAAACCGTGAGAGAAGTAAAGAGCCTTGCCCGGTTTCAGGTGTTTCTTGAGCGACGGCCAAACCGACATTACAGCGGCATCCGACAGCAGGCACATTACAATTGTACCCTTTTCGGCAGCCTCCTCAATCGAGAACAGCGTCTTGCCTGGAACCCAACCGTCGGCCACAGCCTTATCGAAAGTTTTGCCCTCGCGTTGGCCAACAATTACGTTGAAACCGTTGTCGCGCAGGTTGAGCGACTGGCCGGGACCTTGAACACCGTAACCGATGACGGCGATAGTCTCGTTCTTCAATATTTCACGTGCTTTTTCCAATGGAAACTCTTCGCGGGTCATCACATTCTCGATAACACCGCCAAAATTCATTTGTGCCATTTTATTTTGTTTTTAATTAAACTGTTAGCGTTTTTTAGAAACTCTATTTTCGAACGGCGAAAGTAAAAGACTTTCAGCAATTTTTCAATTTTTTTTGAATTTTGATAAAAAAGTTGACACTCAAGCGACTAATTGTGGGGTTTAAAGGCAAGATGACAACTCTTTTCATAAAGAGTAATTGTTACTTTTTTTCGCTCGTTTTTGTATTTGGCAACATTTAAAACCTTAAATTGCCAACCAATTTCAAAATAAGCAACATCTAAAATCTATCGAAATGAAGCACAACACACTACGTAACAGCATTTTGGGCTTTGCGGCCGTATGTGGCGCAACGCTCATCACATCGTGTTCGAGCCAGACATCGGCCGTGGCCGACAGCGTTCCGGCAATGCCCGGCAACCCGTTCCTGCCACTTTGGGAGCACATCCCCGACGGCGAGCCATACGTTTTTGAGGACCCCGACAATCCGGGCCAGCAGCGCGTCTATGTCTATGGTTCGCACGACAGCCGCCTCACCGAGTACTGCGGCCTTGAGTTGGTGGTTTGGTCGGCATCAGTCGACGACTTTATGCACTGGCGCTATGACGGCGAGATTTTCCGTGTCAACCGCAATGCCAACGGCGAACTCTTGCGCCCCGACAGCACCGCCGACGTGCTTTTCGCACCCGATATTACGTTTGTAACCAATGCCGACGGCTCGAAAACCTACTATCTCTACCCGAACAATCAGGCTGGCGGCCGCAACGGAATGGTTTGCAAGAGCAACCGCCCTGACGGTCCGTTTGAGGTTTGCAACTGGAGCAAAGAAAACCCGAACGTAACCGACGGCATTCTGCAATTCGACCCCGCAGTGTTTGTTGACGACGATGGCAAAATTTACGGCTACTGGGGCTTCAATCGCTCGTTTGGCGCCGAACTCGACCCCGCAACAATGGCAACTGTGAAACCAGGAACAGAGATTGTCAAGGATATGGTTTCGGGACGTATGCAGGAAGGCGTGTTCAGCTTCTTCGAGGCATCTTCAATTCGCAAAATCAAAGACAAATATGTGTTCATCTACAGCCGATTCTCGAAAGAGGGCGAGTTTGGTCTGCCGCTTTCGAACTACACTTTGGCCTACGCTTACAGCGATAATCCGCTTGGTCCCTGGACCTACGGCGGCACCATCATCGACGGTCGCGGCCGCGAGGTGAATGAGCAGGGCGACACCATCGCTTCAGCCACCATCGACGGCAACACCCACGGCAGCATCTGCGAGATTAACGGCCAATGGTACGTGTTCTATCACCGCCAGACCGGCACCAACGAATACGCCCGTCAGGCAATGGTTGCGCCCATCACCGTTAAGGTTGAAGAAGGCAAAGGCGGCAAGGTCGAAATCAGCGAGGGCGAGTATAATTCCGAAGGTTTCGCGCTCAACGGCCTCGACCCGTTTGAGGCTCACTCTGCAGGCATAGCTTGCTGGTACACAGGCCCGAAGAAAGCCGAACACAACTGGCCGAACAACACGTTCTACGGCTCGTATGTGGCTGCCACATACGGCGGTAGCGACAAGTTCGAGGCACCGTACGCCATCCGCAACAACCACAACCCAGTTGTCAACAATACCGACGGCTCGATTGTGGGTTATAAGTACTTTAACTTCGAGGCTGAACGTTTAGCCAACAAAGCAAATCTGATGCTCTGTCTGCGCCTCGTTCCCGAGGGCGTCGATGGCACCATCGAAGTGATGATGGACCGCCCGTGGGCTTCGCAAGGCGGCAAAAAGATTGGCGAGATTGCGCTGAAGGCCGATATGCCAAAAGAACTCCGGACAATGGCAATTGGCATCTCGAAAGAGGCTCAAGAAAAATATCTTGCAGGCAAGCACGCCATCTTCTTCGTATTCAAGTCCGACACTAAAGAGAAGTCGCTCTGCTGGCTTACCGACTTTGTCTTTGCGTTTGACAAATAATTGGATAACACGAATTTTACAATAGGAAAGCCTCGGTTTGCACCGGGGCTTTTTTTATGTGGCATATATTTTTTCGGGAAAATCCGACTTGCTTCAAAATCAACATAAAAATCAGTCAGATTCCTTCACCATATAAAAAAATTATATATTTGCCGCCGTTTAGAATTTCAGGATGAGAAATTTCGTCAACATAGTCATTTCTTTAGTCGTGGTCGTGGTCGTCTGCGGATAGGGAAGGGCTGTGCAATTTGCTATAAACGAAACAATTACAAGCCCTTCCGCATTGGACGGGCTTTTTTATTTTGAATAAATTTGAATAAAATCTTTAAACGATGAAACATACACTTCGAAGCGCACAGACAACCGAAGGTCGCAGAATGGCTGGTGCGCGCGCCCTTTGGGTCGCAAATGGAATGAAGCACGAGCAAATGGGCAAGCCAATTATCGCCATTGCCAACTCTTTCACGCAATTTGTGCCTGGCCACACCCACCTGCACGAGGTTGGTCAGCTGGTGAAGGCCGAAATTGAGCGGCTCGGCTGCTACGCCGCAGAGTTCAACACCATTGCCATTGACGACGGCATTGCAATGGGCCACGACGGAATGCTCTACTCGCTGCCTTCGCGCGACATTATCGCCGACTCGGTTGAGTATATGTGCAACGCCCACAAGGCCGACGCGCTCGTCTGCATTAGCAATTGCGACAAGATTACCCCTGGAATGCTGATGGCTTCGATGCGTCTGAATATTCCGACAGTGTTTGTTTCGGGCGGCCCGATGGAGGCTGGCAAATGGAACGGCGAAAATGCCGACCTGATTACGGCGATGGTCAAGGGTGCCGACCCAACTATTACCGACCAACAGATGAAGGAGATTGAGAGTTGCGCCTGTCCTGGCTGCGGCTCGTGCTCGGGTATGTTCACCGCCAACTCGATGAACTCGCTCACAGAGGCTATCGGATTGAGTCTGCCTGGCAACGGAACCATTCTGGCCACCCATACAAACCGCATTCAACTCTTCAAAGACGCTGCGGCACTGATAGTTAAGAACGCTTATAAATATTACGAGGAGGGCGACGAGAGCGTTCTGCCGAAGAGCATTGCCACTCGCGAGGCCTTCCTGAACGCGATGACTTTGGACATTGCGATGGGCGGCTCGTCTAACACCGTGCTGCACCTTCTGGCCGTGGCCAACGAGGCTGGCGTCGATTTCAAGATGAAAGATATCGACGAGTTAAGCCGCCGCGTGCCGTTCCTGTGCAAGCTGGCGCCCAACACGCAGAAATTCTCGATTCAGGAGTGCAACCGCGCTGGCGGCATTCTCGGAATCCTGAACGAACTGAACAAGGCTGGGCTGCTCAACACTTCGCTCAAGCGCGTCAACGGCGCAACTCTGGCCGAAGACCTGAAGAAATATTATATCTGCGGAAGCACGATTGACGCCGAAGCAAAACGCATTTACAGTAGCGCGCCTGGCGGAAAGTTCAGTACCAAAATGGGCTCACAGTCAGCCACTTGGGAGTCGTTCGACACCGACCGCGCCAACGGCTGCATTCGCGACGTTGAGCACGCCTACTCGAAAGACGGCGGCCTGGCCGTGCTGTTCGGCAACATTGCCAAAGACGGCTGCATTGTCAAAACCGCTGGTGTTGATGAGGCGTTGTGGCACTTCGAGGGACCTGCCGTTGTGTTTGATTCTCAAGAAGATGCCTGCGAGGGAATCCTTGGCGGCAAGGTTAAGAGCGGCGACTGCGTTGTAATCACGCACGAAGGCCCGAAGGGCGGCCCTGGAATGCAGGAGATGCTCTACCCCACGTCGTACATTAAATCGATGCACCTTGGCAAAGAGTGCGCCCTGATTACCGACGGACGTTTCTCGGGAGGAACGTCGGGCCTGTCGATTGGCCACATATCGCCCGAAGCGGCTGCTGGCGGCTCTATCGGCAAAATCAAAGACGGCGACATTATCGTTATCGACATTCCGTCGCGCTCAATCAGCGTTAAGTTGACCGATGCCGAACTCGATGCCCGTCCGCTGCAACCGCTCAAACGCAACCGCGTGATACCTAAATCGTTGAAGGCATACGCGTCGATGGTAAGTTCAGCCGACAAAGGCGCAGTGCGGATTATTCCTGAATGATTATTTAGAATTTAGGATTTAGGAATTAGGATGTAGGGACACACCGTGTGCGTCTATATAAATTTGAAAAACAATTAATTATCGGATAAAATCGGGTTAAATCGGTTAGAAAAAACGATTAAGAAATGAAAGAAAAAATAACAGGAGCGGAGGCGCTGATGCGCTCGCTTGAAAATGAGGGCGTTGATGTGATGTTCGGATACCCTGGAGGTGCCATAATGCCAACCTTCGACGCACTCTACGACCACCGTAAAACATTGAACCACATATTGGTACGCCACGAGCAAGCCGCCGCGCACGCCGCACAGGGTTATGCGCGGGTGAGCGGAAAGGTGGGCGTCTGTCTTGTGACAAGCGGACCTGGCGTAACCAACACCATTACAGGCATTGCCGACGCAATGATGGACAGCACGCCCATTGTGGTGATTGCTGGTCAGGTGGGAGCGGCTTTCCTTGGCACCGATGCCTTTCAAGAGGTTGACCTTGTGGGTGTTACGCAGCCAATCTCGAAATGGGCCTATCAGATTCGCCGCCCCGAAGATGTGGCGTGGGCAGTCAGCCGCGCGTTCTACATTGCAAGCACGGGCCGTCCTGGTCCTGTGGTGCTCGACTTCGCCAAAAACGCGCAGGTGGGGATGGTTGAGTACGAGCCGCAGCATATCGATTATATCCGCGGCTACGTTCCCGTGCCCGATGTTGACCCTGTGGCCGTGAGCGAGGCCGCACGGATGATTAATGAGGCAAAACGTCCGTTAGTGCTTGTAGGTCAAGGTGTTGAGTTGGGTGGTGCGCAAGCCGAACTGCGCCAACTGATTGAGACCGCCGATATGCCCGCTGGCTGCACGCTGCTGGGGTTGTCGGCGCTGCCGTCGGACCACCGCCTGAATATGGGAATGCTTGGAATGCACGGCAGCCTTGCGTCGAACGTCAAGACGCAGGAGTGCGACCTTCTGATTGCCGTCGGAATGCGCTTCGACGACCGAATCACAGGCAAATTGAGCACCTACGCCACGCAGGCCAAAAAGATTCATTTCGATATCGACCCGTCGGAGATTAACAAAAACGTGAAGGTCGATTTGGCCGTTTTGGGCGATTGCAAAGACACATTGGCGCAAGTCAATAAACTGATTAAGAAGAATTTACACACTGATTGGATTGAGAGTTTCAATCCTTATAAAGAGAAGGAGCGCGAGGTTGTAATCGAGCGCGAGATTCACCCCACCGAAGGCCCGATAAAGATGGGCGAAGTTGTGGATGCCGTTACGCGTCAGACTGGCAATCAGGCAATTATGGTTACCGATGTTGGTCAGAATCAGATGATGGCGGCTCGCTACTTCAAGTTCACCAAAAACCGCAGCGTGGTAACGTCGGGCGGAATGGGCACAATGGGCTTCGGTACGCCCGCGGGCATTGGCGCGGCTTTTGGCGCCCCCGACCGCGATGTGTGCGTGTTTATGGGCGACGGCGGCTTGCAGATGACTATTCAGGAGTTGGGCACCATAATGGAGAATCAAGTTCCTGTAAAACTTATCTTGCTCAACAACAACTATTTGGGCAACGTCCGCCAATGGCAAGCGATGTTCTTCAACCACCGATACTCGTTCACCCCGATGACGAACCCCGATTTTATGAAGATTGCCGAAGCGTATCGCATTCCGTGTCAGACAGTTATCGACCGCAAAGACCTTGCCGACGCTGTCCGCACAATGATGGACACCAAAGGCCCCTATCTGCTTCAGGTGGCCGTTGAGGAGGAGGGCAACGTAATGCCGATGTGCGCCCCTGGTCACGATGTCGATGATATGGTGCTGGAATTCAAATAATTGAAGGATTGATTAATAGAATGCGTGAATTATATAACACACTGATAATTAAATAGAAATGGAACAAGAGAGCAAAACATTATACACCATTCTGGTTTTCTCGGAGAACCTTGCGGGACTTTTGAATCAGATAACCGCCGTTTTCACTCGCCGACAGGTGAATATCGAGAGTCTAAACGTCTCTGCGTCAAGCATTAAGGGTATCCATAAATACACCATTACCTGCTACAGCGACGAGGAGACTATCGACAAAATCACCCGTCAGATTGAAAAGAAAATCGACGTCCTTCAGGCCAACTATTTCACTGACGATGAGATATTTATACAAGAATGCGGTCTGTTCAAGATTTCGACACCCGCAATGCTCAACGAGAAGGGCATTTCGCGCCAAATCCGCATTCACGACGCCAACATTGTCGAGGTGAACCCCACCTACGCCATTGTCACCAAAAGCGGCCTGACGGAGGACATTGAGTCGCTCTACTCGGCGCTGCAGGAGTTCAAGTGCGTGCTGCAATACGTGCGCTCGGGCCGCATTGCCATTACCAAAAGCCGCCGCGAGCATATCAGCGAATATATCAGCGAGCGGGAGGAAAAGCACCGTTTGGCGAGTGGAAAGTGATTGATTATTTAGGAGTTAGGATTTAGTGATTAGGATTTTCGCAGTCAAATTGCTATGTACAAGTACAATAGAACCATAAGGGACGGAGCCGAAGCTCTAATTGATGGCATTGAGAACATTGAGATGTTTCTTGGTGACGAAGACCATTGGAATTTTCACGATTCTTCAATACGCTCATTTCATTGGGATAATGAGACAGGAGAGTTTACTGTCACCGTTGAACCCATAGGATATGGTTGTTTTAAAGGAGAGATTGATAAGGACTTACAGCCGTTGTTGGATTTCCATTTTGAGGATTGTGTAGAGATTAAAATGGATGTGGAGGTCATAGGGGCATACATTAATGACATAAAAATTTCAAGGGACAGAGATTATTTAGAATGTTGTTTCAATGGAATTTGCGTTGGTGTAGCTTGTAGAAGATTAAGAGTAGATAAACCACGATTTGTCCCTGCGGAAGATGAAGATTAAAAACAAAATAAAAGGGTTGCCCCATTGCGAGGCAACCCTTTATTTTTCTCTTAATCAAACTGATACAGCCGCTTTCGTAGCAAATATGCGTGCATTCCAACGTGATTGATGCACCAGTCAACAATGCTGTCGTCGCCATTGAAATACTTGTCGATGTTGGCTTGTATTTTCGTTGAAATATCGTTGATGGCGGCAATGGGGATGTTGATTTCCACCTGATTACGAAAACCAACAATCAAATAATCGTCAGGCAAACCGCTGACCTTTCTTAACCTGGCAGGTAGCCCGATTTTCTTGTAATTGCTTGCGAAAAAAGCGTTCGGGTATTTTGGGTCATTTATCTGCCACATTTCCGCAACGTCCTCATAACCATAATAAAAACAGGTGATTTTATGTCTCGCAGCCAAATGCTTGATAACGTCCAACGAAACGTTGATTATCAGAAAAGATTTGTTCTTCTGCCTGAAAAAAGATTTGTCCACAGTGATATATGGCCATATATCCTTTATGGCATTCAAAATCGGATTCTTTGGCTTTTTGAACAACCCACCTTCGTCTTCGGGCACAATTGCGTATGTTAGAATGTTTTTGCCAATGTCACTAATTTTCAGTTTGCCCCAATTTCCATATAGTTTGGCGCGGGTTATCCAACGGTGCTTGCCCGTCCAAATCTCACTGGCGCTTTCGTTAAAAAATTCGAAAATGTCAACGTCGGGATGACACCGCGCATAGTCCTCAACCACATTATTCACTGCGGCCATTTGTTCGACTAAATTGTTGGGAATAAACGAATTGAACGGTGGATTTAATCGGGCAAGAAAATCGTCTTTCGCCTGAACGTTTTCGAACGAACCGCCCAAAACCTGCACCCCATTTCTTTTATAGGTGGTTATCTGCTCTTTGCCGTTGATGTTTTTGCAGAAATGTTCCCAATTCTCGAGCGTGAAAACTGCGTCACCCTCTTTGTTCCAATGGATTTTCGCAAAGACGAACGAATCCGCTGCGTAGTCCATAGCGTCCTGTTTTGCCCCGTCAAACACGATGTTGTAAACGGCGTAATAGCCATTTTCCAGTTCGAAATAGGGGAAATGTCCGATTTTCAAAAAATCATTTTCGAACCTCTCTTTAAGTTCTTGATACTCTGCTTCCGACAATTCCTTACCCACAGGATGTACAGGCGACAGAATGGCTATCGTCCTAATCCAATTAGTACTGTTGCTCTCTTGCCTTGCAAGATTTTTGCGATTTGTTTTTTGATTTTCCATAATCACTTTTAATTAATAGTTAAACAATCAATTCGCATCGTTTTCCCACCGTGGCATTATGGTGCTCGGTTGGGGCGGCTCAAGGCCGACTCTTGATGCACATTCACTCAAAGAACACTCTCGAAAGAGTGGTGTAAATATAAGGGATTTTTGATTTGGGCAACGGTTTGGGGGTGAAAAATTTTTCGGTTGTTGCATTTATCAGCTAACAACTTCCCTCAATTCTTCACCTCCAAAACTCCCACAAGCTGTTCATATTCGCCTGTAGTTGGGCGGAAAAAGACAAGAAACAAATAGGTGTTGCCTGTCTCTGAATGAGAGCCTTCGAAGCGCTCGGTGTCAACCTGGCCAGTGTGACTATTGCGACAGACATAGATATAGTCGTAAACTCCTTGTTTCAGGAACAAATCGGACTCGTAGCGATGCTGTTGGAAATTGTAGCGCATCATATTGGTTGAGTCGAGTTGCCAATTGCAGAAGCCGCCACAGACAAACACATCGCCGTCGAGCGAAGGCTCTGTTGCCAACGTAAGGTGGGCATAGGCGTAATCGGCGGCTCGGTAATAGTCGTCGAACGATTTGTTAACCATCTCAGCATAAATAAGATAGCGACCATTTTGGTCGGTCTCGGAAAAATATGGTTTGAAGGCGCGACTCTCATCGGTTGGCGTTGTTATGTGGAAAAACGGCGCGTGAAACTCAACCTGATTGTAGTTGATTGGCGCCTTACGCAGGTATCGCATATCGAGCCGGTGGAACTCATTGCCACCCGGCATTAGTATGTCTCCTGAATATGAATAGATTAGCTGTTGGCTCGCTATTTGTTTCGGCTGCAGATTGGTAAGCGCATTGAACGGACAACCGTTTTGTACAACACTAACCGACAACTCGTTAAACACATCGTTTACAGGCAGTTCGCTGCAATCGACTGACAGAATTATGTCTTGTGAGTGCCGCTCATCAACCGACGACTGCGGCTTGCGAATCTCAACATCGATAGCCGCAAGCTGTTCGCAAACCAGAAAAGATGTCCGCGCAACAAGGCTGTCGGGACGGCCAGCGTAGAAAATATCGACCATATAACGCCCCGAGAGTAGCATCTGCACATCGTCGTTCGGAAAACGGACACGATAGTTGATATACTCAACCATTGTGACAACCGACGGCGAATAGTCGGTTATGGCGTTCATTGTGAAACCGTTAGCGAACTCGGCCGGCAACAGACTACTTGGCGTGCCGTCGGCGTTACAGTGGCGCAAGCTATATTCAAGGTCGGCAATGGCAGAACCCAAAATGTCGAATTCCACCAATACGTGGTCGTCGCCATTCAGCTCGATGACAGGAAACGACGTCTCGTCGCCCTCAACGTAGGTGCGCAAAGTGTGCACATCGGGCCGCTTGAAAACGAGCGACTGCGCAGCGGTTGTCTCCGTCAGGAAAAATGCGGAAACCACCAGACAAACAGCAATATATGCAACTCTCAATTTCACTTTTCCGACAGTTTTTCGGCCGAACGCGCGTACCAAATCATATAGACGTAGAGCGGTATCATCACAAAGAGCGCAGCTTTCACACCTAAATGGTCGGCCACGGCACCCATTGCAACGGTAATGATGCCGCCGCCCGCAATGGCAGTGAGCATCAGGCTTGTAGCTTTATTTGTAAGATAATCGAGCCCACGTGTGGCAAGGCCGAAAATGTTTCCCCACATCACACTTTGGCACAATCCCGAAAGGATAAGCGCCGCAATGGCTACCGGTCCGTGAAACAGCAATCCGAAGGCTACCAACACAATGCCGGCCGCAGCGTATGCCGCCAAAGCAACCTTATCGGTGACGCGCTTCATCACAAAAATGCCGGTGAACCGCCCGACGAGCATCGCACCAAAATAGAATGTTATCAACGTTGCCGCCTGCGACTGGCTGAGTCCCAAAACATTGCTGTCGGTAACGTACTGCACCATAAAACTCGGAATAGCTATCTCAATGCCCTCGTAGATGAAAATGGCAAGCACACCATAACGCAAGTGCCTGTGCTGCCACGCTTTGGCAATGGTTCCGCGGTCGTCGGTCTGGTGGGTGATTGTTGGCAGTTTGATAAGGCTGATGATGACAGCCACAATCAAAAAAGCGGCTCCAATCGACAGGTAAGGCATCTGCAGCGACTGTGCCAACGCCGATTTCTGTAATTCGTTGATTGGAAGCGTGTTATCGGGAATGATTTGAACAATTGTGCCCAAAAACAGAGCCGCGCCCACAAGCGGTGCTATCAAACGCGCTGTTGAGCTGGCTGTGCCCACAATGTTCATTCGCATTGCGGTGGTGCGGTGCGGACCAATCTCAACCACATACGGATTGGCGGCCACTTGCAGCAACGTGATGCCTAGCGCCAACACGAAAGTGGCTGTCAGGAAGAACGGATAGCTGACCATTGCGGCGGCCGGATAATAAAGAAATCCTCCCAAGGCGCAAATCATCAAGCCAATGAGCATTCCGCGTTTGTAGCCGAAGCGCTCGGTTATAGTCGACGACGGTATTGAGCCGACACCGTAAGCCCCGTACCAAACCATATTGATGAACATCGCCTGTGCGTTTGTCAGGCTGAAAAGAGTTTGCATATAAGGAATCAGAAGCGTGTTCATGGTGGTTACAAACCCGAACGAGAAGAACATGAACGTCAGGGTGCTCATGCCTGTGATGCTGGTGCGTTGTTCTGACATAGTTGAAAGTTTAGAAGTTTAACGTTGAAAAGTTTAGTCTTTGGATACTGCACTGATTTTCGGCATTTTAGAAATGCGGTTGTTTTTGAAAACCGACTTGTTGCGGCCCAGATACGGGAACGGATTTTTGTAAGCCGATTTAGCCGACAACGGATTGCTATCGCCGCTGATAACGCTTATGGCTGTCGCCAGCATCGGGTCGTTTAAGTCTCCAAACTGATAGCATCCTAACAAATCGTCCTCAACATAATAGTTGGGCTCAAGACCATCGACAAAATCGGTAAAACCTTGTGCATTAGCGTATTTGAAGCACACCGGCAACAAAAGCCAGTTTCGCAAATCCTTTAAATCGGCATCATCGCCTGAATCATAAAAATAAAACATGCCGGTATATTTTCCGTAAGTTTTTTCGCCTATGAGTATGACGTTCATATAAGGCATGAGCGCAATAGTCACCGACTCGCTGGCCGAGGCTGTGCCTTTGGTTCCAAGCACATACAAGTTCTCCATATCGGCGTTGTGCGGATTGTCGGGGAAAATGTCAACCAACCCTTCGTCAATGCTTCTGAAATATTCCTCCAACTCCGCATTATAAATGATGTGCTCGTACACCTTGTGGTTTTCCACAACGCTGGCAGGCGCAATGGCCGAAGCCAATCGAAGCTCGGTACTCTCCTCGCCGCCTCCATTGTAGCGCAAATCGAGAATCAAATCTTTGACGCCCGCTGCCTTGAAACGGTCGAAAATGGCGTCAATAGTAGCGTGATAGGTGTCGCCTGATGTGAACTCCGTAAAGACATAATAGCCGACTGGCTTGCCTCCAACATAGAAAATGGTGTCGTAAATCGACGGGTCGGCCTGAATTATTTCGGCTTTAAGCGATATTGTCTCGGCATCGTGCAATTTGTTGTTTTCAGCATCATATGTGCCAAGCAAATATGTGACATCCTCTTTACAATAAAGGTCATAGTAGTTGTCGACATTCATCTCTTCGCCATTGATTTCGAGGATGATATCGCCGCGTTTGAGCCCGGCTCTGTCGGCTGGCGAGCCCGGATAGACATATTCCACCAAAATCATGACGTTCTTTTTGTCGTTGTAATATCTGAACTGCGGCGAGTAGCCCAATGAGTAAGGCGTGCCCTCCGATTCGGCAAGATATTCGTCTTTATCATCGACAATGAACGACCAGCGGTCGTCGGCATAGAGCAAACTCTCGAAATATTCTTCGGGGTTGCGGGTGTCGGCGTTTCGGTAGCGAGGCACACGTTTGTTCCACAAATAGTAGGTCTGCATAACCCCGTTGATGCACTTGTTCACCGATGCGTACTCCTCGGCCTTGTTGCCGTCGGTGTTGCTTTCTTTCTTGTTGCAAGCCACGGCTAACAGTGCCACTACGCTTAATAAAATCAAACTCTTTTTCATTCTGATATTTTATTCTGAATATTGATAATCAAATTGTTATTGCTGACCGACTCGTCTCTCTCGATAACGATGAACGGATTTTGACGCGCGGCTTTGGCTGTAAGCGGCTGTCCGCCAATAACATCGATAGCCATTGCCAACATCGGGTCGTTGAGGTCGCCAAACTGATAACCGCTCATCATATCGTCCTCAACATAATAGTTGGGCTGCAGGCCACCGTCAAAATCGGTGTAACCTTCGGCATTGGCAATCTTGAACGTTATGGGCAGAATGGCCCAGTTGCCAAGACCGGTATAGCCTGGCACCGTGCGGTCGAAGACAAACATCCCGACGTATTTTCCGCGAGTGTTTGTGCCTATGATTTTGACGTTCATATACGGCATCAACGCTGTTATTAGCATCTCGCTTGCCGACGCCGTGCCTCGAGAACAGAGAAAATAAACGTTCTCCATATCGGCGTTGTGGCCTGAGTCGAAAAAGCGGTACAGAAAATTCTCCGGGTTCTTATTTCGCACTTTGGTCAGATTGTCGTTGAAGACAAGCCTTGACATCACTTCTTCGCCTTCGACAACCTCCGCCGGAGCTGTGTTTGAGGCCAAAAGCTGCGCAACCCAAGTTATGCCGCCACCATTGTATCGCAAATCGACAATCAGGTCTTTGACACCAGCCTCTCGAAAACTGTCGAAAATGCTGTTAATGTGCTCGTTATATTTCTGATTGTAGGCAAATTTTGTGAATACATAGTAGCCCACCGCTTTCCCGTTCACATCAATTATCGTGTCGTAAACCGACGGGTCGGCCTCTATAGCGGCGGCTTCGAGCGTTATCTGCCGGGCATCATCGAACAGGCCTGTTTCAGCGTTGTAAATGCCTATCGTGTAGGTGGCTTTTTGCTTCGCATACAGTTTGCCATAATTGTCGGTTGTCATCTCCTCGCCATCGATTTTTGAAACGATGTCGCCGCGCCTGAGTCCGGCTTTTTCGGCTGGCGAATTATGATACACATACTCCACAACCATCATCACCTTGCCTTTGTAGTTGAAAAACTGCGGCGAGTAACCCATTGTAAAAGGCTCACCTTCAAGCTCTTTGTTCAGCTTGTCATAATCATCGCGGATGAACGACCATTTATCGACGGGACTGAGCAAACTTTTGAAAAACTCATCGGGTTTTCTGGCTTCGTTATTCGAAAACTCTGGCAGCGACTCGTTCCATAAATAGCACGAATCCAGTATCTTATAAATGGTTTTGTCGGTCAGGTTGTATCGCTCAAAATCGTCGCGGTTGGTGCCGTTGTCGTCATTCTTGTCGCGGCACGACACTATCATTATCAGGCCGATAGCTAATGACAGAACCCTTTTAGCAAACAATGTTGGGTTTATATTGCCGAACGAGCTTTTCATGCGCACAAAGATAGAATAAAAAGATGTTTGTAAGGTAAATGCAACAAACACCCGACGGCAAAGTTTTATATCTTTGCGGAAATTTTGAAATCCGATGCCGGAGGTTGGTAAATATCTATCGCAAATAAACTCTCCCGACGACCTAAAACGTTTTAAGCCTGAGGAACTTCCCGCTATTTGCGCCGAATTGCGCCAATACATTATCGATGTTGTGAGCCGGCATCCGGGACATTTCGGCTCAAGCCTTGGCGTGGTCGAGCTTACGGTTGCGCTCCATTATGTTTACAACACTCCCTACGACCAGCTTG
Organism: Salinivirgaceae bacterium; assembly: GCA_017551905.1. GTDB lineage: Bacteria > Bacteroidota > Bacteroidia > Bacteroidales > SZUA-534 > RUG13583. Next base: position 27,320 of record JAFZKK010000007.1, read on the forward strand.
TATGGGACGTCGGGCATCAGGCCTACGGACACAAGATTCTGACCGGCCGCCGCGATTTGTTCCCCTCAAACCGCCTGTTGCATGGCATCTCGGGTTTCCCAAAACGCAGCGAGAGCGAATATGACGCCTTTGGTGCCGGACACGCATCAACCTCAATATCAGCCGCTTTGGGATTGGCAATGGGTTCAAAGCTCAAAGGCGAAACCGACCGCAATGTAGTTGCCATTATCGGTGACGGCTCAATGACCGGCGGACTGGCTTTTGAAGGCCTCAACAATGCCGGAGTGCAAAAGACCAATCTTCTTGTCATTCTGAACGATAACAACATGGCCATCGACCCGAGCGTGGGCGCGTTCAAAGATTATTTAGTCGATGTCTCAACATCGCAGCGATACAACAAACTGAAAGACGAAGTGTGGAATGTGCTGGGCAAGCTGAACCGATTCGGACCTAACACTCAGTCACTTATCCAGAAGATTGACCGAGGCGTGAAATCGATTTTGCTGAAACAGGGCAACCTGTTCGAAGCGTTGAATTTCCGCTACTTCGGCCCTATCGACGGCCACGATGTCATCTATCTGACCAAAGTTCTCGATGACCTGAAACGCATTCCGGGACCAAAACTTCTGCACGTTAAAACGGTGAAAGGCAAAGGTTTCCCGCAAGCCGAGCAAGACCAGACCACTTGGCACGCACCGGGGCTTTTCGACAAGGAGACGGGCGAGATTATAAAAACATCGTCCGACCCGCGTCCGCGTTTCCAGGATGTTTTCGGTCACACGTTGCTTGAGCTGGCCAAGCGCAACCCGAAGATTGTCGGCATCACTCCCGCCATGCCTACTGGCTGCAGCATGAACATTATGATGGAGAAGATGCCCGACCGCACCTTCGATGTCGGCATTGCCGAAGAACACGCCGTGACGTTTGCCGCTGGCCTTGCCGCACAAGGAATGATGCCTTTCTGCAACATCTACTCAACATTTATGCAGCGCGCCTACGACCAGATTATCCACGATGTGGCCCTGCAAAACCTCAACGTTGTCTTCTGCCTCGACCGCGCCGGCATTGTCGGTGCCGACGGCGCAACGCACCACGGCGCTTTCGACATCGCTTTCATGCGCAGCATCCCGAATATGACCGTTGCCGCCCCAATGGACGAGTGCGAGCTCCGCAACATGATGTTCACCGCACAAAATCGTCCGCAAGGGCCGTTCTCAATCCGCTATCCGCGTGGCAAAACGCCGCACGCCGACTGGCAAAAACCTTTCGAACTGATACCCATTGGCAAAGGCCGCACACTGCGCGAAGGCTCAGCGTTAGCCATTCTGACCATTGGCAACACCGGCAATTTTGTGAAGGAGATATCGGACAAACTGATTGAAGCTGAGATTGATTACGCACACTACGATATGCGTTTTGTGAAGCCGATTGACGAGGAGCTGTTGCACAAGATTTTCAAGAATTTCACCAAAATCATCACTGTTGAAGACGGTGTTCTGAAAGGTGGTTTTGGTAGCGCAGTGCTTGAGTTTATGGCTGACAATCAGTATAATGCCGAGGTTGTTCGGCTTGGTATCCCCGACGCTTTTGTCGAGCATGGCGCATCGCATGAGTTATACGAAATCTGCGGCTACTCACCCAACGACATCCTGAACACAGCAAAAAAAATGATGAAGCCGGCCATAGCCAACCACGAGACACATCACCTGCGTATCTTGCAGGCTTTCAAATTCTTTAAGCAATAGCTTTCCGCCTCAGTATATAAATAGTATTCGACGTATATCTGTCGTTTTGGATTGTCTCAATGCTCATTCCGCATTCGTCGGCAATCTGCCGCATCCGCGTTTCTGACAGAAAGACAAGCTGTTCTTCGGTTTTGTTGAACTTGATGATGCGTGTCGACATCAGCTCGGTGAAGCGTGTCAGGCGGTGGCGCTGTTGCTCCTCGGTGTTGCCATCGCGGATGATAATCATTCCTCCATCGGCCAAAGCCGCCACACAATTGTGAATCAGCTGGTTCTGATGCTCGGCACTCATATAGTGCAGCATATCGTTCATAATGAAGACATCGCTTTGCGGCAGGCTGTATTCCAATGCGTTAGCTTGCTCAAATCGCAGATTGCAATGCTGCCGCAGCCAGCCGTTCTGCGCCACGGCAATCTTGTCGTCGTCGTAATCGATGCCCAGAATCTCGCGGTCGGCCGATGTCTGCGCAAGCATATAACACAACGGACCGTAGCCGCAACCTATGTCGGTTATGCGGGCGCGGCGCGGCACAAGCTTGTCGAACAGCTCGTAGTTGCCTTCCATGCGGATTTTCACACGCAGATACCACTCCTCAACCGGACCTTTGAAGATATAATTGTGCATTATGCGGCTGTGAATGGCGCGGCTACTGGTGTTGGTCAGCTCGTCGTAAAGCAACTGATACTGTTGCTTGAACCAAGCCGAAATCTTCTTCGTGCGCTCGCGATAATCGTCGCCCCACGAGCGGTCGGCATATTTTATGCGCGGCAGAACGCTGGTCGCTATCAGCCCGTGACGCACAATGAACGGCTGTTTTTTCGGAATGACATCGCCGGTGCCGTAAAGCAACAGCGGCACAATATCGAGTTTGAGTTTTTCGGCCAACAGAAACGCACCTTTGTGGAAGCGCCTGATTTTGCTATCGACAGAGCGCGAACCTTCGGGGAATATCACCACCGAGAATCCTTCTTTAATGCGCTCACTCACAATCTCTTGGTTTATATCGACACCATTGCCCGTGTAGATGAATCCGGCATAACGTATCAATCCACCAAAAACCGGCGAGTGCCAAACCCACTTGTTAGTGACCATCACCACGCGCGGCGATACGGCCAGAATAGTCAGTATATCCATGAACGACTGATGGTTGGCTATGACAATGGCTGGTTGCTTGTCGAATTTTTCACCAACTTCGCGATGCAGACGCTTCACGTGCGGAAAACTGAAGAATATCAGGCGAGTGGCGCGGTTCATAAGCCAACAGATGAGCCGCCGCTTGCTTATTCGCCTTATCGGAACCAGATACAACACAAACGTGAACAGCCTCAACACAAAACAGCAAATCACAAACATCCCGAAGCCCAGCACCGTCAAAATCAAATCGGAAGCGGCATAGGGCATGTTGCCTTTGGCTGCGGGGTTGGCAATGAAGAAGTTAAAGATGATTGGCTGAATGGTGAACGCCACCAGTACCACCGTCAATATTCCCAAAATCGATATCAGCGAGATGGACTGCAAGGCCGGATGCTGCGCAAAAACAAGCGCGCCCATGCCCACAACAATGGTAAACGCCGAACAGAAAATGGCCGTCTTGTGCGAGTTCAGAATCTCGCGCCCGGTGCGGTATTTGCTTTGCAGGCCGTCCATTATGAAGATGCTGAAATCGTCGCCAATGCCGAAGATGAACGTTGAAATGATGATGTTGATGATGTTGAACTCGATGCCGAAAAGTCCCATCAAACCTAAAATGACAAACCAGCTGACAAGCATCGGCAAAAAGCTCATCAGCGTAAGCTCAATGCGGCCGTACGATATAAGTAACGCAAAGAAAATCAGGAATGAAGATGTGTAAAGTATCCAGTTGAAATCATCGTTCACGTTGCCCACCCAGCGGTTGGTGAAATAGGCGCGGTCAAAAATCACCAAATCGTCGTTACGCTGCATCAGCTTGTAAACCTGTTCTTTATCCGACTCGTTGAGACGCACCTGCGACACCAACATTCTGAAATTGTCGGCCGGCACTACCCACTCGGCCAGCAACTCGGCAAAAGCGCCGTCGGTTTTGGTGAAATCGACTGTCGAAAAATCGCTGTTAAACCACTTGTAAAAGCCGTTGAAAGCCGATGCTTTGAACTTGTAACGCTCACATTCCGAGCCAATTGTCTGTTCCAGCAACTGCCGGCGCTCAGGTGTCCAGAAATCGTTCCAAAGCTGAAGCCTGTGCTGTTGCTCTTTCTGGCTTGGCACAAACCGCTCGGCCGAAGCAAAATCTTTTATAAGTCCCTGATTTTTAAGACTGTCGAGCTGGCGGTTGATGTCGGCATAAACGGCGGCTACCGAGTCGTCGGTGGCGCCAACGCTCACAAACATCACGTTTTTGGCTTCGGTATCGTAAAACGCCTCTATCTTCTCGCGGGCCGTTTTCAGATGCTCCGGCTCGTAGTACATTGTCATCATATCGCTGTTGAACCGCACCTTACCGGCTGTAAAACAGCTTATTACAATCAGAATCAGCAACCCGCCGACAATCCAGCGGTTCTTTTCGTAATGATACGAGTTTATCTTCTCAATGAATTTCAGCACTCTGCCTTGCTTTATATCTGCCTGACCACTAAGGAA
>JAFZKK010000051.1 GCA_017551905.1 Salinivirgaceae bacterium
AGTTTAACCTAAAATCATTCAATCACTTATGCCTTTTGCCTTATGCCTTATCACTTTTAATTTTTCATTCTTAATTCTTCATTTTTAATCAGTTCAAACTCCGCAGAATAGTGTTCCGCATCAGCAGTTCAATGGCCAGCAGAGCCAGGCCTGCGAGCAGCAGCGGCAGATATTCCTCGTTTTTCTTGCTGTATTCTTTGGTCTCGATTTTCGATTTTTCGAGTTGGTCAATCTGTTCGTAAACCTCCTGCAGACGGCGGTTGTTGGTGGCGCGGAAGTAGCGTCCGTCGGTCTGCGCGGCTATCTGCGAGAGCACCTCCTCGTCAATCTCAACATCGACATTCTGATAGTGCTTGTTGCCGAACGCGTCGCGGAACGGATACGGCGCCTGCCCTTGCGTGCCAATGCCCACGGTGTAGACGCGGACGCCCATCGCCTGCGCAATGTCGGCGGCGGTGAGCGGCGGAATTTCGCCTCGGTTGTTCACGCCATCGGTCATCAGAATCACCACCTTGCTCTTGGCCGACGACTCCTTCAGGCGGCTCACTGCGTTGGCCAGACCCACGCCCAAAGCCGTTCCGTCCTCAATCATACCGCTTTTCACATCGTCAATCAGATTGATAAGCGTGGCGTGGTCGGTTGTGAGCGGGCACTGCGTGAAACTCTCGCCAGCGAACACCACAAGGCCGATTCGGTCGTTGGGGCGGCCCGAAATGAACTTGGTAGCGTCGGTTTTGGCGGCCTCCAGGCGGTTGGGCTTGAAGTCCTCGGCGAGCATACTGCCCGAAATGTCGAGCGCCACCACAATGTCGATTCCCTCGGTGGTTGTGTTGCTCCAGCGGTCGGTCGATTGCGGACGGGCCAGAGCTACCACCAGCACAGCCATTGCCAGCATCCGCAGGGCGAAGGGCACGTGGCGCAAGTACCATTTATAGGTGCGCGGCGCGCGAGCGAAGCCTTTCAAGGTCGACAGCCGCAGCGACGTGTCCATATCGCGGTGACGCCAGACGTACCAGCCAATCATCGGTACCAGTAAAAGCAACAGGTACAATAAGTTAGGATTGTTGAATGTTATGCTGTCCATAGTCTTACTCTTTTTCGGGTTGTTCGGGCGCTTCGGCGTCGTCATCGTCGCGAAGTTGTTCTATCGGCTTGGTTGTCAGCACAAAATGCTCAACAAAGTCGAAACTTGCCTCGTTTTCGTTGGCCACGGTCTGCGCCTTGGCGAATTTCACAAAATCGGCCCTTTCGAGCAGGTCCTGCAAGTTTTTGCGCAGGTCTTTGTCGATTTCGGGCACGTCTTTGGTCATCTGCATAATCTCCGACGTGGTGCTCTCCATCGCCTGCAGGCCGAACCGTCCGTTCAGGTAGCCGCGGGCAATGTCGGTGAGCGACGAGTAGAACTCCTTCACCAGTCCGCGCTGCCAGAGTTTCTGTTCCTTGAGTTCGTCGAGTTGGCGCAAAGCCACCACGTGGGCGGGCTCCTGCGGTTTCGGCTTGACAAAAATCGGCTCGTTGCGTTTGTGTTTGATTAGCGCATAGACGGCGAAAACCACCGCAAAGGCCGCCAGCAGAATGAGCAGACCCCACTTCAGATAGTGCGTTAACTCCTTGAAAATGAATGGCGCCTCGGCCATCGGTTTTGGCGGACAAATGGCGTTGGGGTTGGCGGTGTCGAGCGGCATTGTCATAACGCCGTAATAGACTGATTCAGAGAAAATTGTATCGGCATTGCCATCTTTGTCGACAATGGCGAACGGCAGTTGGCGGACGGCGTACCAGCCGCTGTCGAAGTTGGTAACCACGTACTTTTGACTGATGCGGACAAAGCCGTCGGCAATAGCCGAATCAATGGCACCGGCCTCAACAATCTCGAGCCCGCGCGCCACGGTGTCGGCCATCACGGGCAGCAAAACCTTGTAACCTTCAGGAAATGAAGCCTCGACGCGGAAATTGGTTTGGTCGCCAATGAGCATCATCGAAGTGTCCATCGACGCCCTGACGCTCACCTGCGCGTTGGCCTCAACCGTTGCCAGCGTAAGTGCTAATGCCAATATTGTCAGAGATTTATACATTTTTGAATTTTGATTTTCGATTTTTGATTTTCGCACAGACGACACAGATTACACAGAATACATTTTTAATTTTTCATTCTCAATCACTTATGCCTTGTGCCTTATGCCTTTTTAACTCCTAAATCCTAATTTCTACATCCTAAATATCACACGCTTCGGTGCTTGAACAAGCCAATCAGCGGTTTCACGTAATCGTCGCCTGTGGCAATGGTTGCGAAATCGACTCCGCTGCGTTTGAAGTCCGATTCGAGCCTGTCGGTCAGCGAGTTCCACCATTGGCTGTAGGCGTCGCGCACGGTGCGGCTCGACGTATCGACCCACTGCGTTGCGCCCGTTTCGGCGTCGGTCATCTGCACCAGCCCGATAGGCGGCATTTCGGTCTCGCGGCGGTCGTAGATTCGCAGCGCCACAAGGTCGTGCTTGCGGTTGGCAATGGTGAGCGCGTCGCTGAAACCTTTGTCGATAAAATCGGAAATGACAAACGCAATGCAGCGCTTTTTAATGGCGCTTGTCAGGTACTCCAAAGCGGCTGCCACGTTGGTTTGGCGGCTTTCGGGCTCAAAGTTGAGCAACTCCTGAATAATGCGCAGAATGTGCTTTCGGCCCTTCTGCGGCGGAATGAATTTCTCAACCTTGTCGCTGAACATTATCACGCCGATTTTGTCGTTGTTCTTAATGGCTGAAAACGAGAGCACGGCTGCGATTTCGGTCATCAGGTCGAGTTTGTACTGACTCTGCGTGCCGAAGTTTTTCGAGCCGCTGACGTCGATAAGCAGCATCACCGTCAGTTCGCGCTCCTCCTCAAAAACCTTGACAAACGGGTGGTTGAGCCGCGCCGTCACGTTCCAGTCAATGTCGCGGATTGCGTCGCCGTAGTTGTATTCGCGTACCTCGCTGAATGTCATACCTTTACCTTTGAAGGCGCTGTGATATTCGCCCGCAAAAATTTGGTTCGACAGTCCGCGCGTCTTTATCTCAATGTGCCGTACTTTTTTTAGTAATTCCGAAGTCTCCATAGCCAAATAACTGACTAAATGATTGATTGACTAACTGATTGAAGGTTTAATCGGTGAATCGGTGAATCGGTGAATCGGACGCCATAATATGACGTCCCTACAAACACCTAACACCTATCACCCAACACCCGATTAAGGCACCTCCACCTTGTTAAGTATCTCGTTGATAATGTCTTCGGTGGTTAGATTTTCGGCTTCGGCCTGATAGGTAAGTCCGATACGGTGGCGCAGCACGTCGTGGCAGACGGCGCGGACATCTTCGGGCACCACGTAGCCGCGGCGCTTGATAAAGGCGTAGGCTTTTGCGGCCTTCGACAGGCTGATACTTGCACGCGGCGAGCCTCCGAAACTAATCATCTCTTTAAGGTTGTCGAGTCCGTACTCCTCGGGGTAACGTGTAGCAAACACAATATCAACAATATAGCGCTCGATTTTCTCGTCCATATAGACGTCTTTCACAACCTCGCGCGCCTTGACAATCTCGTCGGTCGAGAGAATCTTGTTGGCTTTCGGGAATGTGCGCTGAATGTTCTGACGCACAATGAGTTGCTCCTCGTCTTTCTTGGGGTAGCCGATAATCACCTTGAGCATAAAACGGTCCATCTGCGCCTCGGGCAGCGGATAGGTTCCCTCTTGTTCAATCGGGTTTTGGGTGGCCATCACCAGGAACGGCTTCTCGAGTTGGAAAGTGGTGTCGCCAATGGTGACTTGCTTCTCCTGCATCGCCTCGAGCAGCGCGCTCTGCACCTTTGCGGGGGCACGGTTAATCTCGTCGGCCAGCACAAAGTTGGTGAAAATCGGGCCTTTCTTGACGCTGAACTCCTCGGTTTTGGGGCTGTAAATCATTGTGCCAATAACGTCGGCAGGCAGCAAATCGGGCGTGAACTGAATGCGGCTGAACCCCGCGTTGATTGTCTGTGCCAACGTGTTGATTGCCAATGTTTTTGCCAATCCAGGCAGACCTTCGAGCAGAATGTGCCCGTCGGACAGCAGGCCGATTAACAGACACTCTGTCAGGTGTTTTTGGCCCACAATCACCTTGTTCATCTCAAGGGTGATAAGGTCGACAAACGAACTCTCGCGCTGAATGCGGTCGTTAAGTTCTTTGATATCAACTATTTCGCTCATAATTTTATGTATTTATGTGTTCGTTTTTTATTGTGACGGCGCAAATTTGATAAAACATTTGATAGGGCTGACACCTATTAACAAAAATTAACGGGGGATTAACGTTTTGTTAACGTTTTGGCCGTCTCAACATCTAAAATATTCAACATCTCAACTTATAACTATATTTGCACCCGATATGAATGGGGGTACATCTAAAATAAACAAATTCACTTTTGCAGGCGCCATTGTCGCTTTGGGCATCATTTTCGGCGACATAGGCACTTCGCCTCTGTATGTTTTCCGAGCTGTTTTGTCAGCTATTGGCACTGTCGATGCCGATACCATAATCGGTGTTTTGTCGTGTATAGTCTGGACGCTGACATTGCAGACGACAGTAAAATATGTGTTCATAACGCTTAAGGCCGACAACCGCGGCGAGGGTGGCATTTTCTCGCTTTTCGCACTTTTGCGCAAGCACCACCGCAAGCTGTTCTTGATAGCCATAATTGGTGGCAGCTCGTTGCTCGCCGACGGAGTGATAGCTCCGTCAATCACAGTGCTGTCGGCGGTTGAGGGCTTGTCGATGCTCAATCCGCATCTGCCTGTTTTGGCAATCAGCATTGTCATCATCACGTTTTTGTTTTTCATACAGCAGTTTGGAACCAATGCGGTTGGCCGCTCGTTTGGCCCGATAATGCTTCTGTGGTTCAGTACTTTAGGCGTGCTTGGACTTATAAATCTGATTGATGCGCCGATAGTGCTGAAAGCCTTCAATCCGTATTACGGAATAAAGTTGCTTATGGCGCATCCAGCTGGTATTCTGTTACTTGGAGCCATTTTCCTTTGCACCACCGGAGCCGAATCGCTTTATACCGATTTGGGACACTGCGGACTGAAAAACATTCAAGGTAGCTGGGCTTTTGTCAAAACGATGCTGATTCTCAACTATATGGGGCAGGGCGCGTGGATTATCTGCAACGCCGGAAGTCTGCAAGCGGGCGTCAATCCGTTTTATGCCATTATGCCCGGGTGGTTCCTGCCCGTTGGCATTGTGCTGGCAACAATGGCCGCCATTGTGGCTTGTCAGGCTTCAATAACAAGCTCTTACACTCTTATCAGCGAGGCCATTTCGCTTAATTTCTGGCCTAAAATCCGAATCAAATATCCGTCGCAGGTTATTGGGCAGATGTATGTGCCGACAATCAACTGGGCGGTGTACGCATGTTGCTTGTTCTCAGTATTTTACTTTCAAAGTTCGGCGGCGTTACAGAATGTTTACGGCTTCACGGTAACTATTACAATGCTGATGACTTCAACTCTGATAGTCTTCTACTTACACCAGAAAGGCACACCAAACTGGGCAATAGCGCTTTTTGCGGTCAGCTATTTGGTTATCGAAGGCTCGTTCTTCATCGCCAATGTCCACAAATTCAGCCGTGGTGCGTGGTTTACGGCGCTCATAGCGGCTTTCCTGGCCTTCATAATGATAATTCTGTTCACCGGTCGGCGCATCCGCAACCGCTTCATCACATTCTCAAAAATTGTCGATTATCTGCCTGTCATTAAGGATATTAGCGAAGACGAGACTATTCCAAAGTATGCCACCAATCTGGTTTACACCACTCACGCCAATTTCCGTACCGATATTGAGGCGAAGGTCATCGACAGCATAATCCACCGCGAGCCCAAGCGTGCCGATGTATACTGGCTTCTGCACGTCGATATTCTTGACACGCCTTACACGCTCGAGTACAAGGTGGAGCATCTGGTGCCGAACAAGATTATCCGCATCGATTTCTTCCTCGGATTCAAGATGCAGCCTCGCATCTACGACTATTTCAAGCAGGTTGTCGACCATTTGGGTGAGGAGGGACTCGATTTGCGAAGCAGCTACCCGTCGTTGCGCAAGCACGGCGTGCCGGCCGATTTCCGCATCATCCACATTGAGCGGCGCGTGCCAAAACAGGCCGATTTGGCTTTCATCGAGCGGTTTGTGCTGATGCTTTATTACCCAATCAAGCGCCTGGGCCTGACCGATGTGTCGGCGTGGGGCCTCGATGCCGGCAATGTCTCGACCGAGTCGATACCGCTTACCATTCCAAGCAAAACTTATATCCCGATTATTGTCAGACAGAGCGATTGATTATTACTTTTGCCCGTATGAGAAAAACGATTAACAGGATAGCAATGGCGGCTTTGGCGTTCGCGCTTATGGGCGCCTGCAACAACGAACCGCCGGAGTGCGCCACGGAGCAGTTTCCGCCGTTGCACTGCCAGTTGGCGCAGTTGTCGGGAAAGAAAATCGACACCACAATCATCTATATGCCTGGCATCGACAGCGTTCTGTATATGGGCGCGGGGCTGCCGGCCACAGTGAAGATTCCGCTCAGCACCGATGCCGATACCACCTTTGTCCAATTCACGCTCATCGGCTTTACAACAACCGCTATCGAAAAGGAAAACAGCATGTTAGGCATAACATCGGAGCCGGAGCTGACAATCACCAATCTGGAGTGCGGCCCGTTCTATTGCTTCCGAAACCTCGGCTACACGCTTTATTCGCTTTCGGGAGTAGAGCCTGTCTATGAGATTTTGCTCGACACATTCTATGTCGATACTACTTATTATACAGCAATTTACGATACAACCGGCCTTGTAGTCGACTCTGTTTTGAAGAACGAAAGGTTGACTTTGGTTGATACCATTTGGCGCAAAACCGGCGTTGTTGATGTTGATTATCAAATGGCTGTCGATTCGCTGCATTATTACACCACTGAGGTTGACGAGGAATATGAAGTGCACGCCAAGATATTTTTTTAGTGTCGTTCTGATGCTGGTTACGTTGTCGGTTTTTGCTGGGGAGCCGGACGACGATGACTTGCCGCGCCGTCAGATTTACGTGCGTCTAGGCTGCGATTTGTCGCGGTTCGCCTTGCCTTTGATTGGCGATGTTGGCTCGCACGGACTGGAGTTTTCCGTCGATGGTGAGGTGCATTACAATTGGTTTCCGATAGTTGAGGTTGGCACGCAGTGGATTAATCACAACACCGACAGCCTACTTTACAAGATGAATGGCACCTACGCGCGTATCGGCTTTGATTACAATGTGTTGAAGTACCAGCACCGGTTAGACCGCGACGCTTTTTATATCGGTATGCGTGTGGCGCACAGCAGTTTCAGCCACGAGCTGCCCGATGTTGTGCTGCAAGGCACTCAGGGCGAGGTGCGGTCGGCTATAGGCAGCCGCAGTCTGAACGCAACGTGGGGCGAGGCGGTGGTTGGCGCAAAAGCCGAAGTGTTTAAGAATCTGTATCTTGGAGTGGCCGCCAGAGCCAAGGTGATGTTCGTTCACACAAGCTATGAGAATATGACACCGTATATTGTGCCTGGCTTCGGCAAAGGATTCTATCAGTTCAACGGCGGTTTCACTTACTCAATAATGTACGCTATTCCTATCCGTGGTGCGGGTAGCGACGGATACGCAGTTGAATAATTTAGAATTACGAATTCAGAATTCAGAATAGGCGATTGCTTACCTTTCCAACCTTTCCGCCTTAATCACATCCTTGATTTTTCCAATCTCGTTCAGCAGCGCGTCGAGTTGGGCGGTGCTGCCGACAAGCACGGTGATGAAGGCCTTGAAAATGCCGTCTTTCGAGTTAACTGACAACGAGCGCAGGCTCGAGGTCTCGCTTTTGGCAATC
>JAFZKK010000052.1 GCA_017551905.1 Salinivirgaceae bacterium
AGAGTTGGTGGCAGGAGGATTTCTACTGGGCTGTGGGCGCTCATTATTACAGAAGCGGAGTCTGCCCCGACACCAGCGCAACCACCATCGGCGCCTTCGACGCGCCTTTTGTGACAGACTTCAATTGCGGCGATGCGTTGGTTTTTGCAGGAAACCTTGCCGTGTCGGAAGCATTCGACAACAATTACCCAACCAACAAATCTCCACGGTACTATTGGGAAGCATACAATTATTTTGGTGACCCATCGCTGCTGGTTTACTTTGGCATTCCGAGAGCACACAACGTGTCGTACGAGCCGGCGCTGCCCATAGGCGTTCCGACGGTAACTGTTGAAGCCGAAGCTGGCTCGTATGTGGCCATATCGAAAGACAGCACACTGCTTGGAGCCGCCATTGTCAAGCGCGGACAGACATCGGTAACTATCAGCATACCAGCAGTAACCGAACCCGGGCCTCTCACTGTCATTGTCACAAAAGCGCAGCGCAAGCCTCACTTCGGACATATCGAGCTAATTGTGCCCAACAGGCCATATATCATATTATCAGGAGCATACGCCAACAGTCTAACCAATGACAGCACCCTGATGCTGAACTTAGCCTTGCGCAACATAAGCCAAGTGGTTGCCAAGAACGCAAAAATTGACGCTATAACATCATCGAGCGAATATGTAAAAAGCATAACCCCAACAAATTACACCATTGGGCAGATGCTTTGCCAGACAACCGACACCATTGCCGCCTGCCAGGTGGAATTGCGCAAGAATATCCCCGACCAGACTCAAATTCCGTTCGTAATAAATGTCAGCGACAGCGAAAATTTCGTATTCAACTATAAGCTGACAATAGCCGCACCAAACATTAGTTTCCAGCCAAATGTGACCATTCTGAAAGACAGTGTCAACAGCACGTTTATGCCTGGCGACACTGTCGATTTGGGAATTACCATCACAAACAAGGGACACGTTGGCCTTTCGGCCTCCACGCTCACACTAAAAGCATCTGTCAATCAGCCGTATATCGACATAATAGATGCTTATAGTAACATCGACACGCTGGGCATAAACGAGTCGACAACATGCTATTTCAAAGTCGCAGCCGACACCGACACTGACATAATGAGCGAGTTCTACTTCGATGTCGCCATCACCAATTCCGACGCAAGTTACCATAGCTCAGCCGGATACGCAATAACCATCGGCAAGCCTTTCGACTTACTGGTTGGAAACGGCAACGAGTCGCACAAAGATTATCCGTTCAACAACTACTACGAGTGCAGCATCACCAATATACTGTACACCACCGATGATTTGGGCGATAAACCAATGAAAATAAAGACGATAGGTTTCGACATTTCGCAAGCGACACCGGCAAGCGAAAAATTCAGCGGATATCTCAACTTCACAATCAAAGCCAAACCGGTAAGCAATACCGAACTTTCCAATTTCATAGATATGAGCGATGCGGAAACATTGTACACCCAAAGCAAACTGCTGCTTCCGACAACGCCCGAGCATATCACTTTCGAACTCGACAAAGACTACAACTATGACGGCAAGACCAACTTCGTCATCGAATTAAAATGGGGCGACAACAACACCTATGTCCCTGAAGCTAAAAGAACTAAATTACAATCACATACTACGACAACCAATACTGTGGCTTACGGAATAAAAGACGATTGGAGTGAATTGGAATTCGATGGCTGCACCAAAATCCGCCCCAACACCACCTTCGGCTATATTCCTTGTAATAAGGCGATTATCTTCGAAGTGAAAGGCACCGACAACCTACCTGTAGCCAATGCTCAAATCAGCATTCAGAACGAGACATTGAAAACCGACAGCTTGGGCACTGTCAATTATCTATATTTCAATAGATTATATAACGAAACCTGCCGCATTTCTGCCGAAAGCTACTATGACAATATAATTAACATCAACACCACCGGCGACACCACTTATATCAACGTCACGCTAACACCGTTGCCAAGAAACACTGTAACCATACGCCTGACCGACGCGCACACTGGCATCGGCATTGCCGGAGCGAGTGTTAATGTTGATTCGAGAATGACAACCACAACAAACCAGTCGGGCGAAGTTGTTCTGCTTCTGACACAAAGCCAGCACCAACTGAACATAACATCAACCGATTACATAACCGTTTCGGATTGCATAGATGTGACTGCCGACGGCACCATAGCAATAAAAATGTGGCAAAAACCATGTCTGACAGTCAGAACTGAAATTAACGGCTCACCCATCGCAAACACTGCAGTGATAATTGCCGGTGACACTATTTCTACCAACAGCGACGGCTGTGCTGCAATAGGGCGCATTGCTCCGGGCGAATACAAAATTTGTCTATTGCATAACGACTATATCATTGCAAATCACACTGTTAAAATAGGAAACACGGACGTCGACACCACGTTTACGCTTACCGAACTACCCAATGTCACATTTGTGATTTACGCTGACAACACGCTCACCGAAGGCGTTACCGTAACACTCGACGACAGAGTAGAGACTACCAATTCCAATGGTGAAGCGATATTCAAGCATGTCAGAGACGGACAGCACAGCTATACCATAGCTGGCAATCTGATAACCAAATACAGCGGAACAGTAACCACATCGACAACAAACACCACCATCACCAAAAGACTTGAAAAACAGCGCAGTACTCTGGTTTTCAACATAACAGACGATGGCAAGCCGATTGATGGCATCGGTGTTATAGTCTATGGCCAAACCGTGCGCACCAACGACGCCGGCACAGCCATATTCAGGCAGCTTGTTCCTGTGGCAAGCCTGTCATACACAATAACCAACGATTCGTCGTTCACAATGAGCGGCACTACAGCTGTCGACACCGATACCGTATTCGTCAACATCGACATAACCAAAGACCTTGTCAATATCGGATTCTATGTTTTCGACAGCAATAAAAACCCGATAGCTAAGGCCAGCATAAACCTGAACAACAACAAAGCTGAAACCGACCAAAACGGCAAGGCGACATTCAGCAACATTAAAAAAGGTTCGACTTTGAATTACACCATAAGCAAGGACAAATATGTGAAAACAACCGGAAGCGTAACTTGCGACAGCAGTTTCACCATCAGCATAATGATGATGCAACCCGGGCAAATTCCACAAGACACTACCTCTCACGATACTAACATCGTCAAGCCGGTTTTCTACTCGCTTACATTCCTCTTGACGGATGGCAGCAAGCCGTTATTTGAGGGCGAAGTTACTGTGAACGGCATTAAAAAAATGTCCAATAGCCTCGGCATTGTACGATTCGACAGTATTGCTCCCGAAACATCTGTCAGCTACATTGCCAAAATGGCTGGCTACACTACCATCGATGGACAAGCGGAACAGTCTGATACTATTGCACTTACGGCCGATACCAGCATAACAATCACCTTTAAGGCCGTAGAACTGCCACCGCCGCCGGTTGCTGTAATCGAAAACGCGGCAAGTGAAATCATCGTCTATCCAAACCCGTCAAATGGTCTTTTGCACATACAAAACGCTGATGGCGAAGAATTTGTGCTCATCGACAAAAACGGCCGTATGCTCAAAACTGGCACCATCGACGGTAATCAAATCGACTTGCGACCAATCGCCGCGGGCACTTACACATTGATTATCAAACGCGAAGGCCGCATATCGTCAACACAAATTGTGATTTATTGAGGAATTAGGCATGTGTAGAGACGTCATATTATGGCGTCCGATTTTCCGATTGACCGATTCACCAATTCACCGATTAAACCACTATATTTGCGCCCTCATTTAATAATTGTATTAGATATGGACATCCAAAAGTTGCTGAAAGACACTACCGCAAAGGCCATCAAATCGCTCTACTCGGCCGACGCAAACCTTGACCAGATAACGTTTTCGACCACCCGCAAAGAGTTTGTGGGCGACTTCACTCTGGTTGTTTTCCCGTTCCTGAAAATATCGAAACAGAAACCCGAAGACACCGCCGCCGCCATTGGCGCTTTTCTGCGCGACAATCTGGCCGAAGTTGCTGATTTCAATGTTGTTAAAGGTTTCTTGAACATTCAACTTTCGGCAACTTTCTGGACCGAATTCCTGAACGACGCCATCGCCGACGAGCGCTTTGGAATGAAGCCGCAAGGCTCAAGCGGCAAGACTTTTATGGTCGAATATTCGTCGCCGAACACCAACAAGCCGCTGCACTTGGGCCATATCCGCAACAACCTTTACGGATACTCGGTGGCGCAGATTCTGGAGGCCAACGGACACAACGTTATCAAGGCTAACTTGGTGAACGACCGCGGAATACACATTTGCAAATCGATGCTTGCCTGGCAGAAATGGGGCAACGGCGCAACACCCGAAAGCCTCGGTGTGAAGGGCGACAAACTGGTGGGCGACTACTACGTGCGCTTCGACAAGGAGTACAAAAAACAAATTGCCGACCTTAAAGCGCAGGGAATGAGCGACGATGATGCCGCCAACAAAGCCCCGATAATTCTTGAGGCACGCGAGATGCTTCGCAAGTGGGAAGCTGGCGACAAAGAAGTTGTCGACCTTTGGAAAACAATGAACGGCTGGGTTTATGCAGGGTTCGATGTCACATATAAAGCGCTGGGAATCAGCTTCGATAAGGTTTATTACGAGTCGCAGACATATATGCTCGGCAAGTCGATTGTGATGAAAGGCTTGGAGGACGGCGTGCTGTTCCGCAAGGATGACAACTCAATCTGGATTGACCTGACCGCCGACGGCCTCGACCAGAAGCTGCTGCTCCGCGGCGACGGCACCTCGGTTTATATGACTCAGGACCTTGGCACCGCCCATCAGCGCTTTGAGCAATACAAACTCGATGAGTTACTGTATGTGGTTGGTAACGAGCAGATTTACCACTTCCAAGTTCTGAAACTCGTGCTCAAAAAACTTGGCTTCGATTGGTCTGACCACATCACCCACTTGTCGTATGGAATGGTTGAGCTGCCCGAAGGTAAGATGAAATCGCGCGAGGGCACGGTTGTCGATGCCGACGACCTTATTGCCGAAATGGTGAAAACCGCCCGCGAGACATCGGACGAGCTTGGCAAGCTGCAAGACTTTGACGAAGATTACAAAGCACAGATTTACAATATGGTAGGCTTGGGCGCACTCAAGTATTTCATCTTGAAAGTGGACCCGAAGAAGACGATGCTCTTCAACCCGAAAGAGTCCATCGACTTCAACGGAAACACGGGGCCGTTCATCCAGTACACCCACGCGCGTATCTGCTCGGTGCTGCGCAAGGCCGAGGAGTCGGGCTTGAAGGTTGCCGACAAGATTGACGCTGCAACCCAACTCAACGAGAAGGAGATGCAGCTTGCAAAACTCATCTTCGACTTCCCCGCTGTGGTTGCCGACGCTGGCACAAACTACAGCCCCGCACTGATTGCCAACCATTTGTACAGTCTAGCAAAGGAATACAACCAGTTCTACCACGATTGCTCGATTCTAAAGGAAGAAGACAGCAACGTACGCAGTTTCCGTTTGGCACTGAGCAAATTAACAGCAAAAGTTATCAAAACTGGCTCGGCTTTGATGGGTATTCAGGTGCCCGAGAGGATGTAAGATATTCGATAGAAAAAACGAGAGGCAGTTCCGCATCGGACTGCCTCTCATTGTTTTATGGCATTGCAATCGGAATTATACAAAACCAACTTTTGCAACATCAAATTTAATAGTCAGCATTCCGCCATTCTTCACATAAACAACTTCGATTGACGGATAAATATAGCCCGGCCTGCCCTCCAACTCTTCGGGATGCACCTCGTCATAGTTGTAGCTGTCGACTGAGAATGTCACCATTTCATCGGTATCCAAATCGTAGATAACGCGAGAGTAGAACCCTTCGTCACGCAGCTTGGCTATATAGGCACGCACATCACTCTCGTCGGCGTTAATGATATTCACTTCAATATTATACACATCATCGGTCTGGCAGAAACGCGGAAGCCAAAGTCCCTCCTTCTGCAATCCCCATTGGAAAATGCGGTTGACAGTCATGAATTGAATCTCACCCTTGCCGGTATATGGGAAAACATATTTGGCAGCTTCCATATCCGAAGGATAAAGTTCTGACAACCAACCGGAAGGCAGATATTTTGTGTATTGCGGTATCATCTCCGACGGCTTGACAATCGGGCCACCCTTCTGAACACGTTTTGCTATGGCAACGTAGGTGTTCTCAAAATCGCTGGCATCAGCAACTTTTTCATAACCAGCAACATCCATAAAATTAATCAATCCAACCGCAGCGCCCGATTCAGTTGAATACAAGATATTGGTTGTAGTTGGCGAATACTCGGTTTTGATAGCATAAAAAACAGTGTCTTCGAAAGTGTATGTCTGCCAATTGCCATCGTTATCGTTATAATATTCAGCTGAGAACGAATAAGTTGTGTTCTTACCATCCCAGCCAGTAAAAGCTCCGGGATAGATAGGCGTGCCCATCAATGCACCGATAGAGGCCAAAGCTGTCACATCCGAAATATGGAACGTGCTGCCATCGGTTCCTTTAGCAAGCAACTCATTGTCTCTCATATAAATGCCAGGTTCGAAGTCTTCATAATGCTTCTTATAATCAAACAAACCTTCCACTTCGTCAAGATTTTGCTTGTCAGCGGCCTTATCCGCCTCGTCACAAGATAATTTATCATCAGCATTTGATTTTTCGCAAGTAATGTTCAACCCTGTTTGTTTCAAGGCGTTCACATAAGCTAAGACATCAAGTTCGGTGTTCCACATATACTCAACTTGTGTCAGATTTTCAGTCACTTGGGTTGTTATTTTCCAACACCAAAAACCATCGGTTCCTGCCTTCGGATTATCATCATAACCCTCATCATTCGAGTTGTCGTTACTGCAAGCGGCAAACATCATCACGCCTGCGCTCATTAGCGCTAATAGATACTTTTTCATATAAACGAATTTTAATTAAACATTCGGTAATTCAATAAACGATGTCTTATACGATTTTTTCATTTGAAAGTTACCGTCAAACACCTACTTCACTCCCACCACCTTCAACTCCGTCCTTCTATTTATTTCCCGTCCTTCAGGTTTGGCGTTGTCGCCAATTGGTTTCGATGCACCGTAACCTTTGAATGTCAGTTGGTTAGCGTTGACGCCGCGGCTCAAAAGATAGTCGCTGACGGCTTTGGCGCGGTTTTCGGAAAGTTGCTGATTATAAGCGTCTTTGCCAACATTGTCGGTGTGGCCGCCAATCTCGAAACTGATTCCTGCGCTGTTTTTGATGAAGTCGGCCATACGGTCGAGCTCCACAAACGACTGTGGCATAAGCTCATACGAGTCGAATTTGAAGAAGATGTTGCGCAAAATGGTGTTCGAGCCGACAACGGGCTTGTCTAACTGAATATCAACACGATAAGGTTTTGTGGCAGAGTAGTTTCCTTCGAGATTGAAGTGCTGTGAGTTGAACAGATAGCCTGGGCTGGTGGCGAGCATCGCATACTGGCGGCCAACTGGCAGACTGACAAGGAAATCGCCTGTTTCGGCACTCGCAACCGACATCACCGTGTCGCCCGACGGCAGATTGAGCAACTGCACTTGCGCCTTGAGCGGCAAGCGAGTCTTCGCATCTGTCACTAAACCACTGACATACGACACTGGATTGGGCCGCACGGACTCGGGCAGTTCAAAGGTGTAGATGTTTTTTGTGGCGCTGTAGGCGTTCGACGAGAAATAGGCCGTTTTGCCCTGATAATCAACAACAAGACCAATCTCTTCGCCGTGGGTGTTTATCGGGTAACCCAAATTGACGGGCTCGGTCCAATGGCCCGCACTGTCGAGCCGCGACATAAAAATATCTTTCTTCCCCAACCCTGGGTGACCATCGGAACTAAAGTAAAGTGTCTGATTATCAGGATGTATAAATGGACAAATATCGTCTTCGGGTGTGTTGATTGGCGCGCCCAAATTCTTCGGCTTGCCCCAACGTCCATCGGCGCCTAACTCCGACACCCAAATGTCCATCTTGCCCAAACCGCCCGCGCGGTCCGAAGCGAAGTAGAGAAAGCGCCCGTCGGGCGAGAGACAAGGCTGCTTGTCGGCCGATGCCGCATTGATAGCACCACCCGCGTTGTAGGGCTTGCCCCACTGGCCGTAGACGTTCTTCTTGGCAAAATAAATGTCGCACTTCCCGTAGCCGTCGCGGCGGTTACAACCCGTGAAAACCAATGTGTTACCATCGGCTGAAATCTGTTGCGCGCCCTCGTTGCCCACCGTGTTGATGGGCGCTCCAATGGGCACGGCTGGCTGCCACTTGCCGTCGATGAAGCGCGTCACGTAAAAATCCTCCTGCATCATAATCGAGCCGTCGGGACGGTAGTGCAGACTGTCGGGCAGTAACATTGTGAAAACCATTGTTTTACCATCGAGCGAGAGTGACGGCCAATACTGCTCGTAAGGCAGTTCCAAATCGGCGCCCAACGATTTCGGCTCAAATGGCACTGGATTGTTCACTAAATCGATGGCAATCTGACATTTATCGATATTTTTCAGCGCAATCTCCTTCGACTTTGCGTTTGCCTTCGGATTGTTCAAAAACACTGAATAATAGCGTTTTGCATCGACATACTGGCCTGTCTCGTAACAAGCGCCCGCCAAATTGTAATCGAGATAGGGATAGAACGTGGAATCGATGGCGCGGGCGGCAAGCAACGACTCGATAACGCCCTCAACAGCACCGCCTTCGATGCAGATTTCGGCCTTCAGCAAATGGCCCTCGATGAAGCGCGGGTCGGTGTTGAGCGCCTTGTTAATCTCGATTTCGGCGTTGGCAAAATCGCGGCGGTTCAGGAAGCCCTTGGCGCGGTAGTAGTACGACTTGGCGCGCTCCGAATTGGTGGTCGTGAGCGCCTCGTTCTGGGCATCGGCCACAAACACGGCGGCAAGCAATGCAACGGTTGCCAATATTTTTGGTAACTTATTCATAATCAGATATAATCGCGACGGATAATCAAACCTTTCTCCTCGAGCACCGCCGTAACGCGCTGAATCATATCAACCTTCTCTTTCAAAGGCAGGAAAGCCGATTTGAAACCGTTAATTATCAAGTATTTAAGTTCGCTCGGGGTGAATCCGAACTTCTCAATCACAAGCATATACTCGTCGGTGAGAGTTGTGTTGGAAATCAGACGGTTATCGGTGTTTATGGTTACGCGGATGCCCAAATCGAAATAGAACTTGACGGGGTGCTTTTCGATGCTGTCGACGGCCTTGGTCTGCAGGTTCGACGTGACGCACATTTCGAGCGGAATGCGGTGGTCGTTGACGTAGTTGAGAAGGTCGCCATCCTCGCGCAGACGCGTGCCGTGGCCGATGCGGTTGGCGCTCACCAAATGCAGCGCCTGGTGGATTGACTCTGGTCCGTAGGCCTCGCCCGCGTGCACCGTGGTGTTGATATTGTTATTGATTATCAGGTCGAAAGCCTCTTTGTGGTCCTTGGCGGGGAAGCCGTCCTCGGCACCTGCCAAATCGTAGCCCACCACGCCGCGGTTCTTGTAGGCCACGGCCAACTCGGCAAGCAACAGCGATGTTTCGGGCGTTGAGTGGCGCAGTCCGCAGACAATTATGCCCACCTTGATATTGAAATCGCGCTCGGCACGGGCCTTGCCCTCAAGCACGGCGTCAATCACCTCGGTCAGTTTCAAACCTTTGTTAACGTGCAAGATAGGCGAGAAACGAATCTCGAGATACCAAACATTTTCGGCGGCACAATCTTCGGCCAACTCGTATGTGGCGCGCACAAGCGACTGGTAAGTCTGTAGCACAGAGCAAGTTATGTCGAACGCCTTCAGGTAAACCTCCAAACTCGGGCAATCCATACCCACTTTGAGCATCGACTCGAGTTTTGCGGGGTCGTCGGTTGGCAACTTAACATTCTGGTCTTTAGCAAGTTCCAAAATAGTCGGTATTCGCATCGAGCCATCGAGATGGCAGTGCAGTTCGGCCTTCGGCAGGCTCTTGACAAATTCGCGGGTAAGTTCCATAGTGGTATGTTTTTATTTTCGATTTTTGATTTTTGATTTAGAACGCAGATGACACAGATTCAACGGATTAACGCAGATTTTTTCATTTTTAATTTTTCATTATTCATTTTTAATTACTTGTGCCTTATGCCTTTTCAACTTTCAATTCTCAATTTTCAATTTCTAACTCCTAATTTCTAACTCCTACCTCCTAAATAACTACGCTAATATAGCAAAAATTGCGGGACGTTTGTGCAAATCGGGTTTGTGTTTGTGCCATTCGGCGATGGTCAGCGTCAGGATGAACTCGGTTTCGAGCGTGATGTCGGCGGCGATGCACAGGCGCGTTTCGGGGCGCAGGTTGTGCAGAAGGTCGTCGAAAAGAGCCATATTGCGGTACGGCGCCTCGATAAAAAGTTGCGTCTGATGCTCTGATAATGAGCGTTTTTCGTAGCCGCGAATGGCTTTGACGCGCTCGGCTGGCTTGACGGGCAGATAGCCGTTGAAGGCGAAGTTCTGGCCGTTCAGTCCCGATGCCATCATTGCCAAAATAATGGACGACGGCCCCGACAGCGGCACCACTCTAATTCCCTTGCTATGAGCCATTTGCACGGCGGCATTGCCTGGGTCGGCCACGGCGGGCACTCCCGCTTCCGACATCAGACCAATGTGCTCGCCACGGTCGCAGGCGTCAAGGTAGCGGCCAATGGTGGTAAGGTCGGTATGCTCGTTAAGTTCCACAAAATCAGAGTCGTCTATCGGGAACTCGGGGTCAACGGCACGCAGAAAACGCCTTGCAGTGCGCGTGTTCTCGACAATAAAATGCCGCAGCGTGGCCGCAATGCCCAAAACCCGCGCGGGAATGACATCGGCTGGCTGCTGCTCGCCTAATGTTGTGGGTATCAAGTATAAATTGCCTTTCATTTTGTTTGTTTTTGTTTTTCGCACTGACGACGGTTTAACTTTTTACTTATTACCAATAATTTGCGAGTCTGCTTGAATGGATATATCCGCCTTTTTTATCGTTCCCTTCCACACTGATAACTTTAAACCATTTAGACCCCGATTCACTACTTGCTTTTACAACCGAACCACTTTCAATAGTGTACAAAACTTTTGACTTGCCATCGGGACGCTCTCTCACATTCACATACCCGTCTTTGTCGACAACTTCATATTGCCCTGTAATTAATTTCTTTATTTCCTTCAACACACCATCATCCATCAACTGATAATCAACTTTAACATTTACGCCATAGCGGTTTTCTTCGAAGTTAACTATACCATTATTAGATATTTTTGACCTTATATATACTGTATCAATGCGCTCTTTCCTTTCACTATTAAATCCTTCATCTTCATACAAACTAACAAATGATAATATAACACCATCTTTATCAAATACATATAAATCCATGATAGTATTCGTAACGCTTCTGTATCGAACTATGAAAAGATTATATTTATTATTTTCTATATACCCCAAAGCATATTTTTTAGCATAGAACTCTTCGTCAACTTCTTTTGTACCATCATTGTACGAAATTGAAGATGGTGAACAATCATCAATGCCATAAGTTTTAACTATAAAATCTTCTCCAAGAATAGTTCTTCTTTTGGCTCTTTCTTTTTGACTTCTAATAACAATATAATTGTATAATTCACAGTCTATTATCGGATATTTTGAGTAATCCATTTTTAATAATTCATCCGAACTTGTTGGAAGTTCTATTTTGTTCTTTTGAAACAAATCTGCAAACTCTTTAAAAGTAAAGGTTTCTGTTGTGTTTTGCGCCTTCACGCTTAAAACCACCAACATCAACAAACTTATAATAGCAATGTTTAGTTTTTTCATAGTAATCAATGTGTTAAACAACCTTTATATGAGACATTACCTTGTTTGGCAATAGTTTCCTCAAAAGTAATCAGTTTTTAAGACGCTTTGGCGTTGCAGTTGGTTGCGTTTAGAACGCCTAACGTTGTGGGTATCAAGTATAAATTGCCTTTCATTTGTTTGTGTCTTGTTCCTCGTCAAATTCATCAATCCACTCACGCAGTTTTTGCTGTAGCAAAGCCTTGTCGGGCAGACAGAGTTCGTAAGCCGATGCGTAGATGTTGGCGTTTTGGGGCAGAGTTAGTTCAACCAAAGCGTCATTCTTCGATTTACATAACAGAATTCCGATGGTGGGCTTTTCAAAATCGAGTTTCACGTAACGGTCGAAATAGTTGACGTACATCTGCATCTGCCCCAAATCCTGATGAGTCAGTTTATCTGTCTTTAAATCAATCAGAACGTAACATTGCAGAATACGATTGTAAAGCACAAGGTCGACATAGAAGTTCTCCTCGTCGAAGGTGAACCGCTTTTGCCTTGCCTCGAACAGGAACCCCTTGCCCATCTCCAAAAGAAACGTTTGCAAACGGCTGATGATGGCGCTTTCAAGATTTGATTCCGAATAGGCGGTTTCGGGTTTCAGCCCTAAAAATTCCAAAGTAACTGGATTCTTGATAATGTCGGATGGTTTGGCAATGGTCTGACCTTCACAAGCCAAACGCATAACCTCATCTTTATCGCGGCTCAACGCCAAACGCTCATACAGACTGCTGCCAACCTGCCTGCTCAACTGCCGCACACTCCAATTCTGCCGTTGAGTTTCTATCTCATAGAAACTGCGTTCATCGGGGTTTTCGATGCGCATAAGTATCTGATAATGATTCCACGACAGACAGAATTGCGGTTCAATGACATTTCGATTTTGTCCACACTGTAGACGATTTTTATCTGATTTTGTCTGCACTGCAGACAATTTCCGCTGCGGCGTAGCGGAAATCTCGTTTGAAGAATTCCGTTGCAGTGTAGCGGATTTTGAGTATACGGTGAATAATTTTCGGCACTTCTCCAATGTTTCCACCGACCAACCGCTACCAAAACGCTCGGTGAGCCTTGCCGACAACATCTTTAGCACTTGTTTTCCATACGCAGCCCTTGTGCTGCCTTGTTGCTCATCTTCAATAATATATTGGCCAATGTGGTACCGCGTGTAAACCTCGGCAACATTGACGGCAGTGGCCACCCGCTTGCGAGCCTGCTCAATGAGTTCCGCCACTTTGGCAAACAAGTTGTCGGTTTGTTTTGCTATTTGCGAGTCTTCCATATTCTGTCAGATTTCGTCGTGGTCAAAAATAAGAATAATGATTTACGTTGCGCAATGTGGCCGCAATGCCCAAAACCCGCGCGGGAATGACATCGGCTGGCTGCTGCTCACCTAACGTTGTGGGTATCAAGTATAAATTGCCTTTCATTTGTTTGTGATTTGCTTATGGACAAAGTTAGCAAATTATTATCGTCTGTAGAACAAAGGGGTGAATGCAACAGCAATTGTTGTAGGGAATGTGGATTTTTTAGATTTCTTGGTATTTTCTTTTGTCTTATTTAAAATTAATCTCATAACCATATTTTTCTTTTGTTTCGTTACGAATGTAATTAACTGTATAGTCATTTTTCATTGTCAGGTTAGCTTTTTCATTTAGCATTCGTTCGAGCATCGGTATGTCAATTTTTACAAGGTAATAGTCGTTATTCTGATGCGAGACTTGCGCTTCGATATACAGCATTACCAACCAAACATTTTCTTTGATACTAACATCAATACGCGATAAGGCTTCGTTTATCTGTTCATTGGTAATAAGACCTTCGGAAAGGAACACTTGTAAGTAAAAAAACACCATTTCTGGACTTGTCATTATTGGTTCTTGATATGACAAACCATAGTCGTTTCCGACTAAAAATGGTAACAAATCATTTTTTATTGATAATCTTATCTTGTTTGTACGCTCCTCCGATTGAATTCTTTTGGATATTTCTTGGGGTGTGGATTTTTTGAGTGTTATGGTTCTCATTTTACTATTTCTTTAATTTGTTTGTTGTTTCGAGTTAAAAATGCCTTTAATCATCTCAAAAACACAATGCTAAAATAGAAAAGTTTTCGGCGAAAAGACAATGAAGGAACGAATCAGTTTTTAAGACGCTTTGGCGTTGCAGTTGGTTGCTTTTAGAACGCCTAACGTTGTGGGTATCAAGTATAAATTGCCTTTCATTACTTGTGATTTATATGGATTTCGCACTTAAAAAAAAACTTTTCAAAACTATTTAAACAAATCGTTCAACGTTACCATTTTTTGTACAATGCCAAAGTGCTCGTTTCGGGCAAGTCCTTGTGTTGTAACTAACGTAAAATGAATGTTTTTCTTCCACTTGGTGATGCGTCCGAGTGTCTCTATTTTATTTTGGAAATTAAACCAATCGGATTGTGTAATGGTATAATCGTCTTTACAAAACTTCATCTCGCACAAATTCAGCACATTATCATCGCGGTCAATAACCATATCAATCTGTGCGCCGCGTGTTTTTTCGCCACCGCTAACAATCAATGCCGACTCCCTCGACAACACTCCCGACACACCTAACGCGGCCTTTATCTGCTTGATATGGTTGAAGCAAACTTGCTCGAAGGCATTTCCTCGCCAAGCAATGTACGACGGTTTATTTTGGCTGTTTTGCATAAATTGGTTGTCGGCAGTAGAGTTCCCGTGCACAAACTTCAAATAAAACGAGCAAAAAGGGTCGCAGAGTTTGTAATATTCCTTGCTTCGGTCGGTGGAAATGGGTACATATTTTGTTATGAAATCGCTATCAATCAACGATTTCAAAATATCGGACAAACCACCGCCTTTAGTGATGCCGCATTGCGCGGAAATCTCGTCACGAGTGAATCCATAATGTCTTGTAGCCAAAAGACTTACAACTTTTTGATGTTCTTCCCAATGCACAAAAAGCGAACGGAAAAGCCTGTCGTATTCCCGAGCAAGCACCGCATCTTTGGCGAACATTATTCTATCGACATTTTGGGCAAGACTCATTCCTTTAAGGAAAAAACCGAGATAGTAAGGGACTCCACCGAAAATCATATATGCCTGTGCCACATCGTATTGGCCCATAATAATTCCGTTCAACTTCAGATAATCGTCACACTCCTTCAAAGTGAATGGCGAGAGTTTGACTTCGTATGTCAATCTGCCATAAAGTCCCCCGTAATTGTTGACCAAATTGCTTACCATCCACGAAGTTGAAGAACCGCAAACAATTAGCATTATATTGTCGCGAGCCGACGCCCACCCGTTCCAAAAACTCTCCAAACCCGTAACAAAACCACTCCGCGGCGTATCCATCCACGACAGTTCGTCGATGAAAACCACCTGCCGAGCCCCCGTGTCAAGTTTCTTGAGCAACTTTTCGAGCAAGAAAAACGCCTCAATCCACGATTTCGGACAAGTTTCCGATGAATCTAACCCGCTGCTAATCAGCGAAAAATAAAACGCTTGCAGTTGGTCGGCCATTGATGTTTTTCCGTTGTTATCGAATGGCGATAATCCCGTATGGTGGAAGGTCATACGGTCTTTAAACAATTGATTAACAAGATATGTCTTGCCAATTCTGCGCCTTCCATAAAGAGCGACAAATTCCGCTCTGCCGCTATGGTACAAACGATTGAGTTCTTCAATTTCCTCTTTTCTGCCTATTATTTCAGCCATCGCTTAAAAATTATAATCCGCCCAAAGATACACTTTTTATTAAAATAGGCGAAATATAAAAATATAATTCGCCCTTTTTATTATTTTGAAAGCAAATGGGCGGAATATAAAATTATAATCCGCCTATTTGATTGCTTTTGGTGGCATTTGGGCGGAATATAACTCGTAGATTCTATTAATGCCGCAGCGTAATTACGATTTTCCTTACACAACCACATATTATTGATAACAAACAAATTATCAAGGCCATTTTTGCTTTTTGTGGCATTTTACTTTTGCTTTTTGCGGTATTTTACTTTGGTTTTTTGTGGCATTTTGTTTTGGTTTTTTGCGGTAATTCGTTTTGGTGAATGGATGTTCAATTCCGTAGCGCTTCTCGTTAAAATAGAAAAGTTTTCGGCGAAGAAACAATGTTTGCAATATTGAAAGTACATTAGCCGCACTATTTCTGACGGAAATGAAAGTAACTTTTTTAGGCACTGGGGCATCGCACGGCATTCCAATTGTGGGTTGCAAATGTTCTGTTTGTCAGTCGGTTAACCCAAAGGACAAGCGGTTGCGCAGTTCAATCTACGTTGAGACCGACGGCGTGCATATTCTTGTGGACCCTGGGCCCGACTTGCGGCAAGCGGCACTGCGCGAAGGCTTTACGCAGATTGATGCCGTGCTTGTCACCCACGAGCACAAAGACCACACCGCTGGCATCGACGACATCCGCACATTTAACTATATAATGCGCCGCGCCATTCCGTTCTATGCGCAGCCGCGCGTCACCGACACCATCCGCCGTGAATACGCCTACGCCTTCAGCGAGCCGCACTACCCTGGCGCACCCGAGTTGATTCTCAACCCGATAGACGACGAACCATTTGATGTTCAAGGTGTTGCGGTTACGCCGATAACCGTTATGCACGGCACGCTGCCAACCACGGGCTTCCGCATCCACGACTTTGCCTACATCACCGATGCCAAATACATTCCCGCCGACCAAATGGATAAACTGCAAGGTCTTGACACTCTGGTTATCAATGCGTTGCGCGTTGAGCAACATCCTGCACATTTGAGTTTGGGCGAGTCGCTGCAAATAATCGCCGACCTGAAACCACGTTGCGCCTACCTGACGCACATCAGTCACAAAATACCTGTGTATGACGAACTTATAAAGATATTACCCGACAATGTGCGGCCTGCTTACGACGGACTGAAGATATTTATTGATTGAAGGATTGAAGGATTGAAGGAAAGGCAATTAGGCATAAGGCATAAGGCATAAGGCAAAAGTGAAATGACTTAAACTTGTTAAACAGCGTAGCGGTTAAACTTTAAACAAAACTAAACTCTAAACACTAAACTTCTCAACTTTTATGGACACTCTGAACGAGCACAACAAAACCGAATACCCGCCGATGCACACCACCGAGCACATTGTAAATCGCACAATGATAAATCTTTTCGGTTGTGGACGGGCGTTTGAGGCGCACATCGAGCGCAAAAAGAGCAAACTCGACTATCGGCTCGACCACTGCCCCACCGACGGCGAAGTGCAGCAATTGGAACAGACTGTGAATGAAGTTATTAGCCGCAATCTTGATGTAACAACAGAATTTATCACGCAAGCCGAGGCGCAAAGCCGCTTCGACCTTACACGGCTGCCCGACGGCGCATCGGAAACGGTGCGCGTGGTGAAGGTTGGCGACTACGACGAGTGCCTCTGCATCGGGCTGCACGTGGCCAATACGGCTGAAATTGGCACATTCCGCATCATCAGCCACGACTGGGACGAGGAACAAAAACGCTGGCGGCTGCGGTTCAAATTGGAAGAAAAGGCATAAGTGTGAAAGGCATAAGTGTTTGGTAATTGTGCGAACAATTGTCAATTATCCGGTTCACCAATTTTCACATTGTTTTTTTATCTACTTTCGCATTATTCCAAACATCGGATTATATTATTGCAAATATCAATAACACAAATAATTATGAATAAATTCGATTTTAAGAAATTTTTGCCATACATTGTCGCGATAGCCGTTTTTGTAACGCTTGCTCTCGTCTATTGCGCCCCTATGCTCGACGGAAAAGTGCCGTCGCAAGGCGATATAACAAACTGGAAAGGCATGAGCAACGAGGCTCGCACCTTTGCCGAGGAAACCGGCCACAATTCGTTATGGACAAACTCGATGTTCGGCGGAATGCCAACATATCAAATACGACTCACAACCACCTCATCCACAATACTTAAGGCTCTGCGCAACGTTTACACATTGTTTATGGGTTCAACATGGGCGCATCTGTTGGCCTACTTTTTCGGGTTCTTCATTTTGCTATTGTCCTTACGCACAAATAAATGGATAGCGATTGTCGGCTCTATTGCAATAACATTCTCATCGTATTTCTTCATAATCATCGCCGCCGGACACCTCACAAAAGCTTATACCATAGGCTACATGGCTCCAGTTATTGCCGGTTTCATATTGATTTTCAGAGGACGATATATGCTTGGAGCCTGCCTGACAATGATTTTCACCGCATTCGGAATGGTTTTGCACCCACAAATGGCCTACTATTTCATGCTGATGATTGGCATTTTCTGTTTTGCGGAGCTTTATATCCATTTGAAGGACAACGAAATAAAAGATTTACTGATAAAAATCGGTGTTTTTGCGGTATCGTTAGCTATCGGCTTGGGAACAAGCTACAGCAACATCAAATCGAACGCCGACTACGTGAAAGAAACCATGCGCGGCGGACATAGCGAGCTGCAATCAGACTCCAACGACAAACAGATGACCGGCTTGTCGTATAAATACGCTACCGACTGGAGCTACGGCATTGGCGAGACAATGACACTGATGATTCCGAACTTCAACGGAGGCTCGTCGCACTACAATGTGGGTGATAAATCAGACATTTACAAAGAGATGGTGAAACAAGGCGTGCCGCGTAACAACGCAAAACAGTTCTGCCAAAGCCTGCCGATGTATTGGGGCGACCAACCCTTCACCGAAGGCCCTGTCTACGTTGGCGCCATTGTCTGCTTCCTGTTCATTTTAGGCCTGCTCGTTGTCAAAGGTCCTTACAAATGGGCGCTTCTGACCGCCACTTTGTTCTCGATAATGCTTGCCTGGGGACACAATTTCGATTGGCTTTCGAAGCTGTTTTACAACTATTTCCCGTTCTACAACAAGTTCCGCGCCGTGTCGTCGATATTGGTTGTGGCCGAAGTGGCAATGCCGATGCTCGGATTTATGGCCATCCAACAGATAATCGAAAACAAATTAGAGAAGAAAGAACTTGCCAAAAACATCGGTATTGCGGGCGGCGTTACGGGCGGCTTATGCCTGCTGCTGGCGCTTTTCGGCGGTTCGATGCTCAGCTTTAGCAATCCCGCCAACGACGCCCAGATATTCCAGCAACTGCCCGATTGGATTAACAAACTGATTTTAAGCGAACGCGCCGCGATGTTGCGCTCCGATGCCTTCCGCTCGTTCGTTTTAATTGCACTTACCGCCGGAGCGATTTGGCTGTATATCAGCAAGAAAATAAAGTTTGGCGTGTTCGCTGCAGTATTTGGCGCGCTGATTCTTTTCGATATGTGGCCAATCGACAAACGATTCTTCAACGACAGCGACTTCGTAACACCCAAAGAGAATAACAGCTATTTCGCAAAACAGCCATACGAAGAGAAAATTCTGCAGGACACCGACCCCAATTTCCGCGTTTTGAACCTGACATCCAACACTTTCAACGATGCGCGGACATCGTATTATCTAAAGTCGATTGGTGGCTATCACGCCGCCAAACTGCGCCGCTATCAGGATTTGATTGAAGAACACATATCGCGCGGCAACTTGAATGTATTGAATATGCTGAATACCAAATACATAATCCAACGGACCGAAAATGGTGTTGTTCCGCAACGCAACTATGCGGCATTGGGCAACTGCTGGTTTGTCGACTCGCTTGTTGTGGCCGCCACCCCTCGCGAGGAATGCGACGCCCTTAACCGCATCAACACAGCCAACACCATTGTAACCGATGCCAAATTCAGCAATCTGACCGGCAACTTCAATGCGGCACACGACTCGTCGGCCAACATCAAACTAACAAAATACACTCCCGACGAATTAGAGTACGCATCAAGCTCATCGACTGACAAAACCGCCGTATTCTCAGAGATTTACTATCCGTACGGCTGGAACGCATACATCGACGGCCGCCAAACCGAAATTTTCCGCGTTAATTATGTGTTGCGGGCCATTAATATCCCCAGCGGACAACACCAAATCCGCTTCGAGTTCCGCCCCGACTCCATTTACAAAGGCGACAAAATTTCGGTATTCTTCATCGTGCTGATGCTGACTATTGTTGCCGGATGCATTGGTTATGAAGCCTATAGGCGACTGAAAAAGGCTGAATCGTAGCACATAATTCCGACTAAAATGGAGGATTTCCTTGAACAAAATCCATGCGTCAGGCTTATTGCTCCATTTATCATCGGAATCATAATTGGCAGTCTGTTTTCAGTGCCGATAAAAGTCAGCGTAACAATTGCCGTTATCGCTATCGGAATCGCCATCTGGCTATATAACAGACTTTTAAAATACACACAGCGGTGGTTGCCAGGCTTTGTGTCGGGTATAGCAATACTTGCTGTTGGAATGCTGCTCATAACCACTCACCAAAACTGCCAGACCGATGAGCCCACAACCCGAACGGTTGACCAATACCGCGCTTGCGTACTCAATCCGCCGGCGCTTAAAAACCGATACTACAAAACCGAATTGCAGATTGAAGCGGCAAACATATCCGGCTCTTGGTATAGCATCGACACAAAAATAACCGCCACCATAGAGCGCGACTCGCTTGCCGAAAACCTGAAAGCCGGGCAGACAATCGAATTCGCCGCACAAATCGACAGTCTGAACGCTCCCAAGAATCCTTTTGGGTTCGATTATGCAAACTATCTGCAAAACAACGGAATACACGGAAGTATTTTCCTCAAATCGGGCAAATGGCAGATTGTCAGCGCTGAAGTGCGAGGCATCAGCCGGTATGCGCTCAACATTCGGCAGCGACTTATCGGACTGTTTAAAGATGCAGGACTTAGCGGCAACGAGTTGGGATTGGCTTCGACGCTCGTTCTCGGCTACAAAAACGATATCGATTCGGAAGTTAAACAAGCATATATGAACGCCGGCGCGATGCATGTGCTCGCCGTTTCGGGAATGCACGTCGGCATTGTTTACATGGCTTTGGACCTGCTGATGATAGTATTTGGCGGCAAACGTCTCTACTGGCTGAAACAGCTTCTGATTATTCTTCTACTTTGGGCCTATGCCTTCATAACAGGGCTTTCGCCGTCGGTTACGCGGGCAACAATTATGTTCACCGTAGTTATTTTCGGCAAAGTCTTCAACCGCGACACCAGCGTTTACAACTCACTTGCCTTTGCGGCGCTATGCATACTTGTGTATGACCCGTCGATGTTGTTCAAACCAAGTTTCCAACTATCGTGTGTGGCGGTAACCGGCATCGTATTTTACCAACCGCGCATCGCCAGAATCATTAATGTGAAAAACAAAGCACTCAACTATCTTTGGCAGCTGACAAGCGTGTCGATAGCCGCGCAGATTGCCACACTGCCATTCTGTCTCTACTATTTCGAACGCACACCCGTCTATTTCTGGCTGTCGAACATCATTGTCTCGCCAGGCGCAACAATGCTAATCGTGTTGGCTATGTTGCTTCTTATCACATCTCCAATCAACTGCATATCAACATTTTTCGGCTTTCTGACCAAATGGGCAACCAAAGCGATGAATTTTTTAGTTATAACGATAGCAAATCTTCCGGGCTCTACAATTGAAAATACACATATCGCTGTCATTCAAGCCATTGC
>JAFZKK010000053.1 GCA_017551905.1 Salinivirgaceae bacterium
ATAGAGTTTCATACGTACAGCACACCTTTTTCTCTCATATAATCAGTCAGGTCGTCAAGCAGATAGCGCGAGCCGAACGTGTGCAACACATCGTACGAAGGAACAATGTACCCATATAATATACCCGACGTTTTCAAGCGCCTGTATATCTCTTTCTGCGGCAGTTTGAGTTTTACCGATAGTTTTGTGATACAATATGTTACGAACTCTAATGTGCTTTTGTCCATATCGCGCGTTTTTCCGTTTGCCAAGCTGTAAGCAAGTGCATATTGGTTGCACAAACGTATAATTACAAATGTAGATATTTTTAGGGAATGAAGGACTTGAACACAAATTGTTTTATCGCTTGTGGAAATTTACCATAAATAAAATATTGGAAACAAGCTAAATACGATTTTTTATATGTTTTTTTCAAAAAAACTTAAAACCTCTGCCGCAATCTCGCGTAGGTTGCCGCTTACTTTGCGGGAAATAATTGAAGTTAAACAGTTAAATCATTGATACTATGGATGCAGAAAACCCAACAAACAACCCAATGACCGACGAAGAATTGTACTTCAAAGACGGCTCGTTCGAAATGGACTATCTTCTTCCGGAGTGGACAGGGCTCGTCCACAAGGTCTGGATGGGAGTCAATTATGTGGAGCAGCAGCCGACAGTGAGAATCTTTATCGACGGCCACGGTATCGCGTTTTCGGTGTGCGACAATCCGGAGGTTTCGGGTGCTACAAACCTTATGACCGCCGAGCAAATTGCCGACACCAAAAGGTGGATTCTTCTGAACAAAGACACGCTCATTGAACATTGGAAGATAAATATCTATACCGATGAGTTTTTGGAACGGATAGAGGGTTTGAATGGGGAAATGAACTTGTGTCGGAAAGCATATTTGGAGAAAATTGGAAAAATTAAAAAAACTTAAAACCTCTGCCTCAATCTCGCGTAGGTTGCCGCTTACTTTGCATTGTCAATATCAAAACCGATGCTGTTAGATATTGATAATAAAGATGTTGAACGATTTTAAAACGCGCAGTTATGAAAACGAAGAACGATTCTCGCAACGAGTGCGGCAGCCGCACCGACGAAACCCCGAAAAACATTAATCCGCAGACTGGAGCGTGGATTGCGGAGCACGACATAGTAATAATCGCCGCCAACCGCGTGCAGTACGCCAACGCCACGCCTTACACCCTCGAGGCGATAAATAATAGTAATGTCGCCGACGGCTACACCTACACGGCAAAGGAAAATCAAGACCGCAATGTGCACGCCGCCTTGTTAATGGCTAACTATGGCATTACAACATTGAAATCGGCGTTCGGAATGGATAAAAACGCACCTGAATGCACTGAAAATGTGATTGTCGTTATCAATCGGTTCGATAATGAAAAGTTCTACAAAAATTGTTTCGACCTGGCAGAATACTACAATCAAGATTGCTTCTTTTTCAAGGCGAAAGATGGCGAAAAACCAACCGATGCTGTGTGCGTGGGTACAAATATGTCCCCCGAATTGGGCTACAATGTGAAAATATCGTGCGGTGCGTTCGGCCCCAAAGCGGTCAACGAATATTTGCGTCGAATTTCAGCCTCGTCGTTCGGCGGCGGTTTGCCCGAAATCGACAATAACAGCCAGTTTTTCGATGGCTACTATATGACAGGAGAGCTACATTTCCGCCTTCACGGTTCGTGCGCCTCAATGGGACTGCAAAATCACGGGCAAAGAATTTGGACTAATATCAAGGAACACAAGTATATATATCCT
Source organism: Salinivirgaceae bacterium (assembly GCA_017551905.1). Classification (GTDB taxonomy): domain Bacteria; phylum Bacteroidota; class Bacteroidia; order Bacteroidales; family SZUA-534; genus RUG13583. The sequence goes on from JAFZKK010000053.1 coordinate 1,765, forward strand.
GATATTCAAGAGTTTATAACTCGCGAGGGGCACTTCAGAAACATATTGACATTTGCCGTGCTGGCAAATCAAAATATCAACACCGAAGCAAAGGGCCAAAAAACGTTGCTCGATTGCGTCAAAGCCCGAAATTATGTGTGTGTGCCCACCGAAGGTCGTCTTGGCGGTTACGCTGGTAAATTGCTCATTGTCATAAACATACTATTCGACGATGCTATAAAGATTGCCGAAGAATATGGCCAACCAGCGTTCTGTTTTGCGAATGTCGAAAGCGGCGTTGTCGAATACTGGGCTTTGGAAAAAGAGAATAAGCCATTTAATTGGTTCTCAAATTGTTATATTAACAAAAGCAAAATCGCCGACTTCCAGTGGCCCGATGGTTCGGCGGCCGATTGTGCCGATGAAGCCGATAGTTTTAAATTCGCTTTGCCCACAACGGCTCTTGCCGATGTTTCGGCAAAAATACAGGCCAATGTGGACAAGTATTTCAAAGGCAACAGCGCCATTGTCGATTGGTGTATGAACCGCTGGGGAAGAGATGTCTATTTTAGATGGGATAGGCTTTATAAATTTGATTAAAATTTACAAAACCTCTGCCGCAATCTTGCGTAGGTTGCCGTTTGCTTTGCAGAAAAATAATATTGAACTATTAAATATTTACAACTATGGAACTTACAAACAAAAAAGGAAACCGCACAATTGTTTACGCAAACACCATTGAGGAGACTTGCGTTGAGCAACTTAAATCGCTGATAGACAATCCAGCATACGCCGACGAGACTATCCGCATAATGCCCGACACGCACGCCGGCAAAGGCAGCGTAATCGGCTTTACGTCAACCTATTCCGATGCGATTATCCCCAACACTGTGGGCGTCGATATCTCGTGCGGAATGTTGTGCGTCAATCTGGGGCAGGTCGATATTGATTTACAGGCATTTGACAACCTTGTTCGGCTCAAGATTCCGTCGGGGATGGCCGTGCACGAGGGGCGCGTGGTGCGTTTTCCCAAACTCGAGCAACTCAAGTGCTACCGTGGCCTGAAGGACTCTCGCCGAATCGAGCGAAGCATTGGCACGCTGGGCGGCGGCAACCATTTTATCGAACTCGACCGCAGCACCGGCGGCGACATTTATCTGGTTATCCACACCGGCTCGCGAAACCTTGGCAAGCAGGTATGCGAGTACTATCAGCAGATTGCCGTCGACCTCTGCCACGGCAAGGAGCAACTCTACGAAGAGCGCGAACGCATAATCCGCGAGTACAAGCGGCAGGGGCGCCGCGACGAGATTCAGCGGGCTCTGCGCGGCCTCAAGTGCGAGACGGTAGAGTGCCCCTTCCCCGACGAGCAGTGCTTCCTCTACGGCCGTTTTATGTCTGATTATCTGAACGATGTGGACATTTGCGCCGAATTTGCCCACCTCAACCGCCTCACCATTGCCGACACCATTGTGTCGAAATACTTCAAAGGCCGCTCGCTCAAGGATTTCGAATGGTTCGAGACGCTGCACAACTACGTCGATACGCGCCACCGGATGATTCGCAAGGGAGCCATATCGGCGATGGCCGGCGAGCGCGTCATTATCCCGATGAATATGCGCGACGGCAGTCTGATTTGCGTGGGCAAGGGAAACACAGATTGGAACTGTTCGGCACCGCACGGCGCCGGGCGGCTGATGTCGCGTGCAAAGGCCTTCGAGACAATCTCGCTCGACGAGTTCCGGCAGAGTATGAGCGGCATTTTCACAACCTCGGTCTGCGACGACACAATCGACGAGTCGCCAATGGTTTACAAGCCGATGTCGGAGATTCTGGAACTTATCCGCGACACCGCCGATGTGGTCGATATTATCAAGCCAATCTACAATTTCAAAGCGAGCGGCGAGCTGCCGTGGAGGAAGAAAAATGATGATGATGGAGGAAAGTGATTTTTTGCTTCAAACCAAACATTCTTCGGATAATTCCGGTTAAGTTTGGTTAGAAAAAAAGCCCCGCCGATTGGCGGGGCTTTTCATTTATCAGTTTATTGTTCAATCAATTAGAACAACTTCTTAACTTGATTGTAAACATTTTCGGCGGTGAAGCCAAGTTTCTCGTCGAGCACTTTGTACGGTGCCGAGAAACCGAAGCTCTCAAGACCCCAAACAGCGCCTTCGCTTTCAGGAACAAGGCCTTGCAGGTTAACCGGCAGACCAGCGGTCAAGCCGAATTTCTTCACGCCTGCGGGCAGAACGCTCTTCTGATAGTCTTTGCTTTGGCTGCGGAACAAGCCTTCCGACGGAACGCTCACAATGCGAACCTTCTTGCCGTCTTTACGGATGAGTTCGGCACCGGCAACCAATGTCGAAACTTCCGAGCCACTTGCAACCAAGATAACGTCAGGGTTGGCGTCGCTTCCGGCAACAATGTAAGCGCCTTTGGCAGCCTGCGAGTAGTCGTTTCCGACTGGCAGGTTGTTGATGTTCTGACGAGAGAGAATCAAAGCGGTCGGGGTTGCGGTGTTCTCCATAGCCAGTTTCCAGGCGGCTGTTGTCTCCTCGGCGTCGGCCGGACGAAGAACCAGCATAGAATTCTGACCCTTGTGGTTTTTCAGTTTCTCCATAAGGCGGATTTGTGCCTCTTGCTCAACAGGCTCGTGGGTCGGGCCGTCCTCGCCTACGCGGAATGCGTCGTGTGTCCAGATGAACTTAACAGGAAGTTGCATCAAAGCGGCCATACGAACAGCCGGTTTCATATAGTCAGAGAATACGAAGAATGTGCCGCAAGCCGGGATAACGCCGCCGTGCAGTGCCATACCGATGCAGCAGCAAGCCATTGTCAGCTCGGCAACACCAGCCTGGAAGAATGCGCCCGAGAAGTCGCCTTTGGTGAAGGCTGTGGTCTTCTTCAGGAAGCCGTCGGTCTTGTCAGAGTTCGACAAGTCGGCCGATGCGCAAATCATATTCGGAACTTGCTCTGCCAGAACGCTCAAGCAGGCTGCGCTTGCGTTACGTGTTGCGTCGTTGGCCTTTTGTTGAACTTTGCTCCAGTCAACTTTAGGTGCCTTGCCGCTGAACCATTCAGTCAGTTGAGCAGCCTTGTCAGCGTTGGCCGATGCCCACGCTTTCTCCTCGGCGTAGCGGTCGGCAACAATCTTCTTCAGTTCCTCGGCGCGTTTTGCGTAGAGTTCCTTAACCTCGGGGAAGATGACGAACGGATTCTCCGGGTCACCGCCAAGGTTCTTGATGGTGTTCTTGTATGCGTCGCCACCGAGCGGTGCACCGTGAGTCTTACAGTTGCGCTCATACGACGAGCCGTCCTCTTTCAAAGCGCCCTTGCCCATAATGCACTTACCGATGATGAGAGCCGGTTTGCCCTTCACGGCTTTGGCCTGTGCCAGTGCTTTGCGGATTTGGTCGGCGTCGTTACCGTTGATTTCGATAACCTCCCAACCAAGTGCGCGATATTTGGCGGCAGTGTCCTCGTTCATAACTGCCTTTGTTTCAGTCGAAAGTTGGATGTCGTTCGAGTCGTAGAACATTACCAGATTGTCCAGACCGAGAACGCCGGCAATACGTGCCGAGCCTTGCGAAATTTCCTCTTGAACGCCGCCGTCAGAGATGTAGGCGTAGATTGTCTCCTTCTCGAAAGTCGGGTTGCCAGTGTGAGCGGCCAAGAATTTGGCTGCAATGGCGGCACCCACAGCGTACGAGTGGCCTTGTCCGAGCGGGCCAGAAGTGTTCTCAACGCCGCGTGCAATCTCAAACTCGGGGTGACCAGTGGTCGGCGAGCCCCATTGACGCAGCTGTGCCAGCTCGTCGAGAGTGTATTTGCCGGTCAGAGCCAGCTGTGCGTAAAGCATTGGTGCCATATGGCCCGGGTCAAGGAAGAAGCGGTCGCGGCCAATCCACGACGGATTCTGCGGGTCGTACTGCAAAAATTCAGAATACAGAACATTGATGAAATCGGCTCCGCCCATTGCTCCGCCCGGGTGGCCTGATTTGGCTTTCTCAACCATCGATGCTGCCAAGATGCGGATGTTGTTGGCAGCCAGGTTTGTTGCGTTTGTGCTCATTTTCTTTTATTTAAGTTTATAATATCAAATGTCGTTTCTTTCGAAATCAAGGCGATAAAAGTAATCAACGCAAACTGAAAACGCAAAAATAAAATGGGTATCGGGTACCAGGTGTTTGGTGTTGGTTCTTAGGCAAAAATCCTAAAAGTTTGTCAGTGTCAGTGTTTCTGTTTACGCTTAAGTTTGTGTATCTTTGGAGAGATGTATCGGCACATATTAAAACGATGCCGAAACACGATTTTGTAACGAGTAAAGTATTAGATATGAAGAAGATTCTTGGAATGGGCAATGCCCTTGTCGATATTATGACAACTGTGCCGAACGACGATGTTTTGGCGCAATTCAATCTCCCGAAAGGCAGTATGCAGCTTATCGATGCCGATTTGTCGCACAAGATTGTCGAAATAATCGGGCAATATAACCCGCGCATTACAGCCGGCGGCTCATCGGCCAACACCATTCACGGCTTGGCTGGCCTTGGCGCCAAGTGCGGATTCCTCGGGAAAATAGGCACCGACAAAATGGGGCAGATGTTCAAAACGGATATGGACAAAGCCGGCATCACCACGCATCTCTACACCAGCGACACCGCTTCGGGGCGCGCCGTGGCCTTTGTCACACCCGACTCGGAGCGCACCTTTGCCACCTATCTGGGCGCCGCCGTCGAGCTTGCCGCCACCGACATCAACGCATCGGTTTTCGCACAGTACGATTATTTCTATATCGAAGGCTATCTGGTTCAGGACCACAATCTTATCGAGACGGCCATAAAAACCGCGCGCAACCAGAAAATGAAAGTGGTGATTGACCTTGCAAGCTACAATGTGGTTGACGAAAACCGCGATTTTCTGCGCCGCATCATCAACGATTACGTCGATATTGTGTTTGCGAATGAGGAGGAGGCCAAATCGTTCACAGGCAAGGATGCCGAAGCCGCCGCCGAGGAGATTGCCTCGATGTGCGACATTGCCGTTGTCAAAATCGGCAAACGCGGCTCCATTATCCGCCAAGGCAGCAAGGTTTATCGTGCCGGAATAATTGACGCCAACTGCATCGACACAACCGGCGCCGGCGACCTCTACGCCGCCGGATTCCTCTACGGCCTGATAACCGACCAACCGCTCGACCGCTGCGGATATTTGGGGGCTCTACTGTCTGGAAAAGTCATCGAAAACATTGGCGGACAAATATCTGCCGAAGGGTGGGAGGAGATTCGGAAGGAGTTGTAAGAACATAGGTCTGTGATAGCTTGCTTTACTATTTTTCATTTCTATCTTTGACTAATCTTATGAGTTAAAACAATAATATGTGTTTCATTTAAATGATTTGAATAGAATAATTTGAGTTAAAAATATTTATGATTTGAGCCTTATCTTATTCTCACCTCTGATAATTCCCCAAATTAAAGTACACGAGAATAAGCTGATGAAAGGTTCACGCGCCTGCGTGAGCCGTTTCGCGCTTATTTGTGTACAAGGTATTGGGGAATACCGCAGAGGTGAATAAGCGGACAAACGAAAACGGCAAGCGCTTTTTTTTATGGTCCGCAGATGAGGTTTAGTTTTCAACAGACATGAAGGAACTGCCTCACATAGGAGAATTGATACGCGCCGAACTGCACCGGCAAGGACGTAGCAATGCTTGGTTAGCGCAACAGTTGGCTTGCCACCCACGAACCGTTGGCAAAATCTTTCAAAAAAATATTATCGACACTCGCCAATTGCTGATTATCTCGAAAGCACTTCAATACGACTTCTTCAAACATTACTCTGATTTGATTGGATAGCCCAAATTGGGCGTGGTTTTGCGCCCAAAATGGGCTATGGGTATAACGACTTTATTGACCATTTACGATTAAACTTGTATAAAGCAAGACCACTAAAGCGGAAAGAGGTGGACTTTATATTTTTTTAATATTATGAGATTTTTAAAACGTTGTATTATGATTTGTTGCGGTATTATAATGACCGCATCAATAACGAATGCGCAGTCAATTATGTCACTAACTGCGGCACAGGCGAAAGCAAATTATCTTGACCGTTGGAAAAATCCCAATCCCAAGGAGTTTTTCAAAGTTTTTCTTGACCACAAAATACCTGATGTGGTGATTTTTGGAATGTTGCAACCAACAATCGAAGACTGTCTGCGACTTTTTGAAACAGAATATGCGCCATCCGTTCATATGGAACTGGCAAAGGCATATGCGGAAATCATTGGTGAATGTGCATCAGCCGACATAACCGACCCTAATTATCAGAATTCGTTCTCAAAATACGCATCTTTTACTTACAAGAAATTAGAGTTGGCAGATGTAACAAAGAAATATCCTGTAAAAGAACCAATTGCCGAAGGAGAATCTGTCATTGAAAATCAGTTTTATGAATTGAATTTAGAAGGATATTCATTGGGGGTCTTTGTTTATACAGGAACTCACTGGGTTTTGGTAATCACTCATTAATTGTTTAATATCAAAAAGATACAAATATGAATAAGATACTAAAAATAACAATTGTTTGTGCATTATTAGTTAACACAATTCCGTGTTTGGCGCAATTCCAAAAAATGGATTATGACAATGTAAGAGAACGATATATCTTACCGTCATACGAAGAATCAACGACATACTTCAAACGATTCGCATACACTTCAACTCCCTCGGCGAGTATGCTTGCCATACACCAACCCACATTGGAAGATTGTTTTTCAATCTTCAAACCCGAAAAGGCTCCCATAATGTTCTACCTGATTTCCGTTGCATATAGCACATACATTAATGCTGTGGCAAATGAAGACTGTTCGGGGTTTCTATATACCAACATATTCGAAGGAATGTCAAGTGCTGATGTCATTAGTTTCAACAGCAACGACTTGCTAAACGGAACATGTCGCTCATGCCCGAAATGGTTGTTAGGTTATGCTGGCAATTTCCTGCCTGATGTAAAAATGTACAAACTACACAAATCTAACCTCATAGCGGATGACGAAGAAATGAGTTTCTTCTGCCGTGTAAATGACCGTTGGGTTTATATTGATTTAGAATGTTTTGAATAAAAAATGGTTGAATTATAAAATTACAATTATGAGAAGAATAAAATTATTATCCGTAGCATTATTAGGCGTGGTTTTGTTTGGTGGTTGTTCAAGCAAAGAACATTATCTTGAACAAGCTTGCAAACAACAAATCATTAAAATCTCAAGTTTGGAATCACAAGTTATAAATTTAGGATTACCAAATGGGTTAAGAGATGATGAGGGTATAATCATTGCTTATAACGTTAACAAAGAACCTGCTTTTTCATCAGCAAGAGATAACGGAAGATTAAATTTGTGGAATCAATCAAGTATTTTGGCAAACAAGTATTGGGAAAACAATGGGAAGGAATACTATCCCGTTATAAATGTGAGCGACATTTCAATTCCAGCAGGAGATGATGACGGTTTGGTAATTTCTTTGTTTGATGGAGAAGGAAACGTTTACGCAAAAGAATGCAATAAAACACAAGGAATATTTGGGTTTCAGGGAAAATCACAATTTGCAGCAGGGTTGGGAATTCGCCTTGAAAACACAAATTCTTTTGCTGCAATTAATGTGGCGGTGGAAGCTGTATTCATAAAATGCAAGTATGAATAAAACATCTTGATAAAAATGATGGTTTAATGTCAAACCAGAAATATGAAAAATAGATTTTTACATACTTTGTCAGCGGTGCTGTTTGTACCGCTGACATTGTTTATCGCCTGTGAAACAGAAGAAGAGCCCAATGAAAACAAAGAAAAGGACGGCAATGTTGCAAAAGCAGTTATAGAGGTTGGTGCTGTTACTGATTCTGAAGGAGAAAATCTCTATTATGACGCAGTTACCGGGACAAGAGTTTATATGTTCTCGCTCACCGATTGGGATGCATCGGAAACCCCTGATGTGTCAAAGGCTAAAATCGTTATTACCGACGAGAATGGCTTGGCTACTTTTGAGTTCAAAGAGGAACAATTTAACGAAAATCAAAACTATGTGTTTGCTGTCAAAAATAGCACTAACACCTTTGTTTTCTCAGAGCTGACGCTGAAAAAGGAAAAAGTCGCCAATTTGATTTTGTATATTACTGGTGAAAAATGCAAAGGTGCAAAATACTCTAATCTTGTAAAAACATACAAGTTGGAATCGATTATGGCACAGACTCATTTAATTGCAGGAGGAGGCATTTTAAATTCTGATGAAATCATACAATCTATAGAATTGCCAACCAATGTCACACAGTGGTATTATTCTTTTTCTTGCAATGCCGAAGATTTTAATGGTGCTGCATTAAATCTGTTTAGCAATCTTTTGTCTGAATTTTCGCCAGCAGTAGGTATAGCGGCAGATGTTATAAACACACTCGCTCAACCAGATGGAACTGAAACATGCGACATTTATTTGCTAGATGAGGAAAATTATCGAAAGTACATCAACGAAGAACCTGCAATATCTTTAAAGAAAAATCAAGGCGTAAAAAGTGGTATAATAAGTGAATACAGATATGTTGAACCAAAGAAATACTATCTTTTGATAAAAAACTCTTCGTTCAAAAAAATATCTGTTGAGTTAGAAGTTGTTGCTGTTAAAGAAACTAACTGATTCTTCATTTAAATATTTTTTCGTATCAGCACCTTGTCTTGTGAAGTATCGCAAATCCTAATTCATCGTTTTGCGTATAAACGCAAAAATGTTACTTTTACAATAAAAAATGATGAATTATGGACACAATGGTGAAACAGCCGTTTAATCCGGCGCAGATTGAAATTCTCAACACAATGGCTCAACTGAACACTGAGGAAGATTTGGTTGAGTTAAGACGGACTATCTCCAAATTCTTTGCCGATAGAGCCGACAGGGAATTGGAACGCCTTTGGAACGCCGGTGTCATCAACGACGAGATTGTGGAATCGTGGGGAAAAGAACACATGCGCACCCCTTATCACAACAAAATCTAAACACTATGCGCTTCGTTGTGGTTGACACAAACTGTTTGCTGCGAATGATTCCGCTGCGTAGCAAGTATCGCCAACTTTGGAACGATTTCCTCAACGGACGTTACTACATATGTGTCAGCAACGAGATTATCAGCGAATACTTTGAAATTCTTTCGCAAAAAGTTTCTCCGTCGTTTGCCTTAAACATTGTTGGCGCCATACTGCGAAGCCCTTTTGTCAAACAATATAACCCGCAATACCGCTTCGGCCTTATTGAGCAAGACCCCGATGACAACAAATTTGTCGATTGCGCCATTATTGCCAATGCCGATTATTTAGTCAGCGACGACTCTCATTTTAAAGTGTTGGAGACGATTCAATTCCCAAAAGTCAATCTTGTAACGCTCGACCTATTTGCAAGTGAAATGGAGGTTTCATAACTAAATCACGCTATGATAAACCCCGCCGTCAACATAATGCCCTTTCTGGCCGACCTTGAGCGTAACAACAACAAACCGTGGTTCGACAAAAACCGCAAACGCTACAAGGCTGCGGCGGCTGATTTTCAGCAAATGATAACCGACATTATCGGCTTGCTGTCGGACACCGACAAAGAGTTGCTGGGCGTTACGGCCAAACAGTCAATCTACCGCATCTACCGCGACTTGCGTTTCTCGCCCGACAAGACACCGTACAAGACTCACTTTGCGGCAAACATTGCGGTGGGCGGCAAAAACACTCCGCGCTGCGGGTTTTACGTTCAGTTGGAGCCCGGTCGCTCAATGTGCGGCGGCGGGTTGTGGATTGAAGACAAAAACATTCTCAAAGCCGTCCGCGACGAGTTGGCTGTTGTTCCCGAAGATTTGGTGGAAATACTTGAAAACCCGTCGTTTAAGAAGTTTTTCCCTGACGGATTGTGGGACTACCAAAAGCTGAGGAAAGTGCCAACCGGCTACAACAGCGACGCTCCGCATGCCGAGTTGCTCAAATACAAACATTTTATTGTCACCAACAACCTGAGCGACAGTTTGTTGGCTTCGCCTGATTTATATAGTCACATTGCCGCCGCCCATCGAGAGGTTTTCCCCATGCTCCGCTTGTTCAATTCCATTTTGGAGGATGCGGAGCTCATTTAAAATGCCACAACAAACAAAAAAAGTGTCCGGAAAAACCAGACACTTTCAACCATATTATGATAAATAGAACTTATGCTATCGTTGCGAGACAGAACCTCCCGACGACTTGTTTATAACCCTGTAATGCGGATTGCCATAATATCTGATTGACGCACCCGACGACGCTTCGGCTTGCAGCGAGTCTTTAACATTAATATAAGCCGAAGCTCCCGACGAAACATTTATATCCATGTTCTTTGCACAAAGGCTACTTGCGTCGATAGTAGAACCGCTATTCAGCACTACATCAGCAATATCAGCGCTTCCATTCACGCGAATAGTACTGCCGCTGGTAGTCTTCAGACTTGTTTTTTCAGCCTTCATTTCCGCATTTATTGTCGCACCCGACGATGCGTTCAATTTAACATTATTATTCTTGATGCATTTCGAATTCACCTGCGAACCAGAAGAGGCATTGATAGCATCTATCTGCATTGCCGTGACATTCACAGTGCAAGTCATTTTTCTGATTTTTGTCTTGTTTTTCAGATAGATATGCAACGTTCCCGACTTGACTTCTGTTACAACATCGTCGATGTATTCGGGATTTGCTTCAACAATGGCGCTTTCGGCTTCGCCAAAATCGATATTCACATTAATTCCTTGTGCCACATCTATAGCGTTGAAATTTTGCACTTTACGGGTTTGTGTCTCAACAGTGTTGGAGGCAAAAGAGCTGCAGCTTACCATTATCATTGCTGCCAAAGCTGATATTGTTACAATTTCGTTTTTCATCTCTTTAAATTTTTTATTGTTAAATACTTTTGTTTTACTGTTGCAACACCATAATGACTAATCAGAAAACAGAATGTTACATATCGGCAAAAAATTTCGCGCTTAGTTTTCAATCGCTATTTTTGCAAAAACGATTAAAATGGCAGAATTCCGAACAATTGTGAATGTCGAAACCGACTTCAAAATAAGCTACCGCGACAGCGTGCTGATGCTCGGCTCGTGCTTCACCGACAACATCGGGCAGCGGCTGGCACAAGCAAAAATCCCCGTAACGGTGAACCCCTACGGCGTGCTTTTCAATCCCGAATCGATAGCCGCAACAATCGAAAATAGTCTGAACATCAAACCCATAGCCGAATCCGACTTGCTGCGAAACGGCGATTTGTGGGTTAATCTCGATTTCCACGGAAGTTTCTCATCTACTGACAAATATGAGGCTATTGAAAAGATGAACGCCGCCGCCAGACTTATGAATAAAAAACTGTCGGAAGCGACAATTCTGTTTTTGACATTCGGCACGGCTTATGTGTATAAATATCTGCAAACCAACAAGATTGCAGTCAATTGCCACAAATTGCCCGGAACAAGTTTCCAAAGCTATATGCTGACAGCCGACGAAATCGCGAACAGATATACTCGACTGATAGACAAACTGTTAAAACAGAACCCGAACTTGCAGATTGTTTTCACAGTCAGCCCAATCCGCCATCTGCGCGACGGAGCGCACCGCAACCAGCTCAGCAAGGCGACACTATTATTGGCTATCGACCAGATTGTCAGCCGTTTTAAGCAAGCGCACTATTTCCCGTCGTACGAAATTTTGCTCGACGACTTGCGCGACTACCGCTTCTACGACACCGATATGGTTCACCCCTCGTCGCTGGCCGTCGATTATATATGGCAACAGCTACGCAACAGTTGCATAAGCCCGGCCAACAACCAGCTCATCGATGAGATAATGAAAATAGAAACAGCTGTGAGCCACAAACCTATCAATCCGCAATCGGCAGAATTTCAAAAATTTACATCAATACAATTAGATTGTATCAAAAAAATAGCACAAGCTCATCCAAACTTGGATTTTTCGGCTGAAATCAAGCATTTTGAACAATATGTTAAAAACTGAACCGCGGCAACGGCTCAACTTTCAAACATCTTTTCTATTTTTGTAAAAACAAAAAGGGCGACGCTGTTCATTCTTCGGAATTTACAAGGTTTCGCGCCGCTTGCAACCAAAAAAGCGTCTTCAGAAACCAGGATGCACAAAACGAAAAAAATGAAAAACACATTATTTGTCGCAGGATTACTGCTTTTTAGTTCGCTTCAGGCATCGGCCCAACTGCTGACAGCGGAGAGTTTCGAGAAAACAAACATCGACAAGTACGACGGCAAATCGGATAAGGTACAACAATACGTGCCGGCCGCCGAGGCTTTGAAATCGCGCTTTGAGATTGACAAAAACAACCAAGTAGTCTCAACTCAAGTGATTGAACTGTCTGGAATGGAGAAAGACAAAATTTACGACAATGTGAGCGGCTGGTTCACAAAAACTTTTGCCGACAAAAATTCGACTATCAAAACAAATGACAAAGAAAAAGGACAATTGGTAGCGAACACTGTTTTGAGAAATATTGTTAAATTCCCTCATCAGATTGTAAGCGTGAATATGACCGTCCGCATCGATGTTAAAGACGGCAAAATCAGATTGAGCAACACTATCAACAATTACATTATAAACTCTGACACAGAGTGGGATGCGAAAAAGCGCTATCCTTTTGTTGATGACCAAGAAGCATTACGCAAGAAAGTCAGCTCAAGCGGATTTGTGGCAGCTTGCATTTTTACCGAGATTGTCGCTGAACAATTGAAAGAGGCCGCCACTCCGAAAGTTACAAACGACACTGAAGACGATTGGTAAATAATTGATTATTGTTAAATACGAAAGCCGTTTTGATTTTGAATCGAAACGGCTTTTTTGTTATGGAATGTGCCAAAATCAGGCTTTCATTCCGACTTTTTCCATAATCAATCGGCTGTCGGCTTGCAATTGTTTTTTAAGTTCCTCTATGCTGCTGAATTTCTGTTCGTTGCGGATTTTTTCAATGAAATTCAGCGTCAAGCTCTGCCCATACAAGTTCCCAGCAAAATTGAACAAATTAACCTCAATTGAGCGTTCCTTATTTGAGGTGTCGATTGTCGGACGGCTGCCAATATTCAACATTCCAAAATATTGCTTATCAGCAACTTGTGCCGACACCGCATAGACACCATTGCCTGGTACAAACTTGCACTCATCAGGTTGAAGATTGGCTGTCGGGAAACCAATTGTGCTGCCTATGTGGTTACCTCTCACTACTTTACCTGTAAGCGAATATTGCCGGCCAAGCAAATCGGCAGCTTTGCTTACCTCGCCTTGCGACAGCAACTCTCTGATTTTGGTCGAACTGACAGGATTGTCACCTTCGGCTATAACACTCATTTTCTTTATGTTAAAACCATAATCGGCTGCAAGCTGCCCTATCTCGTCAAACCGTCCGCGACCTTTATGGCCAATCTTGTTGTCGTAGCCCAGCAAAAGCGTGTCGATGTGCAACTTGCCGACCAAGATGTCGCGCACAAAATCGCGATACTCGATTTGCGAAAACGCTTTAGAAAACGGCGCAACAATCAGATAATCAATGCCAGTCTGTCTGAAAAGTTCGATTTTCTCGTCAAGGGTTGAGAGCAAGCGGAATTGTTCGGTTCCAAGCACAACCGCCGGATGTGGCCAAAAAGTGAAAACAACGCTTTTGCCGCCACGCAGCCGCGCCTCGGCTTTCAGGTTCTCGACCACCTGCCTGTGTCCGATATGCACCCCGTCGAACGAACCGATAGTTACAACAGGACGTTCGATAGTGATATTTTCAAGCGAATTGAAGATTTCCACCTGCGTGAATTTTGCCGCAAAAATATACTTTTCAACATTAGAAAAATCAGTTTTGATGCGGCAATTTGACAGCTTTGCGGTGCAATAGCCCCCGAAAAACGAAGAATTGACACTCATTCGCAGCAAAAACCGACCGCAAGAGCGTTTAATTCGTCATTGTTTGCAATGCTTCCGTCAACAAATAGGCAACATTTATCCACAAATGAAATTTATATTAAAAGGGCGGTTGAGGAAAACGATAAATAATGTATTTTAAAACCCTAATTGTTACTGCTGCAAAAGGCTTCAGAAACAAGGATTCTCGAATATGTTAAAGAGCTTAATATCGATTTTGACAGCTATTGTTCTGGCAGGCGCCGGCAGCACGGTTTTTGCCCAAACGATAACCAATTATCCGATGGAAATAAACATCGCGTCGGAAGAAAAATTGTTGCTCGACGACAGCTTCAAAACCGACGAGGGTGCCTTCACATACAATCTGGGCGAAAAAGCAAGCGAGAAAACCGTAACATTGTCGGTGTCGCCTAACACGATAAACAAACTTTCGCTTGTCGAATTCTGTTTTGAAGGGACAGGCAAAGAGCCGCAATGGTCACAAAAAAGCTCAGTAACATTCGACTCTCCCACCGAAAAAACAACTGTGACAATAAAAGCCAAAGGCGAAAGCGGATTGTTCTACAAAACCGAAGTCACCATTGGCCATTCGCGCTCATTCGGTGCCGCAGAGATAACCCTCATCATAATCGTTCTGGCACTTGCATTGGCCGCCTATTTCTTCACTCGCTACAAACTGCAGCGAGCAAAATTATCGCTCGAAAACGAACTTGCCGACCGCGACAAGGAGCTTCAGGCTCAAAAAATGAAATACGACGAGATGCTGGCCAACTATATGCCGAAGGAGGAATTCGAAAAGCTGAAAGCATCGGAAAAGAGCCGCGAGAAAACCATTCGCTTCAAAATGGCAACTGTCTTGTTCTCAGACGTTCACGGATTTTCAAACATATCGAAGAACGACAACGCCGAGCAACTTATCGACGACTTGGACCGATTCTTCTACCACTTCGACGAGGTTGTCAAGAAGTTCCATATCGAGAAAATTAAATCGGTTGGTGACATCTACATGTGCGCCGGCGGCATTCCGCAGAAAAACCGCACAAACCCGATTGAGGTTGTACTGGCGGCGTTTGAGATGTACCAATACATGCAGAACATAAAACTCCAATACGAAGACAAACAAAGCTGGAACCTGCGCATCGGCGTACATACCGGTCCTGTGTTCTGCAACAGCAACACCGTCAACAGTAAAAAGAAACTTGAGATTTGGGGCGACACCGTCAACATCGCAAGCCGCATGGAGGCGTCGGGACAGGTAAACAAAGTGAACATCACCGGCATGACATACGAGCTTGTGAAAGACTATTTCGTTTGCCAATACTGGGGCAAGATGCCTGTCAAATACAAGGGCGAGATTGACATGTACCTGATTGAAGGCTTCCGTCCGCATCTGTCAGTCAACGGATTAGGAGTGAAACCGAACCAGGCATTCCGCACACGGCTCGGGCTTGTCCGCTACGACGACATTGAGGAGGTTGTACTCAACATGCTTGAGGAGAAACTGCCGAAAAACCTGTATTACCACAACCTGAAACATACAATCGATGTGACAACACAGGTTGAGATTATCGGCCGCCACGAGGGCATCAACGACGAGGAGATGCTGATGCTGAAAACCGCAGCGCTCTTCCACGACACGGGCTTCACCCGCACCTACAAAGACCACGAGGAATCGGGGTGCGAAATAGCCCGCGAGTATCTTCCCAAGTTCGATTACACGCCCGAGCAAATTGACTTCATCTGCAACTTGATAATGAAAACCAAGCTGCCGCCGAAGCCAGTCACACTGCTCGAACAGATAATCTGCGACGCCGATTTGGATTACCTCGGCCGCGCCGATTTCATTCCTGTTTCGGGAAATCTGTACCGTGAATTGCGCGAGCGCGGTGCCATTGAAGACGACATCGATAAGTGGAATATGATGCAGATAAAGTTTATCGAAGGACATCAATATTTTACAAATTCGGCAAAACAAATGCGCGATGTAAATAAAAACAATCAGTTAGAAGCAATTAGACAATTAGTTAAAGAGAAAAATAAATAAATTTGTAACTCTTATTTTTATAGGATATGGCTAAGACAAGAAAAGACGTCATTATTGTTCCTTGGGACTATTCAGAAGCAAGTGAAATAGCATTGCAGCACGCAATACTGCTTGCCAATGAGGTTGATAACCAAATCATGTTGGTTAGATTTATTAAGGAAGCGGGTTTGTTCGGCAGCAAATCGGCAAAACAGGCTGAATATGAAGCTGAAAAAGTGAAAATCAAAGAAGCGGCAGCCGAAATAGTGAGCAAATACAATCTTGACCCGGTGCGCATCTTCATCGATGTCGAGATTGGCACTAAATCGAAAGTAGTGGACGCACTTGTCAAAGACGCCAACGCCAATCTGGTAGTCTGCGGACGCACATACAAACTGACGGAGAAACAGACGTTGGATATCCGCGAAATAACTGATATGCTTTCAGTTATCGATATTCCGTTCATCATTACCACAACAGCGCCGACACACGCCTACTACAAGGAGATTGTTGTTCCGCTCGACAACGACAAGAAGATGAAGGAAACGCTGCAGTGGGTTGTCTATCTGTCGAAATACTATAACTGCAACATCAACATTATCAAGCCATATATCGAAAACGAGTATATGAAGAAGGATATGGAGAACAATATCTACTTCACCAAGAAACTGCTCGACAAAAAGAACATTATATATGGTATAAAAACCGCCAAAAAAGGAAAGGTGTTTGAGGATGAGATTCTGAAATTCAGCGTCAACATCGACTCTGACTTGGTTGTGCTCATCATCAACAAATACAAGAAAATGGTGAAAGACGACCCGAATTACGACGCAACCATTCCGTTCCTTGTAATCAACCGCAACAGCGAGGTTGTGAAATACGGCGGAAGTTTCCGTTAAAAACAGATTTTTTTGACATTCCTATAAAATTGAAAAGGGCTCCACAAAGGAGCCTTTTTTTATGCAATAACAAATCGAAAACGGAATTGCTTTTTGTTACAAATCCGCTGATTTTGAGATAATTCGCTCAACAGCCTCACGACTGATGAAATAAAGAGAGCCTTTCATTGTGCAACAGAAAACCGTGCCGTCGTGCATGGTAACAGGCGTTGAGAAGAATTTGCCGTCGGCTTGGAACTTGCCAAGCAATTCGCCTTTAGTGCTGAAAAAATAAACTCCGCCATCGATGCCGCAGACGACAAACATCGAATCGCCAACCATAGCCGGCGACGACACAACTCTATTCCCCGTTGTATATTTGTTTATCAGCTTGCCGTCGGCACTTAAGCAATAAACATTCTTGTCGAACGAACCGAAAACAATGTTACCGTCAGGTGTCTGAAGAACCGAGCTGTGGATGCGTCCTTTGGTTTTATACTTCCAATTAAGCTGAGCTGCCGTGTCGATTGAATGCAAGTGTTTGTCGTATGAGCCAACAATTATCTGTCCATCAGCGGTTTCGGTTGGTTTTGAGTGCATAACCCAGCCCTTTGTCTTGTATTTTGCACAGACGTGAGCCGCAGAGTCAATAATAAAAACACGGCGTCCGTTGCCACCAATCGCCACCTTGCCGTTCGACAATGTAAGGGGCGAGCCGTGCATTATGTGCCCGACTTTGGCGTAATATAGCGAGTCGGCTTTAAGGTCATAAAACATAACCTTTCCACGTCCAGTTCCAAAGGCAATTTTTCCCGTTCCTACCTCAACCGGCTCAGTAAAAATCTTACCCGCCTTGGGGCTTATCGACTTCTGGAAATTGCCGTCTTTGTCAAAGAAATAGAACCGCTTGTCGTAGCTGCCAATGGCTATTTGGCCGTCGGATAGCTGCGCCGGAGTGGCATGAATCCACCCTTTTGTGGTGTACGAATTTTGCTGCTCACCGCGGCTGTTGAACAGATACATCGTTTTGTTGTGCGACGCAATAACAACATTGCCATCGGTTGTGACAATGGGCGTTGAATAGAAATTGCCGTCGATATGTACTCGGATGATGCCGTCTTGCGCAGAGGCAAACAGACTGACGAAAACCAATAATATGGATATTGACGCACGCATTTTTTTTGCAAAGCTAATAAATCCTGTTTTCCGACACCTCACTAATAACAAACTGTTGTTTTTGACTGAAGTTGGCACAAAAAAAAGAGCCGCCCAATTCGGACGGCTCCTATTAATGAATGTCTAATAATTATTTAGCAACACTTTGGAAGTCAGCGTCGTCAGCATATTGAGCGAACTCAATATCCTTTGCAGCGTATGCGCCAAGAGCAGCGTCTTTCTCAACAGCAACCTTCAAGTTGTTGATGATGCCGTCTTTGTCTTGTTTGCGAGCGCTGATGACAGCCTTCAGATAAGCAATCTTCGGGTCGTTCTGGTCTTCAATCTTATTCAGGATACCAAGCGATGCGTCAAATACATCCTGGTTTTTGGTATTCGAATAGTTGAGCAATTTAGCCAAAGCCCAGTTGAACGAATCGAAGCGGCTGCTTGAGAAGAGGTTGAGAGCTGTCTCATAGTCACCCTTCTTAGTAGCGATAACTGCTTGGTTGTAGCTAACCTCGTTGCCAGCACCGGCAGCAGCGTCAAAATACTCTTTAGCTGCAACTGCGTCGCCTTCAGCGTATGCGCAAGCGCCAAGGTTGTTCAATACTGTTGTGTTAGAAGCGTCGATGCCTTTTGCTTTCTCGAAAGCGGCTTTTGCCTCGTCAACATTGCCCATCAGGAAGTTGATGTGACCAACGTTGTTGATTGTTCTCCAATCCTCAGGATATTTGTTGGCAGCTTTCTGATAGATAGAAAGTTTCTCAGCATTGTCGTTGGTAAGAGTAGCAGCGTAAAGCAACTCCTCAACTGACAAAGTATCAGGATTAGAAGCAACCAAGTCTTTGATTTCCTCGTCAGAGTGACCGATAACTGCAATGTTTACAGTCAGTTTAGAACGACGGAGTTGAGGAAGAATCTTCTCAGCAATCTCTTCGTAAGCTGCAGAGATGTTCTTGATTTCTTTCTCGCGAACAACAGGGTCAGAATACATTGAGAGAACGCGAAGGATGAGTTCCTTATCCTGAATGTCAGACTGTTGCATCAAAGTTTTGAAACCGTCCCAGTCCTCAGCCAAAGATGATTTGTTGAAAACTGACTCGTCGGCTTTGATTTTAGCCTTCTTAAGTTCTTGCTGGAAGAATTTGTTAGAGTTGTTCATACGGTTGGCAGCCAACTTGTCGTTGAGTGACTCCTCGCCATCAGGTGAAGCGTAAGCCGAGATGGTGATACCCTTAATCTCAGTGCGCTCGTCAGCGGCAGCGTCTTTCAAGAATTTCTTCAAAGCGGCAACCTCTTCTTTATTCAACTCCTTGTTGGTGATGTCGGCTTTGTTGATAACGAAGAACAGAGTTGCGCCCTTTTCGTTAGTCGAAATGCGTTGGAATTTGTCGGCAGCTGCGATAGTCTTTGCATTGTTGTCGAGCAACAAAGCTGTTGACATAACGCCGTCGGCAATTTTCTGCTCCGGAACATTTACCGATTTGCCTTTCATTGAAGCTGTTGCACGAGCATACAACTCAGAGCTGCGCATTGCCTCTTCAAAAGCAATTTTCGATTTCAACTTGAAAGTTCCACCATTGGCAAACGAGCAAACCTCGTTGTTAGCCTGAACTTTCTCACCTTGGATAGTTTTTGCCTCAAATGCTTTTTCACCACCTTCATACTTCAAAACCGGAACGATTTCCAAGCTGGCCTCAGCCACGAAATACTTTGGAGGGAAAGTCACACTGATTTCAACTTCCACACTGTCACCATGCATTTCAAGTACTTTGGGATTCACATCGTAACGTACCTGATTTGCCATATCCGCCATTTTCTGCATGCCGCCGCAAGCGGTTAATGCCAAAACGCAAGATGCTAAAATACAAACGTTTAACTTTTTCATAATAAATAATTAAATTAAAGTAATCTCGCTATAATTAGTTGCCTGTGCGAGCAAAAATACTTTGTACTCAACACATAACAAGTGCCAAAATTAATAAAATTCGGTTATTTGCAACCTTACAACAAAATAAATTGTGTTTTTATCGAAAAACTATGTCGCTGATAACGTCGCCGCCGCTCGCATCGTTGAGCTGCGATATCAGTTTTTCTTTGGCTATCAGCAATTCGCGGCGAATAACCGACGAATCGACACTAACATATAATGTGCGGTTTTTTACATACAGGTCGCGCGTTTTTGCGGCTATCAGAGGCCCGACTATAGGATTCCAAGCCGCCATTAGCCGCGTCTCCTCCACTTTTGACCGCAATTTCATCTCCTCTATCCAAAGCGATAAGGCTTCGCCGATTGTCGATGTTGTCTGTCTGCGCATATTATATTATAGGTGTTAGTGAATTGTCCTTAAGATTATAGTGCCGGTGCTCGCCCCCCACTTTCTGCAAAACCTCTTTTATGCGGTCGGCGCTGGTGTCGGTGATGAAAATCTGACCAAAGTTGTTTTGCGCCACAAGGTTGACAATCTGCTCCACGCGCGACTGGTCGAGCTTGTCGAAAATATCGTCGAGCAACAGAATAGGCTTTTGTCCGCAGAGTTTTCCAATATATTCAAACTGAGCAAGTTTCATCGCTACAAGATAGGTTTTCTGCTGGCCTTGCGAACCCAGACGCTTGATTGGCTGCCCCGACATTCCCAACTCAAGGTCGTCTTTGTGAACGCCGAAATTGGTGTAACGTGTGGCCAAGTCGATGGCGCGGTTGTCGCGCAGCTGCTGACTGAGCGGCTTCTCGTCGAGCGTGGTCTGATACTCGAGCGAAACCTTCTCCTTACCTCGCGATATAGTCTCAAAATAACGTTGGAAGATGGGCTCGATTTCCGTAACGAAATTTTTTCGCCGCTGATAGATTAACTGCCCTGATTCGGCAAGCTGGTCGTCATAAATCTGGAGAATATCCTCGTCAATCTGCCACGTTTGCGGAGTCTCTTTGAGCAAATGGTTGCGTTGCGCCAAAATCTTTGTATATCGCTGATAATGTAACAGATATTCCTTATCGAACTGCGATATTATGCCGTCGATGAATTTGCGCCGCTCGTCGCTGCCGCCAATTATCAGGTTGATGTCGTAGGGCGACACCATTACAAGCGGTATCAGCCCGATGTGGTCGGCAAAACGCTCGTACTCCTTCTTGTTGCGTTTGAACCGCTTGCGCTTGCCCGGCTCAAAGCCGCAATAGATTTCTTCGGTCTGCCCGTCAAAATCGTACTGTCCCTGTATAATGAAAAACTGCTCGCCGTGGCGGATATTCTGCGAATCGAGGCTGGTGAAAAAACTTTTGCAGAACGACATATAATATATGGCGTCGAGAATGTTGGTCTTGCCCTCGCCGTTGTCGCCCGTGATGCAGTTGATACGCGCCGAAAAATCGGCCTCAAGCGACTGATAATTTTTGAAATTTGTAAGTGTCAGATGGTGCAAACTCATAGCGCAAAGATAAGCCTATTTTGCGGTTTGCCGACCGCGGACGGATTATTTAATATCGGCATAAAATAGAAATGCGAGCCGCTTTAAAGCAAACTCGCACACAACTATATACCACTAATAACCACTAAACTTTTTCTTTCCGAAAGCAACCGTGATGTGTTTCTTTCCGATTGCGGTGCAAATATACGGCGACAATCCGCAACTGCCTAAAAATCAGTTTTTAGTACAACGTTTGCATAATTCTATTTAACAATAATTTTATATAGCATTTCTTTATGGCACTGACATTTACAACTCTGCAAACGATAGCCCAAAAAATTATATTTTTGAGCCGATTTTTTTCAGAAACAGAGATAAAACAATGGAAAACAAGACACACGAGCTTCAAATGAAGGTCCGCGACTACGAGTGCGATATGGAAGGCATTGTGAACAACGCCAACTACCAACACTATTTTGAGCACGCACGCCACGAGATGTGCATTGAGCGCGGCATCAGCTTTGCCGAGCTTGTCGAGAAGAACATTTATGTGGTAGTGGCCCGCGTCGATATACGCTACAAACGTCCGTTGCGCAGCCGCGACGAGTTTGTGGTGACCACCACGGCCGAACGCGATGGCTTTAAAATGCTGTTCCACCAGAAGATACTGCTGCTACCCGAGCGCCAGGTCTGCGCCGACGCCACAATCACAACGGTTGTCACTGTCGATGGCAAGCTGTCGCGCGCACCCGAGCTCGACAAATATTTCGAATAATGCTGCCTCCGTTCGTCAACATTCACACCCACAAGGCCAGCGGCTTGGGCATAGAACTTGTCAATGCTGATGATTGTAACTCGTTGCCCGACAGCAATTTCGTATCGGCAGGACTGCATCCGTGGCAGGTTGGAAAATGCGACCACCAACAAACGCTTGACGCAATCGACCGCCTTTGCCGCGACGGAAAAATAGCGGCCATTGGCGAGGCCGGCCTCGACCGAGCCATTGAAACCGACATTGAACGGCAGAAAGATGTTTTTGCGGTGCAATTGGATTTGGCAAAACAGTACCATCTGCCGATGGTAATTCATTGTGTAAGAGCCTATTCCGACTTTTTGCAAATTTTGCAACACGAGCCGACGGTGAAAATGATTTTTCACGGATTCAATGGCAACGCCACCACCGCAAACCAACTTCTGCGGCACGGCGCAATGTTGTCGTTTGGCCATCAATTACTGAATAACAACGAGTTACAAAAAACTTTCGCAGGCATCCCAAACGATTGCATATTTCTTGAAACCGACACAAAAGACATCGGAATCGATGATATTTATAACTTTGCGGCTAGGCTGAAAAACGTCTCAACCGACGAACTTAAAGAAATAATATTCAATAATTTAATCAGCATTTTCGGCAACAAATGGGCGACAATTGGTTAGAACGTACAGAACTTCTGCTGGGCAGCGAGAAACTTGAACAGCTGCGGCACAAACACGTGCTGGTTGTTGGCCTTGGCGGCGTGGGCGCCTACGCGGCCGAAATGATTACACGCGCCGGCGTTGGCCGGATGACCATTGTCGATGGCGACAAAGTGAACCCGAGCAACCTCAACCGCCAGCTGTTGGCCACTTGCAGCCAATTGGGCAAGCCGAAAGCCGAGGTTATGGCCGCCCGCCTGCGCGACATCAATCCCGCCATCGACCTGACCGTGATAAACGATTTTGTGAAAGACGAACGAATGGAGCAAATGCTTGATAACGAGTACGATTACGTGGTTGACGCCATCGACACCATCTCGCCCAAAGTGTTCTTGATTCTTCATTGTCTGAATCGTAACCTAAAGATTGTGAGTAGTATGGGCGCCGGCGGCAAAACCGACCCGTCGAAAATCGCCATTGCCGACATCAGCAAAACCTACAACTGCAAACTTGCAAAATCGATACGCAAACGCTTGCACCGCAAAGGAATCGACCGCGGCGTGCCCGTGGTTTTCTCAACGGAACTGACCGACAAAGCCGCCGTGCTCGAGATTGACGACGAGGAAAACAAAAAATCGACTGTCGGCACCATATCGTATATGCCGGCAATGTTCGGAATTTTCTGTGCATCGAAGGTTTTGCGCGATTTGGCGGGGATTAATACCTAACCAAATTAACCCAATATTAGTTATGCCCTATCGGGCGGAAATTTTTAGAAAATTTAATTTAAAATTGATATAAAATTTTATTAATCAATTTTTTATAAATTTTATTCAAAATTTTCTTACAATTTTTCGCGAAGCGATAATCCAACCCAAAAAACGCTTGCGTTTTATAAATTTTCCGTGTTTTTCGCGTGTTCCGTGGTTAAACATTTTGGTGGTTAGAAACCAAAAATCCGCGTTCCCCCCCAAATTTCGCTCAAAAACAGCCCGAAAAATCCTCGATTTTGCCCATTTTCAAAAACCGTTCGTTAAGTCAAACCTGCCGTTCGTTAGTTGAAACCCGCCGTTCGTTAAGTCAAACCCGCCGTTCATTTTTGGAGTATTGCACAGTTAAAATGCCCTGCCGACATTTGAAACGCAAGAAAAACAATGAGAAATGTGTAATGATTAATGATTAAAGAGTAATGATTACTGAAGAGGCAAAAAGGCATAAGGCAAAAGGCATAAGGTTGCTAAACTCTAAACTTCTAAACCTCTCAACTTTAAACTTTGAACTTTAAACTTTGAACTTTAAACTTTGAAAACTTATAACTTAAAACTTAAAAACTATGATTTGCGCAACTATTATGATTCTGGCAATGGGTTACAACTACATTTTCCGTCACCCGCACGCAACCAAAACCAACATTTAAACATCTATTCTTATGAAAGCGAGACGCACTTTTATAAGCATTTTAGTTTGCACGCTTCTGGCGCTTATAGCCATTTGCTGTGTTTTAATTGGAGTGATTTGGTAAAAAGCATTGAATAACTATTTTTACATATAATATTTAAAATCAATTTATTATGAAAAGAGCATTACAAAATCTATTTCTGACAGCGGCCACGCTGATTTGCAGCACTGCGGCCACGTGGGCGGAAACAACTTTTACTGACCTTGACATAACGTATGAAATAACGTCCCTTACTACAGCAAAGGTTATAAGTTGTAGTAGTAATGCGGCAGATATAAGGATTGGAAACACAGTTGAATATGGAGGCAAATCATATACAGTTAATGCTATTGGTGAAGGTGCATTTAAGAACAAAAAATATCTGGAATATATACAATTCGAATCGGGCGTTCAAAGCATTGGTGCGAATGCATTCGAAGGTTGTTCTAAGCTGTCTTCGATATCTGGTATTAATTACATAAGTTATATTGGCAATTATGCATTTGCAGGGTGTACCAGTCTTACGAGGGTTTATCTCAAGAAAGTTGTTAGAATTGGCAATTATGCATTTTCTGGATGTACCAATCTTATTGAAGTCTCTTACAACGGGCAAACGTGCGTATTACAAACCATTGGCGATTATGCTTTTAATAATTGCACCAGTTTGACCGGCGTTGAAACGGGAGCCTCTCTTCAAAGTATTGGAGAATATGCTTTTAATGGTTGTACCAAGTTTGGCGGTATGGAAACAGGAAATGCTCTTCAAAGCATTGGAAAGTATGCTTTTAATGGTTGCACCAGAATGGG
The DNA here is from genome assembly GCA_017551905.1 of Salinivirgaceae bacterium. Taxonomy (GTDB): domain Bacteria; phylum Bacteroidota; class Bacteroidia; order Bacteroidales; family SZUA-534; genus RUG13583. The sequence goes on from JAFZKK010000053.1 coordinate 26,844, forward strand.
CACATTCAAAATGGCAAGTTCAGAAACGACATTAGGCGAAGGTGTTTTTAATGGATGCTCCAATCTTACAACCGTTACATTAAGTTACAATATCACAACTATTCCCCAAAATGCTTTCTGTTATTGTACGAGTTTGGAATCGATAAAAATACCCTCAAATGCCACAACTATTGGGTATTGTGCTTTTGAAGGATGCTCAAAGCTGAGTTCCGTTACCGGGCACACTAATGTTACAACAATAGCAAGCGGAGCGTTTTATCTTTGCACAGGTCTTAAAGAATTCACCATACCAGAAAAAGTCAGCAATGTGAGCGCTTCTGCTTTTAACGGCTGCACCAATTTGTCAAAGTTTTATGTATCATCGAGTTCAAATTACTATTCGGCAGACGATTATGTATTGTATAACAAAGGCAAAACAAAAATCGTCAAATACCCTGCCGCGAAAACAGGTTCATCATATACGTTTCCCAGCACAGTTACAACTATTGGCGCAGGTGCTTTTTATGAATGCTCAAACTTAACATCACTTACCATTCCAAGTAAAATAACAACTATTGAAGAAGACGCTTTCTATGGGTGCGGTTTTTCTTCAATCACTATTCCGAAAACTGTTACGACAATCGCATATAATGGTGTGCGAGTAACTAATATATATTGTGAAGCTACAGAAAAACCATCAGGGTGGAATAATTCCTGGTATAGCGGAAATGTTTATTGGGCAAAGATTATAACCGTTGTGTCTAACAACACAAACTATGGAACTGTCACAGGCGGTGGAACCTATATGCACGGCACGTCGGTGTCACTTAAAGCAACACCAAAAACAGGATATATGTTTGCCAATTGGAGCGATGGCGGAGCGCAAACACATAATATTACAGCTAATGAGACAAAAACCTATACCGCCACATTTATACCCGAAATTGCAGTCGTGTCGCAAAGCAATTACCAGACGCTGGGGCTTACTTCAGACTATATAGGATATTATGTAATATCAAACGTCAGCCAGTTGTATGGTTTTGCCGATATAGTGAATGGCGGCAAACCTAATGCAAACGCCGTCTTGATGAGCGACATTACAGTAAACAGCAATGTGCTGAAAACCGACGGCTCAGGCGCCCTCAATGGCAACGGCAGCAATTTTACAGTTTGGACTCCGATAGGTACAAACACCAATAAATATGAAGGAACGTTTGACGGTAACGGACATACTATCAGTGGTTTGTATTATAATAATAATGAATCTTCGAATGTTAATATCGGCTTGTTTGGATACGCAAGTAATGCCACTATTAAGAATACCAGCATCGCAGATTCTTATTTTAGTGCTTATCAATATGTAGGTGGCATTTGCGGTTATGTGACCGGTGGTGATTCTCGAATTACCAATTGCCACAATTCAGCTACTATTTATGCTGATTTTACAAATAGTGGGGCTGGAGGCATTTGTGGAGCTTTGGATTACAAATCAACAACGGCAATAATTGAGGGTTGCCATAACGCAGGATATATCTCTGGAAAAATGAGATATGTTGGTGGTATTTGCGGCATCTTCTCAAGTGGGAAAATAAAAGAATGCTATAACATAGGAAAAGTATATTCAAAAGGAAATAATGATGTCAGTAGTGATGCATCTACGGGCGGCATTGCTGGATACATGAAAAACTCTTCTTCAATAGAGAATTGCTACAATACTGGTAATGTTGAAAGTTATGCAAAATTTGCGGGAGGAATTGTTGGTTATATGAATAGTACTAGTAACTCAGTAACCAACAGCTATAACACTGGAGAGATTAAAGGTAACGAAAAGACCGGTGGTATTTGTGGATATCGAGGAACAATAACCAATTGCTACAATACTGGTACAATAAAAGGAGGATTTGAGACAGGAGGTATTTGCGGAAGCGATTGCGTTGTTTCTTACAGCTATAACACTGGCTCTATTTCTGGAAGCAATTCGGTTGGTGGTATTACTGGTGGTTGGAAAACAACTACTAATTGTTACAATACTGGTGCAGTTTCTGGAGAATACTATGTTGGTGGCGTTTGCGGTTTTGGTAATGATGCATCTATAAGCATGAGCAACTGTTATAACATCGGTGTAGTCACAGGAACTACCAACTACGTCGGTGGCATTTGCGGCGGTCAAGGAAAACAAACCAAATGCTATTATCTGGCTGGTTGCGCAAATGATGGTGCTGTTGTGCAAAATGGTGTTGGATGTAGTTCTCATGGCCAAACCGCTAGTGACCAAGAAGGAACCATATCCAAGACATCCGACGAGTTTGCTTGCGGTGCTATTGCCTTGCTTTTGAACGGCGGCACCAACGAAGGTCCGTGGTTCCAAACGGTTGGCGAGGACGCAGGCCCTGTGCTTGATAATTCGCACGACCGCGTGGGAATGCTTGTTACCGAGGACAACACAATCACTGTTTCGGGCAATGTGGTATTGTTGGAAGACTATACCGTTGAGGCTGGCCAAACATTGGTTATTCCTGCCGACGCCTCAATCTCAACACTTACCACTCGTGCTCTCATAAACAATGGCAGAATGGTCTGCAACGGAAATATTTCGGGATTCAACTTCAGCGGCAACGGCAGTTTTGTTTTCGAAAACCTTACGGATTCCGACATAACATTCAATGCTACTAGTTATACCTACAAAGGTTCGGCCTACACTCTTGAGAATGGGCTTGATGTTACTGTTGGTCGTACAATGTGCGGCAAACTGTTCACATACGCAGGCACAGCAACAGTAACTTATCAGAACAACGTGAATGTTGGCACAAATGCAACCGCAACGTGGAACGGAACCATCAGCAAGACATTTGCAATTGAACAAAAAGAAGTGACGCTAAATTGGGGAGAAACAACCTTTACATACGATGGCACAGCCCAGTTGCCGACAGCTACAGCCGGTGGTTTGTGCGGCACCGACGCTTGCACGGTTACTGTTGAAGGTGCCGGAACCGCAGCCGACACCTACACCGCTACGGCAACAAGTTTGAGTAACGCCAACTACAAACTGCCGGCAGAAAAAACCAAATCTTTCACTATTAACAAGAAAGAAGTGACACTTGGATGGGAGAACACCTCTTTAACTTATAATGGCTCAGCACAAAAACCGACAGCTTCAGCAACTGGTTTGTGTGGCAATGATGCTTGCACCGTAACCGTAACAGGCGAACAGACAAATGCTGGCTCGTACACTGCCACTGCATCAGCTTTGAACAATGCCAACTATAAACTGCCAGAAGCAAAAACCACGCAGTTTAGCATTGCGGCAAAAACAGTCTCGAACCCGACAATCGAGTTAAGCCAGACATCGTTCACCTATAATGGCACAGCACAAACGCCGACAATAACCGTGAAAGACGGCGAAACAACGATTAACCCATCGGAATACACCATAACTACGACAGAAGATGTCACCAATGTTGGAGGCAAGAGTGTAACAATTACCGACAAGGCCAATGGAAACTACACCATAAGCGGCTCGGCAACTTACAGCATAACAGCCAAAACTGGCGTTGTTGTAACCATTACCGAAAATAGTGGTGTGGTTGTCTATAACACTGCCGGACAGAAAGTTGAAGGATATACCGTCAGCATCAACGATGAGCTTAACATCTATTCTGAATCTGATTTCAGTTTCAATGGTGATTCAACTGTTAGTGGCACCAACGCCGGCACTTACCCAATGGAACTTTCGGCAGCTGATTTCAGCAACCAGAACTCTAACTACGCCGATGTTGAATTTGTTATAGTGGATGGCGCGCTAACTATCAACAAGGCTGTCGAAGCGCCCAACAAGCCTGAAGCAACAATGGAAACCAAATTCATTGATACCAAATATATTGAGCTGCCCGAGAAGTGGCAATGGGCTGAAAACAAGGCACTTGAACTCGGCGAAAACACCGCCACCGCCAACTATGAAGGCACCGACAAGGGAAACTACGAGGTTGAGAGTGTCAATATCACCATTACGCGCAATGTGTGCGCCCATGACGGAGAAACCAGCGTTCTTCTAGCTATTGAGCCTACTTGCACTGAGGTTGGTTACAGCGGCGACACTTGCTGCGCACTCTGCGGCCTAGTTTACGGGCAAGGCCACAGCATCGATTCTCTCGGCCACAAAGCCGACAGCGTTCTGTTCGAGAACATAATGTCATCTACGTGCATCGAGTCTGGCTCTTACGACTCTGTTGTCTATTGCTCGGTTTGCCATGTTGAGGTCAGCCGCACTCACATCACCACTCCGGCTAACGGCCACACGGTGGTTGTTGATGCGGCAGTGGCTGCAACCACCACATCGACTGGCCTTACAGAAGGTTCACATTGCTCAGTTTGTGGCGATACTATTGTAGCACAAATCGTTATCCCGATGCTGACTGATAACGGAAGTGAGAATCAAGGCGAAAACAATGAAGGCGGCGAAGGAAATGGAAACGAAGGTGGTAACGAAAACCAAGGTGGAAATGGTAACGAAAATGGCAACGAGAATCAAGGTGGAAATAATGAAGGCGGCGAAGGAAACGGAAATGGAAACCAAGGCGGCAATGAAAACCAAGGTGAAGAAAATCAGGAAGAAAACAATCCTGCAACCGCCATCGCCGAAACTGACGCTCCAGTTGTCAACATCTACGCCACAAGCAACACCATTGTTGTTGAGAACGCTACCGACGAAATCTTTGTTTACAACGTAATGGGCGGATTGGTTTACCGTGGCGTTGAAACGACGATAACCGTCACCCATACAGGCGTTTACGTTGTAAAAACAGGCACCACAGCCAAACGTGTTATGATTAACCGATAATTGACAATGGGCAGAAGGTTCGAATCCGAAAATCGACTCAAACCTTCTGTCCTATAGCCCTTTAGTTAAAAGCGCCGCAAGATTTTGGAGAGCCAAGGTCTTGCGGCTTTTCTTTTTTTCGGCTTGTAACAAATTGATTTTTAAATTTGCCAAAACAAAAGGCGATGATACACTATATATTAATATTGGTATTGCTCATAGGCGCGTTTTTCTTCACGGCTATGGAGGTGGCGTTTGTGTCGGCCAACAAGCTGCGCATCGAGCTCGACAAAAAGCAAGACCGTCATTTCTCGCAGATAATTGAGCTGTACACCAACCGTCCGGCACAGTATTACGCAACCATAATCACTGGCAATATATTGATAATGATACTGTTGGCGACATTGACACAGATTGTGGCTGTTCGTCATTTTGCATACTTGGCGCCCAACATTCTGGTGGTGCTTGCCGCGCAGATAGTTGTGGCCATGTTGCTCTATCTTACTGCAGGCGAGATACTTCCCAAGCTATTCTTTCGCCGTGAATCGGCCGGCATACTTAAAACGATAGCTTTGCCGGCGGCGTTGTTCTACTACCTATTCTTCTTGGTGACACGTGTGGTTTTCGGCTTTTCGAAGCTGATAGTCAATAGGTTTCCAAACAAACATATCACTGTCGATGACCCTTCGTACTGGGGTGCGGTTGACTGGGACTCGCTGTTCAAAAAACCCGCAACTCAGGTGCAACCCGACGAGGAGTCGAACGATGTCAAACTGTTCCGCAACGCCCTCGATTTCTCGAATGTCAAGCTACGCGAGTGCATGGTGCCCAGGCCTGAGATTGTGGCCATATCGGTAACCGACACCATACCAAACCTTAACCGGCTGTTTATCAGTAGCGGACTGTCGAAAATCATTGTCTATAAAGGCTCTATCGACAATATCATCGGTTTTGCGCCGTCCATTTCGATGTTCCGGAAGGCGACCAACATTGCCGACATCACCCGCGACCTGCCCATTGTGCCCGAGACAATGCCGGCCAACAAACTTCTGGCGCTGTTCATTCAGAACCGACGCAGCATAGCCTTGGTGGTTGACGAGTTTGGCGGAACATCGGGCATTGTGACAATGGAGGACATCTTGGAAGAGATTGTGGGCGACATTCAGGACGAGCACGACAAAAAACGCTACCGTGAGCACCGGCTGTCGAGCAACCATTTTCTATTCTCGGCCCGTCTCGAAATTGATTACATCAACGAGAAATACGAGCTCAACATCCCAACATCGGAGGAGTACGAGACGCTTGCCGGACTGATTCTTGCACACTATGGCGCCATTCCGAAGGTGAAAGACGTGGTTGCCTTCGACCAGTTCAAGTTCACCATTCTGCGCGCGTCGTCAACTAAAATCGAACTTGTCGATTTGGTGATAGAGCCGTAGCCTCCGACTGGCGGCAAAACTTTAACGCCGCAATTGTAAACTTTCGCCTTCGAGAGGCGCACAATGCGTAAAAGACAACAGTTTATGACAAAATCACTTTTGTAATACATTGATATTCAGCATGGATTTAACAAAAGCACAAAGTTTCCTTTTTTCCACGCCGTTTGTAAAAATTGCTATATTCGTAGCCTAAATTTTTGAGATAAAGTCTTAAACAAAAATGTCGATTTTACAGAAGATGCGCGGTGGCGCCGGAATAGTGATGACAATCGTTATCGCGTTGGCTCTGTTGGCATTTATTGCGATGGATTTGATAGGAAGATTTAAATAATTTGAAATAAAACCTTTAAAAAATAAAAAATGGCAACTTTACAGAAAATACGCGACCACATGGGACTTTTGGCCGCCATTATTGTCGCTATCGCATTATTAGCATTTATTGTTGGTGACCTTTTCAAGGCCGACGGAACTATCGGCAGCTCACGCACCGCAGTGGGCGAGATAAATGGCAACACCATTCCAATCCAGAACTATCAGGCTCTTGTCGATGAAAACACCGAGCTTTACAAGCAGAATTACCAACAGAATTCTGTTGAGTCGGCTGTTGCTGACCAGATTCAAGAGCAAACTTGGGAACAGCTTATCCGCCGTTTCGTAATCGAGGCTGAGTATGAGAACATTGGCATCAATGTTACTCCCGACGAGGTTTTCGACATGGTTGCTGGCAACACTATCGACCCGCAGATTAAACAAGTGCCTATCTTCCAAGACCGCACCACCGGCCAGTTCGACCGCAATCTGGTTATGCAGTTCCTTAAGAGCAAAGACGAAGACCCCAGCGGTCAGGCTTCTGTGCAATGGGCCGCATTTGAAAGAAGCCTGATTGAGAACAAAAAAGACCAGAAGTTCATCTCGATTGTCGGCATGGGAATGTACCCGACAACGCTTCAGACTGAAAAAGAAGTCAACGAGAAGAACACAAAATATGACTTCGACTATGTGCAACTGCGTTACAGCACAGTTCCCGACTCGCTGGTTCAAGTTAAGGAAAGCGATTTGAAGAAATACTACGACGAACACAAAAACGAATACAAACAAGTTGAGTCGCGCGACATCTATTATGTGGCTTTCCCGATTGTGGCTTCAGACGAAGACCTGCAGGAGACACAAAAATGGGCTGAGGACGCTAAAGACGAGTTCGCATCGAAATCGGAAGACGCAATCGAACAATATGTTAATCTTGAGTCAGAGATATCGTTCAACGGTAAATATTTGGCAGCCGACGAACTTTCTGACCCGATTGTTGAACTGTTCACCGCTGCCAACGGCACAGTTGTTGGTCCTTACGAGGAAGACGGCTACATCAAACTTGCCCGCAAGCTTAGCTCGGCTCGCATTGCCGACTCGGTTAAGGCCCGCCACATTCTTATCCGCCCTGTTGGCTCACTTACCGACGAGGCTGCCAAAGAGCGTGCCGACAGCATCTTAAAGGCTGTGAAAAGTGGCGCTTCGTTTGCTGATTTGGCAAAGAAATATTCAGCCGACGGTTCGGCACAAGACGGCGGCGACCTTGGTTGGTTTCCCGAAGGCGTAATGGTTAAAGAATTCAATGATGCTTGTTTCTTGGGCAAGAAAGGTGACAAATCGGTTGTTAAAACCCAATATGGCTATCATGTAATCGAAATTACCGACCAATCGGCTGCAAGTGAGAAAGTTAAAGTGGCTATTTTGGCTCATAAGATTGCTGCTAGCAACAAGACTGTTGACCAGATTTATGCGCGTGCAAGCAAGTTCGGCAGCAACAGCCGCAGTATTGAATCATTCAGAAGCAATGCTGACAGAGAAGGTCTGAACCTTCGTACAGCCAACCTTCGCCGCAACGACCATCGTGTGGCAAACCTCGACAACTCGCGCCAAATAGTCCGCTGGGCTTATAAAGCTAGCCGCGGCGAGATATCTGAGATTTTTGAACTCGACGAGCAGTTTATTATTGCTATTGTATCGGGCCTTCATAAAGAAGGTATCGCTCCATTCGACGAAGTTAAAAACGTGATAATGCGTAATGTGCTGAACGAGAAGAAAGCCGAATACCTGATTGCCAAAGTCAACGAGGCTAAGGCCGGCGCATCAACTCTTCAGACAATAGCCGACAAGCTTCTCACCGAAGTGAAAGAGGCCAAGAGCGTAACTTACTCGTCATACTCAGTTCCGACAGTTGGCGTTGAGCCTAATCTTCAGGCTGCAATGGTTTGCCTCGACAACCAGCAGATAAGCGAGCCTATCGAAGGTCTTTCGGGCGTGTATGTTATTCAGCTTATGTCGGTTGATAAACCAGCTGATGTTGATTTGGCTCGTGAGCGCATTGTACTGCAACGCACCAATATGTCACGTGCCGGATACCAAGTGTTCTCGGCTATCCGCGAGGCCGCCGACATCGAGGACAACCGTTCGAACTTCTATTAGCAGATAATTAAAAACACCATAAAAGGTTGGGCATTGTCCAACCTTTTTTGTTTCTTTAAAACTCGTTACCGAAAGCGTCGCACGGCGGCTGTCGGACGATTTAAAACAGCATTAAAATGAGCAAAAAAGTAGCATTAATCACAGGCATAACGGGGCAGGACGGCTCGTTTCTGGCAGAATTTCTTTTAGAGAAAGACTATGAAGTTCACGGCATTATGCGCCGTTCGTCGTCGTTCAACACGGGGCGCATCGAGCACCTTTATCTCGACGAGTGGGTGCGCGATATGAAGCAGAAACGCCTTATCAATCTGCATTATGGCGATATGACCGACTCGAGTTCGCTCATCCGCATCATCCAACTTGTGCAGCCCGACGAGATTTACAACCTGGCCGCGCAGAGCCACGTGAAGGTATCGTTCGACGTGCCTGAATACACCGCCGAAGCCGACGCCATTGGCACGCTGCGGTTGTTGGAAGCAGTGCGCATCCTTGGCCTTGAGAAGAAATGCAAACTTTATCAGGCATCAACATCGGAACTGTTCGGCCTGGTGCAGGAAGTGCCGCAGAAAGAGACAACGCCGTTCTATCCGCGCAGCCCATACGGCGTGGCAAAGCAATACGGTTTTTGGATTACGAAGAACTACCGCGAGTCGTACGGAATGTTCGCTTGCAACGGCATTCTGTTCAATCACGAGAGCGAGCGCCGTGGCGAGACTTTCGTGACGCGCAAGATTACGCTGGCCGCCGCCCGCATCGTTCAGGGCTATCAGGACAAGCTCTATCTGGGCAACCTGAACTCGTTGCGCGACTGGGGCTACGCCAAAGATTACGTTGAGTGTATGTGGCTGATTCTGCAACAGGAAAAGCCCGACGATTTTGTGATTGCCACGGGCGAATACCACACCGTGCGCGACTTCTGCACGCTGGCGTTCAAGACGTTAGGCGTTACTCTGCGTTGGGAAGGCGAGGGTGTTGACGAGAAAGGCATCGACACCGCCACGGGCAAGGTTCTGGTTGAGGTTGACCCGAAATATTTCCGTCCTGCCGAGGTTGACCAACTTTTAGGCGACCCGACAAAGGCCAAAACCAAACTCGGCTGGAATCCGCGCAAGACAAGTTTCGAAGAGTTGGTGAAGATTATGGTTGAGCACGATATGGATTTTGTTGGTCAATCGGTGAATCGGTGAATCGGACAATCGAAGGTTAGGTGAATTGGTGAATCGATAAACTGATTAACGATTAAACAATACAATTATGTATCAGTATAGTTTTGAGAAACTTGAAGTTTGGCAATGCTCGAGGGCGTTGGTAAAAGAGATATATAATTTGACTGCTAATTTTCCGCCGAAAGAGAATTACGGACTATCATCGCAGATACAGCGTGCGGTGGTATCTGTTGCATCGAATATTGCCGAAGGTATGGGAAGAACTGCCGAAAAGGAACAAATACGGTTTCTTGAAATATCATACGGGTCGCTTATGGAAACATATTGCCAAATATGCCTTTCGCTTGATTTGGCTTACATAAATCAAGACCAATTTGATAATCTAAAAACTCAAATCGATAAGATTGCCAATAAAATAAACGGTCTTTCAAAGTCAATTAAAGAACGATTAAACAATAAACAATCAAACGAAGAAACAAAGTGATTCGGTTAACCGACTAAACAAAGAAAAAACGATTCACCGATTCACCAATTGACCGATTAAACGAAAAAAGGAAATGGAAAAAGCATCAAAAATATACGTTGCTGGCCACCGCGGAATGGTGGGTTCGGCCATTGTGCGCGAGTTGCAGCGGCAGGGTTACACAAATATCATCACCCGCACTCACAGCGAGTTAGACCTTTGCCGACAGGCCGACGTTGAGGCGTTTTTTGCGGCCGAGAAGCCCGAATATGTTTTTCTGGCGGCGGCAAAGGTGGGCGGCATTGTGGCCAACCAAAACGCGCTGGCCGATTTTATGTATCAGAATATGATACTGGAAATGAATGTGATACACGCCGCCTGGCAGAACGGTTGCAAGAAACTTGAGTTTTTGGGTTCGTCGTGTATCTATCCGCGAATGGCGCCGCAGCCAATGAAAGAATCGTGCTTGCTGACGTCGGAACTTGAGAAGACGAACGAAGCGTATGCGCTGGCAAAGATTTCGGGCCTAAAATACTGTGAGTTCCTTAACCGCCAATACGGCACCGATTACATCAGCGTTATGCCAACCAACCTTTACGGACCAAACGACAACTATCACCCCGAGCACAGCCACGTGCTGCCCGCTTTGATTCGGCGCTTCCACGAGGCGAAAGTGTCTGGCGCGCAATCGGTTACGTGTTGGGGCGACGGCAGTCCGCTGCGCGAGTTCCTTTATGTTGACGACCTTGCCAACTTGTGCGTCTTCCTGATGAACAACTACAGCGGAAACGAAACCGTCAATGCAGGAACGGGCAAAGAGTTGACAATAAAAGCGTTGACCGAACTTGTGGCGAAAGTTGTTGGCTACACGGGCGAGATAAAATGGGACACCACGCGCCCCAACGGCACACCGCGCAAGTTGCTCGACGTGTCGAAAGCCGAGCGTTTGGGCTGGCGCTACAAAACCGAACTCGAGGACGGCATCCGCTTGTCGTACAACGATTTTCTGACAAACCCAATGCGGGCCGAGAGGTAAAAATATCTCGTCAAATAATTGCATCTTTTTTTTCAATTCGTAGTATAATTGCAAAAAATTTGATATGCGAAGATTGGCTTGATGGATAGTTTTTTGCCCATATTGTACTCATGCGTTTTTGCATTGGCGGCGTTCATCGCCACATGGGTAATATACGCTGTAATTCTCAACATCGCTCTTCGCTATAATATTGTAGACCAGCCAAATGAACGCAAACTTCAGCGTCGTCCCATACCTGTGTTGGGAGGTCTAACGGTTTTTTTCGGCATAGCGGTCAGCATTTGTGGCGCAATACTGATAATGGGCTATTCCGACCTTCTGCCTTTTTTTGCGGCGATGGTCATAATGCTGGTTGTAGGTGTTGGTGATGACATTTACGAATTGTCGCCTATGTTCCGTTTCATAATTGAAATAGCTGTAAGTCTGTATTTTATATATGTGTGCGGACTTACTACGAACGATTTTCACGAATTATGGGGTTGGCACATCATTCCCGAATGGGCGGCCATTCCGTTGACTATCGTGACAATTGTCGGCATAATCAACGCCATAAACCTCATCGATGGTGTCGACGGCTATTCTTCGGGCTATTGCGCCATGTCAAGCATTTTGTTCAGCGTGATATTCATAATGGCGGGCTATTATTCGATGGCGTTATTGGCACTTGTCACCGCTGGCGCAGCTGTTTCCTTCTTTTTGCATAATGTTTTTGGCAAATTGTCAAAAATGTTCATCGGCGACGGCGGCGCTCTGATGTGGGGGGTTATTATGGTGATATTCGTTTTGAACATACTGAAAGACGACTCGCCGTGCAAGGTGCTTGTAAACGATGGTATGGGGTTGATTCCATGCACATTAGTCACTTTGGCGATACCCGTTTTTGATACACTCAGGGTTATGGTTACACGTGTATTGAAAGGCCATTCACCCTTCCTCCCCGACAAGACACATCTTCACCATTTGTTTATCGAAGCCGGATTTTCGCATATCGGGACAACCATTTCTATACTGATTATCAACTTGTTCGTTTGGGCAATATGGTTTGTGGCGTATCTTTTGGGCGCGTCAATCAATGTGCAGTTATACATTGTTCTGGCTTTAGGATTCTGCGTGACATTCGTCTTTTTCCATTACATGAATTCACAACGCAAGAAAGATAGCCGCATTTATCAGATTTTTAAGAAAATAGGAGACAAGACACATATTGAGCGCAAAAATTTCTGGCAAACGATGCGCGACATTACTGACCGAGAAGTCAAACACCATGAGTAAGACTGATGTTTGTCTCCGCCTGATTTTAAGTAATTTATCATGAATATTGCAATTGTTGGAACAGGATACGTCGGACTTGTGTCGGGCGTTTGCTTTGCCGAAATGGGCATCGACGTGACTTGCGTCGATATTGACAGCGCAAAGATTGAGCGGCTGAAAAAGGGCGAGGTGCCAATCTACGAGCCTGGTCTCGACGAAATGTTGCTGCGCAATGTGGCCGCTGGCCGTCTGCACTTCACAACCGACCTTCGCACCTGTCTCGACAATGTTGAGGTTGTATTTTCGGCCGTCGGCACACCGCCCGACGAGGACGGAAGCGCTGACCTTCAATACGTTTTGGCCGTGGCTCGCACCTTCGGACAGAATATCAGCAAATACACCATTCTGGTAACCAAATCGACCGTTCCTGTGGGCACGGCGCAGAAGGTGAAAGCCGCCATTCAGCAAGAGCTGGACAAGCGCGGCGTGCAGGTTGAGTTCGACGTGGCATCGAACCCCGAATTTTTGAAAGAGGGCGCGGCAATCAAGGATTTTATGGGTCCCGACCGTGTGGTTGTGGGCACTGACAGCGTCCGCGCGCAGAAGATTATGGCGCGGCTCTACAAGCCGTTTATGCTCAACAGCGAGCGAATGATTTTCACCGACATTCCGTCGGCCGAAATGATTAAATACGCCGCCAACTCAATGCTGGCCACCCGCATATCGTTTATGAACGACATCGCCAACCTTTGCGAGCTGGTGGGCGCCGACGTGAATATGGTGCGCAAAGGCATCGGTAGCGACACCCGCATCGGCCGCAAGTTCCTTTACCCTGGCTGCGGATACGGCGGCAGTTGCTTCCCGAAAGACGTTAAAGCATTGATTAAGACCGCCGAACAAAACGGCTACCAAATGCGCGTTCTCAAAGCCGTCGAGGACGTGAACGAGCGCCAAAAAGCCGTTCTGTTCGAAAAACTGAACAAGAAATTCGGCGGAAATCTGAAAGGTAAAACGGTGGCACTGTGGGGATTAGCCTTCAAGCCCGAAACCGACGATATGCGTGAGGCGCCTGCTTTGGTGCTCATCGACAAATTAGTGGCCGCAGGCTGCACTGTTAAGGTTTTCGACCCTGTGGCAATGGACGAGTGCCGCCGCCGTGTGGGCGACAAAGTACGCTACGGCAAGGATATGTATGACGCCACCGTCGATGCCGACGCGCTCATTTTGGTCACAGAGTGGAAAACGTTCCGAATGCCGAGTTGGGAAGTGCTGGCGCGCTCAATGCGAAACAAACTTGTGATTGACGGCCGCAACATCTACGACGCCGCCGAGTTGGCCGAGTCGGGGTTTGAATACAGCAAGATAGGCTGACAGAACCTATGGCAATGACGGTTTATTTTTTCGGGTCGCTGCCGAATGGCGTTGAGCCGTACTACGGCGGCGGCGAGGTTGGCAACCAACGAACCGTCGATATGCTGCACAAGTTTGGTTATAAAGTGCGGGTTGTCAAGAAGTTGCGGTGCAGCCAAACCACATCGAAGTTCGTAAAAATCGCAACCTATCCGTTCCGCACCGCTGTGGGCGTCGGGGCGTTTTTGGCGTTGCTTTTATTCGGTTCGCGCAAGGCGATAGTGCATATTTCGGGTTTCTACGGTCCGACAATCTTTTTCGAATATCTTTTGGCGGAAGCGGCCAACTTGTTGGGTTACAAGTTAATATACGAAATGCGTGGCGGCGGTGCCGAAGCGTACCACAAATCGGGGTCGGGCATTTACAGATTTTGCTTTGCGCGAATTGTCCGCATAGCGAAGGTTGTTTTCTCGCAAGGCATTGAGAACGAACCACTTTTAAAATCAATCGCCGATACTCCTATTTTCTATTATCCGAATTACGTTGAGGACGGTTACTTGCCGCAAGTTTTGCCGCAAAAGCCGCAAGGCACGGTCAATCTTATCTATTTTGGCCGCATCGAGCCGCAAAAAAATGTGAAACTGATTGTCGAAACGACTTCGATTTTGCAGAAACATACCGATATCTCATTGACAATCATCGGCAAAGGACATCGCGGATATGTGGGCGAAGTGGTTCGGCAAATGGAACAGACGCTCAAACCTGGCACCTACACGTTCATTTCGGGCTATGCGCGCATCGGTATTCGCACGCTTTTGCTCGACAAGCATTTTTTGCTTTACCCATCGACGCTTGACCGCGAGGGGCAGTCGAATTCCATCACAGAATCAATGAGTTGCGGTGTTGTGCCAATTTCGAGTCCGCAAGGATTCAGCCGCACCGTCATCGGCACCGACCGCCTGATAGTCAGCGACTTATCGGCCCAAGCTTACGCCGACCGTGTGCTTGAGATTCTTGCCGATGGCAGTTATGGGCAGTTGAGCGAATTTGTTTACAACCGCATAAAATCGAACTACACACAGGCGGTGATTGAGCCGCGGCTGCGTGAACAGTACGAGAGGATTGCGGACGAGTGATTTTTTGACAAACTGACATCTTTCAATTTCTATTCTCAATCTTTTCATTATCAAGGTGGCTGGCAAATATTATATTTGCAGTTGGTTTGGCATTTTGGTTGCGAGACCGTTATAAAGATTGAAAATGAAGATTTTAGTAACAGGCGGAGCTGGATTCATAGGCTCGAATTTGTGCGAGGCGCTTCTTGAGCGAGGCGATGAGGTTGTCTGTCTCGACAACTTCTCGACGGGTCACATCGAGAATATCAACCCATTGCTCGAAAAATATCCTGACCATTTCAGCCTTATTGTAGGCGATATCCGCAATGCGGATGATTGTAAAACAGCCGTTGAGGGTGTAGAATATGTGCTGCACGAGGCCGCGTTGGGTTCTGTGCCGCGCTCGATTAAAGACCCTGCCACGTCCAATGCGGTGAATGTCGGCGGATTTCTGAATATGCTCATTGCCGCCCGCGACGCCAATGTGAAACGCTTCATTTTTGCAGCGAGCTCGTCAACTTACGGCGATTCGACCACTCTGCCAAAGGTTGAGGATGTGATTGGCCGACCGTTGTCGCCGTATGCTATCACGAAGTATGTCAATGAGTTGTATGCCGATGTTTTTGCGCGGACATACGGCACCGAATACATCGGTCTGCGCTATTTCAATGTCTTCGGTCGCCGACAGGACCCCAATAGTGCATACGCTGCGGTTATTCCGTTGTTTGTCAAGAAGTTGATTGCTCACGAGCAACCGACCATCAACGGCAAAGGCGATTACAGCCGCGATTTTACTTACATTGACAATGTGGTGGAAATGAACCTTTTGGCAATGCTGACCGACAATCCACAAGCCGTCAATCAGATTTACAACACGGCTTGCGGCGAGCGCACATCATTGAATCAACTATTTGATTATCTGAAAGAAAACCTGTCGCAATTCGATAAGGAAATAGCAGATATTCAGCCAATTTACGGTCCAACTCGATTGGGTGATATTCCGCATTCGTTAGCGTCGATTGAAAAAGCGAAAAAATTATTGGGTTACAACCCGAAATTCAATGTGGAAGATGGTTTGCGCGAAGCAACAAAATGGTATTGGTCATC
>JAFZKK010000054.1 GCA_017551905.1 Salinivirgaceae bacterium
CCCGTGCAAAGGCGGCAATTCGAGGAATCGCTGGCATTCAGCCGTTTGGCTGTCAATTTGCAATCGAAATTGATTATGATAACCAACGGAATCGACCAAATATGGATTGATAATCAATATCTTGCAAACGACAATCGCAACCCCGACGCCGTATTATATATAGGTGTGTTCGACCGCAACAAGAACGTTTCGACGTTGATTGAGGCGTGCCGTCAGTTGCGCAAGCAAAATCCGAACCTGACTTTGAATTTAGTTGGCGGTGGCGGCCCGTGCGAACAGCAGATAATGAGGCAGATAGAGCAAAACGCCGATTGGATAAAATTTCACGGTCCGATATACGACAAGCAAAAATTGATGCAGATTTGCCGCCAAAACGCCGTTTTTGTAATGATTTCAAAATCAGAGACTTTCGGGCTTGTGTACTTCGAGGCGCTGACACAAGGTTTGCCTGTGGTTTACACCGCTGGGCAAGGTTTCGACGGGGTTATTGATAATTTAACTGTGGGATATGCCGTAAAATCCGACAATGTTTCCGATATTGCCGCAAAATTGGATTCAACATTGACCAACAGGTCTGCATTGCTTTCCGACATACGTAAAATTGATTTTTCGGTGTTTGGTTGGCCGGTTAAAGCGGGCGCCTGGCTCAATGTTATTAGAGCGAAAAGTAAAGAATGACAATGGTTTCCGTAATAATTCCCTGTCGCAACGAGGCTGCACATGTAACAGCATGTGTCGAGTCAATTCTTAATCAGGATTACCCACATATCAGCTTGGAGGTGCTTTTTGTCGATGGCATGAGTACCGATGGAACGCGTCAGCGTCTGGCTGAATATTGCGCACAATACGATTTTTTGCATGTCATCGACAATCCAAAGTTGATTGTACCGACGGCGTTGAATATTGGTATCAGTCAGGCCGCTGGTGATGTCATAATCCGCCTCGATATGCATACGGTTTATGCCCCTAATTACATATCGGTGTTGGTTGAAAATCTTTTCAAGTTAAATGCCGATAATGTTGGCTGCGTCTGCAAAACCGATGTCAAACTGCGCACGCCAAAGTCTGTTGCTATAAAGGCTGTTTTGAGTAGCAGGTTCGGTGTGGGTAATTCGGCGTTCAGAGTTGGCGTAAACGAAGTGCAACAGGTTGATACAGTGCCTTTTGGTTGTTATCGTCGAAATGTTTTTGTGCGCTATGGTTTGTTCGACGAGCGTCTTGTGCGCAATCAGGACATTGAGTTCAACAGCCGCATAGTGAGGGGTGGAGGTCGTATGTTCCTTTTGCCCGAAGAATTGTGCACTTATTATGCCCGTGCTACATTTCGCGCTTTGGCAAAAAACAATTATTCAAATGGATTGTGGAATGTTAAGGCAGTGAAGCTAACACATACATTTTCAACATTTTCAATTCGCCATTTTGTCCCGATGATTTTTGTATTGTCGCTTTTGTTGCCACTTTTGGTTTCGATTTTCTATGTGCAGGCGGCAATTGTCGCGGCTTTGTCGGTTTTAGCATATCTGCTATTTGTCACTATTGCCAGCGTAAAACTCTTAAAAACAGGCGATAAATTGAAACTGAGGTATTTATATGCAGCGTTTTTTGTGTTGCATTTTTCTTATGGTATGGGCTCGATTGTCGGAATCTTTTCAATTCCTAAAAAATGATAGCTATGAACAGGCGTTATTCGTTTTTTGCGGTACTGACATTTTTGTTGATATTCTCAATGTCGTTTTATCAGTCATGCAGCATGGCTGTGATGCTTGCGTGGACTATAGTAGGTGTCTTTGGAATAAATCTGGCAGGTGACAAAAACGATAAAATTCTTTTAGCGACGGAAGTCTGCATGCTGTTGTTTTTTGCAGTCAATGCTTTAAGTCTGTTTTTTTCGTTCGATAAAATAGAAGGCTTGCGGAATTTGCAGTCGTTTCTTCCGTTCGCCATTGTGCCAATTATTGCTTTGTCGTATTCCAATAATTTGAAGGATAATTATATACAACTGCTGAGAATTTTTGTGTTAGGAGTATTGGCTTCATCTGCTATATGTCTTTTGGCTGCGTTGGTGCGCTCGTTCCATATTGTTGATGGTTCTTTGATTTTCAATCCTTACGTTGGTTTCCGAAATCAGTTTGTGTATACGCATTTGTCTATATTTTTATACACCAATACGTTTGCAATGTGCATAGTGTTTGCCGCGACAGTTCTTTTATGGGCATTGCTTTTTAGAAGTCCGCGTCGCCGCTGGCTTATTTATTCAGGTTTGGCATTGTGTATTTTGATGATATTTTTGCTTTCATCGCGCACCAATGTGTATGCGCTTTTTGCGGTGTTGTATTTCTCAGTTATTGTATTCTATCTGCGTTTCAGGAAAATATTTCATTCGGTCGCTCTATTAATTGCAGTGACCGGGTTGTTTTGGGTTTTTCAAACTTGCAACTATCGTGTGCTGAACCTTTCAAAACAGGTTACAAGTTATATTACTGAGGAAGACATCGTTATGGATAACGGATATGTCATTCAACATCCACAGGCTATAGAGAATGTGAACATTCGATTCCAAATGTGGGAGACAGGTGCCAAGTTGTTACGCCGCTATTGGCTGACAGGTTGCGGTATTGGTGATTATAAAGGCGTGCTACGTTCGGAGTATCAGTTCGATGGCATTGATGAGGCATATCAAAAGGGGTACGACCAGCATAACCAGTATATCGAAACTTTTGCAACGGTAGGAGTCTTTGGAGGTTTTATATTGCTGATAATAATGTTCTTATCGCTTATCTCAGCTTGGCGCAACCGCAATTATCTTTTGTTTTGCTGTTTGTTGGTTGTCGCTTTGAATATGATGCTTGAGTCGATGCTTAACCGATTCAGTGCCAGTTTGTTCTTTGTGGTGGCATTGTTGCTTTCGATGCATGCTAAACACCCTGATTTGCCAGAGGATCGTCAAGTTTCATAATTAATATGGCACGAAAATAGAAAAGCCGCATTTCTGCGGCTTTTTTATTATATGTATTTTTTACTCTTTCTGAGTTGATTTCTCAATCAAAGGTTTAATCTTCTTTCGGTTGTCAATAAA
>JAFZKK010000055.1 GCA_017551905.1 Salinivirgaceae bacterium
CAAGCGATATTTCGAAACACTCAAGAGAGCTTGCATAATCTTTCTTGTCGCTGTAATCGATAGCATTGTTGATGACAACGCCCGACAGAGAAATGAAAGTCAACTGGTTTTTCAGTTGTTTCTGCAAAGCACCTTTGGTATCGAGCGCCATAGCTTTGCGGTACGATTCCATTGCAATCTGAACCGGTTTGTCTGACAAAGCTTTAACATTCGGGTCTTTCGACTCGGCTATTCCCATATACACGTCGCCGCGAACCATCCATGTTTTAGCCTGGTCTTTGGTTTTCTCGTGCTGAATTGCCATTTCAATGTTCTCCTTTGCCTTGGCAAATTCTTTTTGTTTGACAAAGTTGGTTGCGCTAACCACTTTTCCTGATTGTGCCGCAGCTGTTGTGCCTATGGCGGCCATCATCAACAATAATCCTAAACGTTTCATTATAATTTTATTTTAAAGGTTTTTCGAATGAACAAAGATAGTTATCCTATTGATAGTTGCGCCAAAGGTGCGGATTTTTTTGTTTGAATATCAAAAAAAACAGCCGCAACATAATGCTGCGGCTGTATCGCTATCCAAACTTTGCTTTTTTTATTGTTCGCTTGGTGTTTCGGCTTCGCCGTCGGTTGCAGCGTCGGTCTGACCTTCAGCTGCATCTGGCGCAACCTCATCTTCGTCTTGATGCGGCACCACCTCAACGGCGGCAATGGCATCGTTAGGACGCAACTTGATAAGCTTGACACCTTGTGTGGCGCGTCCCATAACCCTCAGCTCGGCAACCGTCTGGCGGATTGTCAGGCCGTTCTTGGTGATAATCATCAGGTCATCGGTATCGACAACGCCCATAATGGCAACCAAATCGCCGGTCTTATCGGTTATGTTCAGTGTCTTCACGCCCTTAGCTCCACGGCGGGTTATGCGGTAATCGTCGATGTCGGAGCGTTTGCCGAAGCCGTTCTCCGACACTACCAGAATGTCATGCTTCTCCTCGCCCATATTGACAACGCCAACCACTACATCGTCATCGACAAGCGTAACACCCTTGACACCTGTTGCGGTGCGGCCCATCGGACGGATGTCACCCTCGTTGAAGCGAACAGCCTTGCCGCTCTTCACACCAAGGATAATCTCGTCTTTTCCTTCGGTGAGCGCAGCTGCCAGCAACTGGTCGTCTTCGCGGATGTTGACCGCATTAACGCCGTTCTGACGCGGACGCGAGTAAGCCTCAAGCGATGTCTTCTTGACAATACCTTGTTTTGTCACCAATAATATATAGTGGTTGTTGATGTATTCGGCATCGGTGAGTGTCTTCACATTGATGTATGCCATTACGCTGTCATCAGCCGATAGCTGCAACAGATTCTGAATGGCGCGGCCCTTCGATGTGCGTGTGCCCTCCGGAATCTCATAAACCTTGAGCCAGAAGCAACGGCCAAGCTTAGTGAAGAACAGCATTGTGCTGTGCATGTTGGCGCTGTAAAGGTGCTCTATGAAATCCTCGTCGCGGGTGCTGCCGCCCTTCGAGCCTACACCGCCTCGGCCTTGTGTCTTGAACTCGGTAAGCGAAGTGCGTTTGATGTAGCCCATGTGCGATATTGTTATCACAACATCCTCATCGGCGTAGAAGTCTTCCGGATTGAACTCGCCAGCGTCAGGCACAATCTCGGTACGGCGCGCGTCACCGTATTTCTCCTTCATCTCGATAAGCTCGTCTTTGATAATCTGCATGCGCAGCTCCTTGCTCTCCAAAATAGCTTTCAGATGCTCAATCTCTTTGCAGAGTTCCTCGTAGTCGTTGCGCAACTTGTCTTGCTCAAGATTTGCCAACGAGCCAAGTCGCATATCGACAATGGCTTTGGCCTGAATCTCATCCAAGTTGAAACGCTCCATAAGTTTGGGCTGTGCTTCATCAGAGTTTCTTGAAGCGCGGATAATGGCAATCACCTCATCGATGTTGTCGCAGGCGATAATCAAGCCCTCGAGTATGTGGGCGCGCTCCTCAGCCTTGCGCAACTCATAACGTGTGCGGCGAGTAACCACATCGTGACGGTGGTCGATGAAATGGACAAGCAATTCTTTGAGTGTCAGCGTGTAAGGCCGGCCATCGACCAAAGCCACATTGTTCACGCTGAACGACGATTGCAACTCGGTGTATTTATACAGTTTGTTCAGAACAACCGTCGGCATCACATCTTTGCGCAGGTCGTAAACAATGCGCATACCCTCGCGGTCCGACTCGTCGTTCAGGTTTGTTATGCCGTCTATCTTCTTCTCGTTCACAAGGTCGGCTGTGTGCTTAATCATCTCAGCCTTGTTCACATTGTAAGGAATCTCGGTTATGATGATGCGCGACTTGCCGTGCTCGGTGTTTTCAATTTCAACTTTTCCGCGGATAACGATGCGGCCACGGCCAGTCTCGTAAGCCTCGCGAATGCCCTGCATACCATAAATAATACCGCCCGTCGGGAAGTCGGGGCCTTTGATGTAATGCATCAACTCGTCGAGAGTAATGTCGGGGTTGTCGATAGTGGCGCAAAGACCGTCTACAACCTCACCAAGGTTGTGTGTCGGCATGTTGGTGGCCATACCCACAGCGATACCCGACGCGCCGTTGACCAACAGGTTAGGTATCTTGGTAGGCAGAACGGTTGGCTCCTGACGGCTGTCGTCGAAGTTGTTAATCATATCGACAGTCTCCTTGTCGATGTCGGCAACCATCTCCTCGGCTATCTTCGACATGCGCACCTCTGTGTAACGCATGGCTGCCGGGCTGTCACCGTCTATCGAACCGAAGTTACCCTGTCCATCGACAAGTGTGTAGCGCATTGCCCAATCCTGAGCCATACGCACCACTGTTCCGTATATTGACGAGTCGCCGTGCGGGTGGTATTTACCCATCACATCACCGACGATTCTGGCCGATTTCTTATAAGCTGCGTTTGAATGGTTGCCCGCCTCGTCCATGCCGAAAAGCACACGGCGGTGCACCGGTTTCATACCGTCGCGCACATCAGGCAGTGCGCGTGAAACTATAACCGACATTGAATAATCGATGTACGATTCTCGCATCTCCTTTTCAATGTCGACTTTTATAATATTCTCTCCTTCACCCATTTATGTTGTTTTTATTTAGTGATTCATATTTTTTGAAAAGCGCATAAAAGTAGCATTTTGCGCCAACTATACCCCGAAAAAGCCATCCGAAAAAGCAAGAAATTATCAACTAAAAAAAGGTGTGGTTGTTGATAACGAAACTGAGTTTTTTTGTCATTAAGCACGATGCTCACTCTCTTTTTCTAATTAAATCCTTACATTCGCCTTGTTAAAAAAATCATCAGCAATGAGTTCGAAATTCTCACAAAAAATCAATAACATATTGATTTACAGCAAAGAGGAAGCTATCAGACTGAACAACAGCTACATTGGTCCCGAGCATCTTTTTTTAGGCATCCTGCGCGACGGCGAGGGTATTGCCATTGATGCGCTGAACGCCGCCGGTGTCGATTTGCCGACACTAAAATCGGACATTGAGTCTCATATTCAAGAACATACAAAGACTTCGGCAGCCAATGAAAACCTTCCTCTGCTAAAAAGTTCGGAGCATATTCTGGCCATCATATTTTTAGAGGCGCGCGCCATGAAAAGCGATACCGTCGACACTGGGCACCTTCTGCTTTCCATCCTGCGCAACGAGTCGTGCATCATAACCACTCTGCTCAACGAGCAAGGTGTCAACTATCAGAAAATCAAATCGATAATAACACAGCCTGCCGGCGAGAAAAAAGACAACAAGGTGAAAAACCTGTTTGAGGACGATGACGACGAAGATGATGTTCCGTTCAGAAAAGAACCCGACAAACCGTCTTCGCAGAGCGGCAGCCACTCAAAATCGAACTCCGACACACCAGTGATTGACAGTTTCGGCATCGACCTGACAAAGGCCGCCGAGGAGAACCGCCTCGACCCCATTGTGGGCCGCGAGACTGAAATTGAGCGACTTGCGCAGATTCTAAGCCGCCGCAAGAAAAACAATCCTGTGCTGATTGGCGAACCGGGCGTTGGCAAATCGGCAATTGCCGAAGGCATGGCTATACGCATTGTGCAGAAGCGCGTGTCAAGGATTCTGTTCGGCAAACGCATCGTCGCTTTGGATATAGCCTCGATAGTGGCCGGAACAAAGTACCGCGGCCAGTTTGAGGAACGTATGAAAGCGTTGCTTAACGAGCTTCAGCACAACCCCAACGTTATTCTGTTCATCGACGAGATACACACCATTGTTGGCGCGGGCGGCGCAAGCGGCTCACTCGATGCAGCCAACATGCTGAAACCAGCCCTTGCACGCGGCGAGATTCAGTGCATCGGAGCAACCACACTCGACGAGTACCGCCAGTATATTGAGAAGGACGGAGCCCTTGAGCGCCGCTTCCAGAAGGTTATGGTTGAACCGACATCGGCAGAGGAGACACGCGAGATTCTGAACAACATCAAAGCGCGCTACGAGGAGCACCACAACGTAACCTACAGCGACGAGGCTTTGGACGCCTGCGTTAAGCTGACAACACGATACATAACCGACCGCCACCTTCCCGACAAGGCCATCGACGCTCTTGACGAGGCCGGCTCACGCGTCCACATCTCCAACATTCACGTTCCCAAGCAAATAACCGACTTGGAAAAGAGCATTGAGGAGATACGCGAGAAGAAAGTGGCAGCCGTCAAGCAACAGAAGTTTGAGGAAGCGGCCAACTATCGCGACAGCGAGAAACGCACCATGGAACAGCTTGAAAATGAGAAGAAACAATGGGAAGAAGACCTTATTAAACACCGCGAGGTGGTTACCGCCGACAATGTGGCCGAAGTGGTGGCCATGATGACCGGCGTGCCCGTTCAGCGCATTGCACAGACCGAAGGCAACCGTCTGCTCAAAATGGGCGAAGAGCTGAAAGGCAGTGTTGTTGGTCAGGACGATGCCATTGCAAAGATTGTCAAGGCGATACAACGCAACCGTGCCGGACTGAAAGACCCGAACAAACCCATCGGCACGTTCATCTTCCTTGGCCCGACAGGCGTTGGTAAAACACAGTTAGCCAAAGTGTTATCAAAATATCTGTTCGACGGCAACGACGCTCTTATCCGCATCGATATGAGCGAGTATATGGAGAAGTTCAGCGTGTCGCGCCTTGTGGGTGCGCCTCCGGGATACGTTGGTTACGAAGAAGGCGGCCAACTGACTGAAAAAGTGCGCCGTAAGCCCTATTCGGTGGTTCTGCTCGACGAGATTGAAAAGGCTCACCCCGACGTGTTCCACATTCTGCTGCAAGTGCTCGACGAAGGTCGCCTGACCGACAGCCTCGGTCGCCGCATCGATTTCCGCAACACCATTATTATAATGACTTCGAACATCGGTTCAAGGCAGTTGAAAGATTTTGGCACCGGCATCGGCTTCTCGACAACATCGCGTCAAAATTCGTCGAACGAAATGGCTAAAGGTGTGATTGAGAAGGCTTTGAAGAATGCTTTCGCACCCGAGTTTCTGAACCGCATCGACGATGTGATAATGTTCAACCAACTCACTAAAGACGACATCCACAAGATTATCGACATTGAGTTGAAAGGCCTGTTCGAACGTGTGGCGCAAATGGGCTACACCCTCGAGATTAAGCCGGAAGCCAAAGACTGGCTGGCCGACAAGGGTTACGACGCTCAGTACGGCGCCCGTCCGCTAAAACGCGCCATTCAAAAATACATTGAGGACGAGATGGCCGAGGTGATTCTGAAAGCTGAAATCAGCAACGGCGACAAAATTGAGTGCGTCTACGACAAGGACAAAGACTGCCTATCGTTCAAAATAGGCAACAAGGATAAATCGGCGAAAAAAGCTGAAGAATAGTCAAATGCATACTCAATAACGAAAAAAGCCTTCCGCATGCGGAAGGCTTTTTCGTTCGAATCAATTTTCAATAAACCAATCGTTTACATCATATTCCGAAAGCATAGTACGAAATGCTGCCGTTGGGGTAAACGCCCTCAAGATAGATTCCGCCAGTGGTGTTTTGAAGAATCAAGCGCAAATCGTCGGCAGAATAAATAGGTTTGCGATTGACAGATGTTATTATAAATCCCTGTTTGACACCGGCTTGCGCGAATTTTCCATCGGAAAGCGCGACAATCTCCACGCCACCTTTCAGCCTAAGACTCGAAGCCGTTTGAGGAGTAACCGTGCGGATACTAGCACCCAAAAGCTCGGTTGTCTCGCCAGCTTTCTGCAACGATGTGCCGCCCTCTATGTTACGCAGTGTCAGCATTATATTCTGCGTCTTGTTGTTGCGCATAATGGTAATATTCACCTGCTGTCCGGGGCGGTACTGCCCAATCTGCTCCTGCAACTCCGACACCTTGTTCACCTCAACACCATTCACCTTCAGAATAACGTCGCCAGCCTTGATGCCTGCATCCTGCGCCGCACCGCCATTGGTAACCGCATTCACATAAACACCCTTTAAAATAGATATTTTGTTTTGTTGCGCCATGTCAGAAGTTACATCGCTGATACTGATGCCGATAAACGCGCGCTGCACCGTGCCGAACTCCATCAAGTCGGAAACCGTCTTTTTGGCGATTCGCTCGGGCACAGCAAACGAATAACCCGAGAAAGTGCCTGTCGGACTGGCAATTGCGGTGATTATACCCACCAGCTGTCCTTCGATGTTGACAAGTGCGCCGCCGCTGTTTCCCGGATTGACAGCCGCATCGGTCTGAATAAACGCCTCGATAGCTGAGCTTTTATTTATAATATTGATACTGCGGGCTTTAGCACTCACAATGCCAGCGGTCACTGTCGAAGCCAAATTGAACGGGTTGCCAATAGCCAACACCCACTCTCCCACCTGCAGCTTGTCGGAATCGCCCCACGGGATAAACGGGAAATTGTCGCCCTCAATCTTAATCAATGCGATATCAGTTGTTGGATCGGCACCAATAACTTTGGCTGCGAATGTACGCTTATCGTCGAGCGTAACTTCAAGAGCGTCAGCACCTTCAATAACATGATTATTGGTTACGATGTAGCCATCGCGCGAGATGATGACACCGCTGCCTGAGGCCACTATCGGCATCTGCTCCTGGTAGCTCGGCTTGCCAAAAAGGAAGTTATAGATTGGGTTCTCGTAGGCCGTTTGCTGACTGCGAATTTTGACGTGAACCACCGCATCAACCGTGCTACTTGCCGCCGCGCGGAAATCGACCATACCCGAATAATTGACCTGCATTGGCCTCACCGCGCGACCTGTCGAGTCACCTTGCTGATATTGAGCAATATCGGCACCATCATTTCGATTTAGTAACGCATAAGTAATGGAGCCACCCAAAACAGCGGCAACCATCAATCCAAAAAACTTTTTCATATCCATAGCTTTAAAATTTTAACGTTCTTTTTCCGAAAAACAGACAAAGAAACGGCGCTTTTTTCAAATTGTTGCAGTTACAAACGGGTTTAACTTAACATTAACACATTGATTGCCACACAACAAGGTTTCAAACCGACAAAAAGTCGAAAAAATGAAAATAAGCGGGCAAAGATGTTTGATATAAAAAAAAGTTGGTTTACTTTAGTCCGATTAATTTTACGTTATGGACAACCATAATAGCGATAACAGTTTTGCATTTGATTTGTTCGAGGATATGCAGCAAAATAACCTCAACTATATCTATAGGGGAGTGTTCACGCAAAGCATAACCGACAACATTCTGCTGCTTACCGAGGCCTGCATGAACAGCGCCGGCGAAGACTCGAAGATTATCAAGCGTGTTTTCACTATTCTGGTCGAAGGCCTGCAGAATGTAACCCGCCACCAGGGAATTGACGGTGAGGAATCATCGCCAAACCAATCGGGCATCTTTATCATTCAAAATCAAGGCGATAAATATTACATAACGACAGGCAACCCCATTCAAAAAGAGAACATTCCGACGCTCATAAAACAGCTCGACAAAATAAATAGCCTTGCTCCCGATGAGTTGAAAGCCTTCTACAAAGAGGTTTTAAACAACAACATAATATCGAACAAGGGCGGCGCCGGACTCGGTCTAATTGAAATGGCTCGCAAATCGGGCAACAAACTCGATTTCGATTTTTCGGATATAAACGACAGGTACTCATACTTTTACATGGGCACCACCGTCTTGCTCAACGACAATGTTGTGCCGGAGTCGTCGCAACATTCAATGGAGGTCATCAAGCAAATCCACAAGACAATAAACGAGCAAAACATTGCCTTGATTTTCAATGGAATGCACACTCAAGACAGTCTGTTGCACATTATGTCGATAATGGAGGAGCACTTCAGCAATGTGGAGATGAAAAAGAGGAAGAACCTTATTTATGTCATCATCGAAATGTTGCAAAACACTGTGAAACACGGATTTAAACATGACGGACACTCAACAAAAGCCGTGTTCTTCATCAGCCATAACAACTCCACATACCAGTTCAACTCGGTTAACTACATACAAAACGAGAAAGTAGCCGGTGTGTTGGACACCATTGTCAAAATTAACGCAATGAATGACAAGGAGTTGAACGAATCGTACGACAAGAATCTTTGCGAGTCGGTAAACGACACAAGAGAAGTGAACGGACTGGGACTGACCGAGATAAGGCTCAGAACCCACAACCCCATACAATGTGTAACTTCAAAATACGACGACAAACTGTCGGTGATATTCATACAGGCCACAATCTAAATGGAAATCTACAAAGTTAGCGGTAACGAAAGTACCCCCGACATCTGTCTCGACCAAAAAAGGGGAATATTCATTTTTAACGGCCGCTCACTTCCCGAAAACGCAACAAGCATCTACACTCCAGTAATAACGTGGTTTGAGGAATACATTAAGAACCCTAACGATGAGACTCTGCTCGACATCCGGTTCGAATACATCAATTCATCGTCGATAAAACAACTTGCCAAGCTGCTTGTTCTGCTCGAAAACATAATCAAAAAAGGCGGTAAAGTGCAGGTGCGTTGGCACTTTGCGGCAGAAGACTTCGACACAAAAGCATACGGCGAACATTTGTCAAAACTGGTATCGTACCCAATAGCATTAGTTAGCGACGAAGCTAAATAACTATCGCTCAAATGTTTGACTACTACTCATATATTATCCTTCCGTTTCTGATTTTCTGCGCGCGCGTCACCGATGTGAGCATTGGCACTGTTCGAATCATTCTAGTAGCGAAAGGTTACAAAAAACTCGCGCCGCTCACCGGCTTCTTCGAAACGCTTATTTGGATTGTCGCCATAAGCAACATCATCCAAAACATCGACAACTGGGCTTGCTACATAGGCTACGCCGCTGGATTCGGCACTGGCAATTTTGTGGGAATGATAATTGAGGAAAAAATGGCTTTGGGGCATGAGCTGATTCGCATAATAACCGCCAACAACTACACCGCCTTGGCCGACAGCCTGACTGAAAACGGCTTTGGTGTCACGTTCACCAACGCCGAAGACAAAAACGGACCGGTCGGTATTCTGTATGTGATAACAACCCGCAAAATGGCCAACAAAGTGGTGAGCATTGTAAACGAGCAAGACCCGTCGGCCATATACACCATAGAGTCAATCCGACACGTGAACAAAGACATCTACTACGGTCAGGAGAAAATCAAAAACCGGAAACTGCTGCTGAAGTACAAATAGGAAATACACCTAATTATAATGGAACAAACTCCGGATTCACGGATTCCTTAATACTTATACACTCCATCTCGACAAGCCAAGTCGGGCGACAAACCGATGCCCAAACTATCACTTTCGGGATTTGCGGGAAACGCTCATCATGCATCTGCTTGACAATCTGATAATCGGCAATATCACGCAGATAGACAATCATCTGCACCACATTGTCGAAAGAGTGCTGCCGCTCGGCAAGCAAAGCCTCAACATTCTCCCACATGCGTTTTGTTTGGTTGCGTATATCACCCACATTCAGCACGTTACCATGATTGTCGATGCTGGCGGTGCCGCTTATGAAAAGCTGCTGGCGGTCGGCATACTCCACGCAAACACCACGCTCAAAAGTAACACCATACTCGTATGTCGGATTTAGATGAGTAGGCGCATAAAGGTAACTCATCTGCCTTTTTTTCAATCCTTTGACAGCGTAAGCATCAAACATAACTTTGACACCTGGCTCAGCGTGTGAGCCTTGAATACCAGTACTGGCAATGTAATGCGTTGTGGGAGTCATGCCCATTTGCTCAAAATTGTCGCGACGGCCACGCACTACGCCAGCATAATTGGTGTCAATATCACGAACAAAGAACCATGTGCGCACACAGTTGTCGGCAATATGGCATTTGTGAAGCGCCAAATCCTCCTCATAACCCTCAAGCAAAGCCCGAGTCTGTTGCTCCGAACTTCCACCCGACATATGCCGATAGCCAGTCCAGTAATGTGTGCAGTCGTTGTGCTTATATGAGAATGTGCCGTTGCCATTGCGCTGCGGAACAGGAATGCCATCCTGCAAATAAACCCACAAAGCCACCTTTGAACCGTCGAGAGGCTGCTGCTGCACTATCGAAACCGCACATGGCGAGAACTCCGACACCAATTCCTCAACAGTTGCCGTCTGGTTGGCGGCATCACTTATGAAATAACGTTTGATAACCGCATGAGCTCGGCAGCCGAACAGATTCTCCTCAATTTCATGCAGAGCCTTATGCAACCCTTCCAACTGCTCGCGAAACGAACCTACCAAGCGTGTGCTGTGCAACATTACATTATACTCGCTGATTCCGCTCTCGGCTCGGAATGTTGATATTTCAGCGTTAGCGCCGAAATCGGGATACGTATGTATGTTAAATTCTATCAATTCGTTTTTTATTTCAATTTGAACGGTCAAATTTAATCAAACTGTTGGTATCACCTTTCAGAACATTTCTTTGTTATGCTCAAATTATGACCGTTAACCTTTTATTACTTGACTGCTATCATAAAAAAACACGGCGAATGACTATTGCATGATATGGCTTTTCGAGGCATATTTGCAATGCCTGATAGGGCAAAAGAAAGTAGTTTTTTTTCATAAGGTTTGGGTTAATTGATTGAAAGGGGAGTTCGCTCCCCTTTCAAATTTTTATATCACAGACAATCAACATTATCCTCGCCTACTCTATTGGCAAAATCCTTCTCTTTCAAACTCCACGGAAAAAGCTGAAATTGACAGCTCCGTAATGCTTATGCTGGAAAAACTGCGGCATAGCCGAAAAATCGTTGGCGGCCGAATGCTCCATAATAAATATGCCGTCAGGGTTTAGCATGTCGGCACTAAGCACCATTTCGGGTATCTGCGGAAGCTGCGGCAAATCATACGGCGGGTCGGCAAAAATCAAATCGAACTTCTCGCCTACATTCTTCAAATATTTCAAAACATCGGCACGCAAAACCTTAACTCCCTTGAATTTCAAATCGGCGACAGTCTTCTTTATAAAACTGAAATGATTGTAGTTCAGTTCAATGCAAGTGACATCAGTGCAACCGCGCGAGGCGAACTCGTATGTTATGCCGCCTGTTCCACCGAACAAGTCAAGAACCTTTACATCTTCAATTGTCACCAGATTCTCGATAATGTTGAACAGGCTCTCTTTGGCCATATCGGTTGTGGGACGCGCCTTGAAATTGCTTGGCGGCACAATAACCCGGTGCCTGTATGTTCCGCTTATTATCCGCATTGATAAAGGTTTATCATATTGGTGAAATAATGCGACGGCACCTCGTTGAATCCGTATGCATAATCAAAATGCGACGGACGGGCAAAATAGCTGATATTCTTTATGTACTTCTTCAGCGACTCCATAATCTGATGGTCCGACGGCACCATTCCGCACACCGAAACTGGTATGGTTAGCGGCGACAATTTCAGGTTATCGACTGCGTTCAGAAAGAAATAATTGAAATCGGCAACCGATTTGTAACTGAACGTGTTGAACAGCACAATGTCGCGCCCTTCAATCAGCACAAAATCGAAAATGGCCGGATAGACGTTCACCAGCACTCGCTTTCCGTTATCCTCCATTTTGCTTTTCAGCGTCAGCTCCTCGATAACCGGCACCGACTGATGATAGAACTTGGCATTGGGAAATCGTGTCTGGAAGAAATTGCTTAACACACCCGGGACACTATATATCACATAAGTAGAGTTGCCGAATATGTAATTTGTGTGAAGCGTCTGCCCTGCCTTCAGCTCCTGATTGAACTTAAAATATTCGCTTTTGCTATCCTCGGAATAAAAAGCCGACGGCACAAAAGTGTAATCGGGCGTGGCGTAAAGGATTTTAATGTGATTGAAACGGCATTGCAGCAACGGTTCGTTATCGATAATCTCACCAATCAGCTTCACAAGCGTGCGGTACGATGTTATGCGGCTGAAAGCGTAATGCGCCAACGCCACATATTTGTTACACGTACGGTCGAGCACCGAAAATGAAAAACCCTTCAGGAAAACCTGAAGGGATAGATGGTATTTATCGACATCGGTATAATCAAACGACTTGTCTATGAAATGGATATTCTGCATATCCCCAGACATTTAGTTATTCCCAGTTGCCGGCACCGTTGTTAACCTCGGTAATCGAACCAACTTTCAAGCCTTTGTAATCCAATCCGTCGTTAAGGTTGATTATCTGTTGCTCGTCCATACCGGTAAGTATGTATTTGCTTGGTGCAGAAGCCTCAAACACTTTCACTTTCAGCTTCGATGCGGTTTCAATCACACCTTTCTTCAAGGTAAACTCACGACCTTGAGCGTAAGGTATGTAGCGCAACGAATCGATTTGATAGTTTTTCGGGAACAAGGTATCGATAACGGCAATCTTGGTTGTGTCGCGGATAATCATTCCCTTTGCAATAGCCTCTTTTTCAGTTATCTGGCCAAGCAACTCCTCAGGAATCTCACCAATCTTACGCACAACGGCTATCTGACCGTTTTTCACAAAATCGATAAGAGTGTCGAAACTTGCGGTGTAGTCGCCGTTCATTTCCTTAAAGGCACCCTCGGCCTTGCGTATGTCTTTCAGCCTTTGGATTGTTTCAGCGTAACGTTTCTGTTGTTCCTTCTGGAAAGTGATAGGTTCGTTGACGCTTTGCACAGTAACATAGAAGAGATATACGATAAGTAATCCCAACAAAACTTGAATTGTAGCTTTCATTATAATATAAATATTTAATAATTAACCTTTTATTAAGGCGACCGCAACATAGCTGACGGCTAAATTCGTGCGAAATCCGTCGCCCAAACGTGTGCAAATATAAAATTAATTTTAGGTGTGTTCTACTTATTATTCGATTTTTGTTTCGCAACTGTATTTTTTCGGCTTCACTCCTTTGGCAATCACATTTGTTTTGCTTTTGTTCGCAGTATGATAAAAGACATCGGCAACGAACTGATAAACGAATTGGGAGTGATTCCGACCGACGACCAGAACAGCCTGATTTCCAAGCTGTCGGAATTTGTCGCCAGCTATTACTCACCCGATTTCCGCGACCACACCTTTATTATCCGCGGATATGCCGGCACGGGCAAAACATCGATTGTGGCGGCTATGGTAAAGGCTTTGCCTAAAGTTGGACTCAAATCGGTTCTGTTGGCTCCCACTGGGCGCGCAGCCAAAGTGTTGTCGCACTATTCAGGGCAGCCGGCGTTCACCATTCACAAAAAAATCTATCGGCAAAAATCGTCGACCAACGGCTTTGGCGACTTTGTGCTCGACAAGAATCCGCACAAACGCACCATTTTTATAATAGACGAGGCATCGATGATTTCGAACAACGCGGCGGAAAACTCGGTATTCGGCTCGGGCAAGTTGCTTGATGACCTTTTCGAGTATGTTTACAGCGGCGATATGTGCAAGATAATACTTGTCGGCGACACCGCGCAGCTCCCGCCCGTCGGACTTGACATCAGCCCCGCACTCGACAACAAAGCAATCGATGAAATGGGCTTCTGTGTCAGCCAGATAGAGTTGAGACAAGTTGTGCGACAAGCCGGGCAGTCGGGCATTCTGCACAACGCCACCTACCTGCGACAGGCGATAGCGGCTGGCGAAAAAGGCTATCCGCAGCTTACCACCAAAAACTTTGCCGACGTAAGGCGGATAAAAGGCGGCGAGCTGATTGAAGCTATCGAAAACTGTTACGACAAATCGGGCATCGAGAACACGATAGTGCTGTGCCGCTCGAACAAAACCGCAAACCAGTACAACGAAGGCATACGCCGGCGCATATTGTGGCACGACGAGGAGATTGCCCGTGGCGACCTACTTATGATTGTGAAAAACAACTACTTCTGGCTGTCGGAAGAAGAACAAAAGACAACACCATTCCTCGCCAACGGCGACATTGCCGAGATAACACGCGTGGGAAAATACAAGGAGCTGTACGGCTTCCGCTTCGCCGAGGTTGACCTTCGCATAATCGATTACGACCTCGAGATACACACATATATATTATTAGACACACTGACATCGGAAGCGCCAGCCCTGACAAGCGAACAAAACATGCGGCTGTTCAACGCCGTTATGGAAGATTACGCCGACATTGGCAACAAGCGTGAGCGTATCAAAAAAGTGAAAGAAAACCCATACTTCAACGCACTACAGGTGAAATTCAGCTACGCCATAACCTGCCACAAAGCGCAAGGCGGACAATGGCAAAACGTTTTCATCGACCACGGATGGCTGACGGAAGATATGGTGAACACCGAGTTCATGCGCTGGCTCTACACCGCCTTCACCCGCCCCACACAGCAACTCTACCTTGTCAACTTCAGCGACAATTTTTTCAAGAGCGAATGACAATTGCCTCAAAAACGCTTAATTTGTAGTAACACAATGTGCGGAGTGTAAAGTTTAGATTTTATCAATCAGTTAATCAGTAAATCAATCAATTATGAGCAAGCCAAGAGTTCTGATAGTCGACGATATTTTAGTGAACAGGATGCTGTTGTCGGACATTGCCACGTCGATAGGATGCGAATGCACATTGGCAAAAAACGGAAAAGAAGCCATTGACCTGATTATGGGAAACGACTTCAACATGGTTATTATGGACATTGAGATGCCCGTGATGAACGGCCTTGAGACGACAAGCGCCATCAGGAAAATCGAAGGGCGCAAATCACAGATTCCGGTCATAGCATTGACTGCCCACGACCCGGCCGACTTTTTCAGCGAGTTTTCGGCTTGCGGCTTTAACGAGCTGATTACCAAACCCTATCTGATTACAAAAATCCAAAAATTAGTTGACGATTTCTGCAGATAAATACTCAAAGCTGCAAATTGACAAAATTGAATAAATAATTAAATATCAATGCATTAGCATTTAAAAAGAAAATTTTACTCTTTTTGTTTCAACATTATAAATATTGGCCTATATTTGCCAACACTTTTCAAGATTTTTTAATTTATTGATAATAAAAGATTTTAGCTATGACAAAAGCAGACATCGTAAACGAAATCTCAAAGAACACAGGGATTGAGAAAGTAACAGTTCAAAAAACTGTAGAGGCATTAATGGATAACATCAAATCGTCGTTGGAGAACGGTGAGAATGTTTATCTGAGAGGATTTGGCAGCTTTGCCTTGAAAAAAAGAGCTAAGAAGACAGCCCGCAACATTTCGAAGAACACTTCGCTGGTAATTCCGGAGCACTTCATCCCCTCGTTCAAACCAGCTAAAACTTTCAAGACAAACGTAAAATCGAACGTTAAATAACATTTAAATATTACGATTATGCCAAACGGTAAAAAACATAAAAGGCACAAGATGGCGACTCACAAGCGCAAAAAACGCCTTCGCAAGAATCGTCATAAGAAGAAATAATTTTTCTCTAAGATGAAATAACAATAAACCTTCTGAGCAACCTCTTAAGGTTTATTGTTTTTATAGACATAACGTTCCAAAAATCCGGCATCGGAACAACGAGAGAAAAACGCCGGAATCCGTGTAAAAGATAAGAAAGGTGAGCAAGGAATTGGTAATAAACGCAACCCCTTCAGAGGTTGTTACTGCACTTGTCGAAGACAAGGTTTTGGTTGAGCTGAACAGGGAGAAGAACAACAACAACTTCTCTGTCGGCGACATCTATCTGGGAAAGGTGAAAAAAATAATGTCGGGACTGAACGCCGCATTTGTCGATGTTGGCTACGACAAAGACGCTTTTCTGCATTACCTTGACCTTGGCCCGCAATTCCGCTCGATAAACAAATACGTGCTCAGCTACATTGAGCACAAAAATCCGCTCACATCGATAAGCAATTTCGATATGGAGCCGGACATCGACAAGCACGGAAAGATAGGCCAGGTGCTGCACGACGGACAACCGGTGCTGGTGCAGATTGCCAAAGAGCCCATTTCGACCAAAGGACCGCGCCTGACATCGGAAATATCAATAGCCGGGCGCAATTTGGTGCTGATGCCGTTCTCCGACAAAGTTTCGGTGTCGCAGAAGATACAATCGAAAGCCGAGCGTGAGCGTCTGCGCGGCATCATCCACAGCATACGCCCAAAGAACTACGGAGTGATTGTGCGCACCGTGGCCGAAGGCAGCAACATATCGGACCTTGACGCCGAACTGCGCAGTCTGGTTGAGAAATGGCAAAACGCCTTCCAAAACTTGAAAAACGCATCGCCGAAACTGTTCATTGGCGAGCTCGACCGCACGACAGCAATGCTGCGCGACTTTTTCAATCCCGATTTCAACGAGATTCACATAAACGACCCGAAGCTGTACGAAGCCACCAAAGAGTACATCAGAGGCATTGCGCCCGACCGCGAGAAGATTGTCAAACTCTACGACGGCGCGCAACCAATTTTCGAGCATTTCGGGTTAGAGAAACAGATTAAATCGCTGTTCGGAAAAACCGTAGCGCTGCAAAAAGGCGCTTATCTGGTTATTGAACGCACTGAGGCTCTGCACGTTATCGATGTAAACTCGGGCAACCGCACGCAAAACAGCACCAATCAGGAGGAGAACGCCATTGATGTGAACATGGTGGCTGCGGCCGAGATAGCTCGCCAGCTGCGCCTGCGCGACTTGGGCGGCATCATTGTCATCGATTTCATTGACATGCACACCGCCGAGAACAAACAGAAGCTGTACGAATACATGAAAGAGTGCATGCAGAACGACCGTGCGCGTCACCACGTGCTGCCGCTCAGCAAGTTCTGTCTGATACAGATTACCCGCCAGCGCGTGCGCCCCGAGACAACCGTCAGCACACTGGAGAAATGCCCGTCGTGCAACGGCTCAGGCGAGGTTACTCCTACCCTTCTCATCATCGACGAGCTGGAAAACATCATCCGCTGGGGAATGCAGAAATACAAGAACAAACCTATCACTCTGGCTGTTCATCCGTTCATTGCCGCTTATCTGAACAAAGGTCTGTTCTCGATAAGACTGCGCTGGAAAATGAAGTATCTGCACCGGCTGAAGGTTAAAGCCGCCAACTCGCACACTTTCCTTGAGTATGCGTTCTTAGACAAAAACAACGAGAAGATTTACTTGTAACAGTTGACATTCACCGATTTAAAGAGATAGAAAAAACGGTCGCACCAGAGAGCTGATGCGGCCGTTTTGCTTTATCAATGGTCGGCTGTTGCCGGCTATTTTTCGGCTTTGTTCACGCGCCTTGCCATTTTAACGGCACGCGGATTGCAGGATTTATAAAGCTGATAATGAGCCAATTTCTTCTCAAGACGACCGTTTTTCTTGTCGGCCAGAAGCATGGCGCTAATCTCTCCCGGAGTGTAGGCGTTCTCGTTGCCCTTGCAGACAGGTGTCTGATTAGGCGTGTCGGCATATTTGGCCGGACGTTTGGCCTTGCCGCTCTTGAAGTTGTTCTCAAGCACGTCTTGCATGACACCTTTAACAAAAGTAAGCGGCTTGCCGTCTTCAGCGGTTATAAAGTAGAAGTTGTTATCCTCGTTACCCTCAGCAATCACGCCGTAAGCGTCGGCAATAACCACCAAATAATATTTTCCATCGACCGACTCAGGCATTGAGTAGTGAATCTGGAAACCATCGTCGCCATATTCCTCATAGCCAACCATTTGTCCGGCAGCGGTGTTTGTGTTGTTCCACCAAGCACCGGCAAGCGCCGTGTTGTCCTCATACTCGTCGTTGTCGCCCGGCTCGCCAAACTCGTCGGTGTAATAATCGTGGTAGATAATCTGATAATCGTTGGCATCGAAGGCATTGTAGTACATATAGACCACCGACCAACGCTGCGAGGCCACAACAGCCTTCTCGCCCGAGTTGTAGACGCTGTAGGTGAAATAGCGGCTATTGGGGTCGTCCATATCGTCGGAATCGTCATCGTCCCAATCGGTGGCGCTGTAGGCCAACAGGTCGTAGCCCGATGTCAAATCGGCCTGGGCTATGGCACCGGCGCTGGCCGAAACCGAATTCTCGTTTTGAGCCACAAAAGCGGCAAAACAGAAGCTCTTGAGGAAGAAATTGTAATCGACCCAGATGCTGCCGTTGTCGCCCCACGACGTGCCCCACGAGTTACGCACGCGGAAAGCCTGACGCTCGTTGTCGTAGCCCGACAGAACCATTGCGTGATAAGCATGCTGCATGCCCTTCTGCAAGTAGGTGTCGTAACTGATTATGGCCGAGCTGTTCCACGACATGAAACGGTCGCCCAACTTGGCTCCAATCACCACCGGACGCCCCTCGTCGAGATAGAATTTGAAGTTCTCGAGCGTCATGCCTTGCTTGGCGTCGCTGTCAGCAATCTTGCGGTAGTTGGCAAGTTTGGCATTGGCCGCGCCTTTTGGCGAGCGTACGTTTTTGCAATCAAGCGATGTGTAAGGCACATCCTGCAGCGAGGCGGCGCCTGTCGATATAAGAGCCGTGAGCGCTGTCTCGAAACTTGTTCCGTCGCAGCCTTTCTTGTTCGATTTCGATGTTACACCAGCCCACAAATCAGCCGGGCTTGTCTGATAAGCCGGGCTTGAGAGTTGTGTCGAGGTCCAGCCTTTGTCGATACCGTCGAGGGCGGTTTTCATGGCATAGCCGGCAGCCCACGCCACGCATGTGCCGTACTGCCCTTGGTCGCCAATGGGCGGATATTTGCTTTCGAGGCTCACCGCGTCGGCAAGCGTCTCCTCATCGACATCGACAACCACAATATCCTGCGGAATATCCTCAAGATGCTCGTCGTCGAACAGCCAGCCGGTAACCAATTCGGCAAGCAAGTAGTTCACAATATCAGCAACTTCTTCCTCCGTACAACTTTGGAATGTCATTCCTGAACAAAGGATTAGCGGGGTTATCGCATAACATACAATGCGTTTCATCATCTTTTTCATAATCATCTATTTAATTATTTGAATTGATTTAGATAAGTCGATAGAGTCGGCCTGAACAGCGCGGCCGTAGAACACAACGTTCTCAAAATTAGGCTTTTTGGCGAATTCGGTCTTCACAAACTCGGCATCGCCGCCAAAGCGCGACATCAACATCATGCATGAGCCGCCAAACACCGTGTAGTTGAACATGGTGCGGCCGCCCGTGCGCAGAAGCGACAAATCGGCATAACCGTTGCATTTGACCGAATTGAAAAGGAAGCTATCGTCGACCGACAAATTCTGCAAACGAACAAAGCCGGCAAACTCCGAATTTGACATGTTGAGAGTGCCGCGCACCTTGGCCGCCTGCATCTCGAAAGTGGACTCGGCCTTGATGTATGAGAAGACTCCATTGGAGGTCCAAGCCGTCATTCCGTTGAAAGAGACCGGCTTACGGAAGGTCGATTTTTGGAAATTAACCACACCCAAGACCTCGATATTATCGAAGTTGACAGTGTCGCGGAAATCGCACTCCTGGAACACAAGGTTGCGCCCGAAGCAAGTCTGCACCTCGGCTCCGCTCATATTTGAAGTTGCTGTCACCTTGCCCATAAAGACGCAGCCCGAGAAAAAGACCGTGCTCTCGATTTTGGTGCGCAGAACAGTGCCGCTGAACAGCTCGGGCTTCAAGGCGTCGGCAAAATTCAAATCGCCAAAAATGACCTTGTTGGCCATTTGCACGGGTTTGCCCTTCTGTATCATTTTAATGATGTCGGAGGCGTTAACGTTCTTGTTATCAGCGTGTGTGCACGATACAAAACATACGCACATACAAGCAATCAGTAATTTTATTTTTCTCATAGAGAATCCGTTTTTGTTAGAAGAACAAATGTATTAGAAATTCTGAAATATTGTTGCCTTGTTATGACAAACAGAAAGCCGAGAGCCCCCACCTGTATTGCAAAAAAACTGCCGTGCTAGAGATAGCACGGCAGAGGAATTTGCTTAAAAGTCAGTTAATTTCTCTATTAGTTGCTTTGGTTAACTGCGTGTACGGTTATCACTATGTTTACAGTTTCCTCGTCTATAGCAATGCTGTATGGTTGATGCTCCGTATTTCTTTTAATATAACTATCGTATGTAGGTATATAATAATAAATGTTATCATCGTATTCTCTCGCCGGATTAGAATAATTGCTGTTGTTCACCTTTACCGAGCAATATGAATATGGTTTCCATGAACAATCTTTTGTGCCGAACACGAATTTCCATAAAAGTGCATATCCTAATGGAGCCTTGAAGGTCTTCGTGCCAGTAATCTTCTCTCCGAACATCCATATATATGCCATATCGGAATCACCTGCATCATAATTAACGGTAACATTTACAGTAGCCATTTTAGGCATTGCTGCCTGCAAGGCGGCAATCT
The DNA here is from genome assembly GCA_017551905.1 of Salinivirgaceae bacterium. Taxonomy (GTDB): domain Bacteria; phylum Bacteroidota; class Bacteroidia; order Bacteroidales; family SZUA-534; genus RUG13583. Next base: position 20,776 of record JAFZKK010000055.1, read on the forward strand.
GTTGCTGAAGCTCTTGAATTGTTGAATTGTTGGCAATTGACTGGTGCGCGGTCAGCACAGTTGCCGAAGTGCCGCTTTTAAGTTGAATGGTTGCGGTTCCCGTACCATTTGTAATACTCATTTCGCTTTTATCGGCTTTGCCTGTAACGTCAGACGCAACAAGATAGCCAGCATCGTTGGTGAAAGCTTTAACATTGGTTGGAACTGTGGGGATTGTAGGCCTGTCGGTCAAATCGTTGTAAGAGCCAGAAGTGGCAACAGATGCAAGGTCGGCAGCCGTTGCATAATTGGCCAAAGTATCGTTTAGCTTGGCTGTAGTAGCATAATCGGCCAACGATTGGTGTGCCGTCAGGTAACCCGCATCGTTAGTAAATGTTGAAACAGTTGTAGGTATGTCGGATTTCTTGGCGTAATAATAGTTAATCGTGTCGTTGATATAGTCAACCATGGCGCCGATGTCTGTCTTCTTTGCGTAATAATAATCAATCGTATCTGTTTTGGCATAACCGCTCAAATTCACATCGGTCGGGATTTCGGTTTTAAGCGCGTAAGTTGAAAGCAATTCCTGAATATCGGCTTGTTTCAGATATTCGGCCAAGCCAAGAATGGTGCTCAAATCGCTCGCTTTCAGACTGCTGAGCAACTTCACATAGTCGATTTCGCCGGCCTGCTCGGCATAGAGAGCGTATGGCACGCTGAGCAACTGTGTCGTGCCTGTACCATAAGGAGTTACGGTTTCGAGGTTGTATATAGCCTCAGGCAGGTTCCATTTGAAGTCGCTGAATTTCTGGCTGCTCTCGCCTTGGCCGACAACAAGTGTCAAAAGGCCGTTGGCATTGGTTTTGGCGCTGTGTTTCTCGGTGTAGGTCTGCACCGGCAAGCCTTTTATTTCGGCCTTCAAAGTCAATGTTACATCGACTGTCTGGTTTGCTACTAAGGCGTTCTGCGCGTCACGCACAACAGCCTGATAACTGAAGCCCTGCGGGACTTGGGCAAATGTCGCCACCGATAACAGCAAGGCGGCAACGATTGTTGTAAATTTTCGCATGATTTTGATTATTTAAATTGTTAGTTATTAATTATATAATTGTTTAATCGGTCAATTGGTGAATCGGTGAATCGAAAGATAAGTGTTTAGCATTTAACAGGTTTAACGGGTTTAACAAGTTGAAAATCTTCATTTTTCATTGTTAATTGTTAATTTTTCATTGTTAATTCCTAACTTCTAATACCTGACACCCGAAATATCATTTTTTCACGATTTTAAATGTCCGCAACGGTTGTTCGCCATCGTCAACACGCAACATATACACCGCAGGTGCCAGACGCCCCATATCAATTGCGGTCTGAGCATCGGTGATGTCGGCGGCGGCAACGGTTCGACCGTTGGCATCGGTCAAGGTGTAATGCAGATTGGAGGCATCGGTGTCAACAACACTCAGTGTTAGCCAATCGGCTGTCGGGTTAGGATAAACCTCGGCCTCAAGGCTGATTTGCGTGTTCTCGATACCATTGACAATAGAAATCTCGTAGGCTTGCTGCACTCCGGGAGCTATGCTTCCGGCATCAGACGAGGCTGGTGCCACAAAAGTCTGCCCAACGGTGAAGCTCACAGTGCCTGCCTCGCCACCAGCCGTGGCTACGGTTGTCTGCGCTTGGCAATGCGCCGTGCAAGCAAGCAAGGCAATTGCCGGAATTGTTTTTAGTGCTTTCTTTAACATAGGCATATACAATTATTGATTAATAGATTTATTGATTTTCTATCAGTGTTAGTTTTTAGGCTTGAGCACGGCAAATGTAGTTGCTTTGCGGATAATGGCAATAAAAAACGATGCCTATTGGCGAGAAAACGGGCAAAATCTTATCAACAATTGTTAAATGATTGATATAAAATTTTTTCTCAAAACTTTTGATTAATTTCGCGGCTCAAAATTCAAGTAATGAGCACATTTACCGATTTCGGCCTTAACAACAACATTATCAAGGCTATAAGCGAGTTGGGATTTGAGAATCCCACACCTATTCAAGAAAAGACAATACCGGCAATCATCAGTTCGACCGACGATGTTATCGCCTTGGCGCAAACCGGAACAGGAAAAACAGCCGGATTCGGCCTGCCTATTTTGCAGATGCTCGACACGCAAGCCGACGAGGTTCAGGTGCTCATTCTCTGCCCCACACGCGAGCTCTGTCTGCAGATAACCAACGATATCACCAAATTCGCCAAATATATTGACGGACTGGCAATTACGGCGGTTTACGGTGGTGCCGGCATTATGCCGCAGATAAAGCAACTGCGCAGCGGTGCGCACATTGTGGTTGGCACTCCGGGCCGCGTGCTCGATATGATAAATCGCGGCGCGCTGAAGGTTGAAAACATAAAATGGCTGGTGCTTGACGAGGCCGACGAGATGCTCGACATGGGCTTCAAAGAGAGCCTCGACGACATTCTGAGCACCACACCCGACAGCCGTCAGACGCTTCTGTTCTCGGCCACCATGCCCGACGGCGTGCGCGACATTGCCATGAACTATATGCACAATCCGGTCGAGATTGAGGTGGGCAAACGCAACTCGGGAGCCGAAAACGTGCGACACGAATATTATTTAGTGAAAGCCGCCGACCGCTACTTGGCGCTCAAACGACTGGCCGACATCAACCCTAACATCTACGGCATTGTGTTCTGCCGCACCCGCACCGAGACCAAGGAGGTTGCCGACAAACTGATTCAGGACGGATACAACGCCGACGCCCTGCACGGCGACCTTGCCCAAGCGCAACGCGACGCTGTGATGAACCGCTTCCGCAACAAGTCGCTGCAGTTGCTCATTGCCACCGATGTGGCCGCCCGCGGACTCGATGTCAACGACCTGACACACGTAATAAACTACAACCTTCCTGATGACCCCGAAGTGTATATCCACCGCAGCGGACGAACAGGCCGTGCCGGAAAATCGGGCGTGTCAATAACCATTGTCCACTCACGCGAGACTCGGAAAATCAAGAATCTTGAGAAACTTGTCGGAAAACCGTTCGAGCTGAAAAAAGTGCCCACCGGCGCCGAGATTTGCGAGAAACGGCTCTACACCGTGCTCGACAAGATTGAGCGCGTTGAAGTGAACGAAGAGGAGATTGCCGCATATCTGCCGCAGGCTATCAAAAAGCTATCGTGGCTCGACAAAGACGAACTCATAAAACGCTTTGTATCAGTTGAGTTTAACCGATTTATTGAATATTACAAATCGGCCCGCGACCTGAACGTTGAACCAGGCAAAAAAGAGAAAGGCGACAACGGCGAACATAAGGAGCGCAAAGAGCGCAAACGCCGCAACGATGAAGACTATACACGCTTGTTCATCAACGTGGGCACCAAGCGAGGGCTGTCGGTTCCGCGCTTGCTCGGTCTCATCAACGACGCCACCCGCGACAAGAGCATCGACATTGGCCGCATCGACCTGCAACGCAACTTCTCGTTCTTCGAAATTGAAAACGACGCCGTGCAAAAGGTGCTAAACGCAATGGCCACAACCACTTACGACAACGAGCCTGTTGAAGTGAACACCGCCGCATCGACCGATGGCGAAAGCCGCAAAAAAGGCAAAGGTGAACGCCGCAAGCCGCATGACGAAAAAGAGGAGCCGAAAATCAAAATCGAAAAGAAGAAATTCACCGGCAAGACACTCGACGATTTCAACTTCGACTTCTTCAACGAGAACCGCGAGCAACGCAAGAAAAGCCGTGGCTACGATTTTTCAGCCTTCGACCCTGATTTTGAGGAACATCGGAACAAGAAAAAGAAGAAAAGCAACGATGCTCCGGCCAAAAAGAAAAAGAAGGATAAGGCGCGCGCCGAACGCAAAAAGCCGTTCAAAAACCGCAAGGACATCAACCGCAAGCACGGGCGCAAATAATTGGCGCACAGCCGAATAAAGCCGCTACAGAGTAACGCCTATCCCCCACTCGATAAACTCGGCTCGGCCGCCGTTGGCTTTAATCGAGACATTGGCAAATAGTTTTTCCTGCGGATAGAAACGCACTCCTGCACGCTCGTAGAAAGGCAGCGAATACTCATCGACATGCGCCACATAGAAGCCCAGCCCAACATTGATGCGTAGGCGACCGGCTATCAAATCGGAGTTGGCAAAAACCGCCGGCGTTGTCAGATATTTGAGCGGAACTGGCTCATCCTTAGGATATTTCTCTTTCACATAACCATTGTAGAAAACATCCAAGCCCAAGCCCAAAGTGCGCGTGTAGCTCATCCGCCGCGACAGAGCCATGGAAAGTGTTGTGTTATAGAATCTTCCCTTGTTTTTCGTTTCGCAGATTCCGGTAGCGCACATCACGTTGAACTCGTAACGCTTGGTGATTTCCGGTGCAATGGGTTTATGAAACTCCAACCTCCTTTTTGAAGGAAGATACGAAGCTATAATATTGACGCTCAACATATTCATTCCCCAGTTCGGCATCTTCATACCGCCGTTCGAAAAGTGGTGGAACGACAATCCGCCGCCAAGCTCCCAACGCTCGGTAAGCTGATATTTGTATCGGGCCGAGAAGCCGACAAAAGCGTTCAAATCACTGCCAATGGCAAGGTTATCGGGGTTGGCAACTGAGTCGAACTCATTGAAATGGAACGAAAGCCCGAGGCTCCAGCTTGTTGAAACCACCGACTTGCTCCCTCGCCAGGCTGGAATCTCCATAAAACCGAACACCGCCAGCGGATGCCCAATCTCCTTTTTCTGAAACTCCGAAGCGTAGAAGCCGACGCCCATAAACGGATATTTCATTTTTTGCTGCCAATAGCTGCGGCCCGTTGTCTGCGCGCCAAAACGCAATTCGCCGGCAAAAAACGGCTTATCGCACATGGGTTTCATCTCCTCGTGATGCGCCTGAATGCGGCCTGTGATGCCTACAACCTCAATTTTAGGCACAGACCTACAACTATCGGTTTGAGCCGAAGCGGAGCTTGCGAATAACACAAAGCAAACTGATATGCAAGCAATTATCGGTCTCATCATTTCTCCTTCTCCCAAATTTCGAGGTCGCGGATATTGCTGCCGTCAATGGTGAAACGCAACATTGTGCGCTTCTTGTGAAAACCATAGATGCCGGCGGCTCCCGGATTCAGATGCAAGCATTGCAACTGTTTGTCGTACATCACTTTAAGAATATGCGAATGACCACTGACAAAAATCTGCGGACGCTCCGCCATAAGCAAGCCACGCACCTTTGGCTCGTAATGCCCCGGATAGCCGCCAATGTGCGTCATCAGCACTTTAACTTGCTCAACCTGAAACAATTGCACCTCAGGCACAACCTGACGGACTTGCGCGCCATCGATATTACCATAGACGGCAGTTGTCGGTTTAAATTGCTGTAAATCATCAAGAAGCTGCAGACTGCCAATGTCGCCGGCATGCCACACTTGGTCAACAGGCTCAAGAAAGAGCCGCATCCGCTCGTCGAAGCATGTGTGAGTATCCGATAACAGACCAATTCTAACCATATCCGCAAAAATAGCAATTTGCCGATAGACGCTTGACCAAAGGATAATTTTGCGTTTATTTGCGAAAAAAAAGCGATGCACATTTTCTACACACCACTTATTACTGACGGAAAATGCACCTTGTCGGAGGAGGAATCGAAGCATTGCGTAAGGGTGCTGCGGCTTGCCAACGGCGACTGCGTGACGCTGATTGACGGCGCCGGAGGCTACTATGAGGCCGAAATTGAAGACGCCAACCCAAAACGCTGCACCATAGCCATCAAAAAGAAAACCGAGAAATACGGCCAGCGCAATTACCAGATACACATAGCATTAGCACCGACAAAAAACATCGACCGCACCGAGTGGTTTGTCGAGAAGGCTGTTGAAATGGGCATCGACACTATTACACCGCTCATCTGCCAACGCTCCGAGCGCACGACCGTCAACACCGACAGACTTGAGAAAATAATATTGTCGGCTATGAAACAATCGGTCAAGGCATACAAGCCGGTGCTCAACCCTCCCACTCCGTTCAAGAAATTTGTGAGCGAGCCGCGCACCGGGCAAAAGCTTATTGCTCACTGCATTGAGTCGGACAAGGTGTCGCTGAAATCGATGGTTGGAGCCGAGCGCGAATACACCGTTCTGATTGGGCCGGAGGGCGACTTCTCACCCGATGAAGTTGAACTGGCAATGCAAAACGGCTACCAATGCGTCCACTTAGGGCCTTACCGTCTGCGCACCGAAACAGCTGGTATTGCCGCCTGCCACACAATCAACTTGATGAAACAA
>JAFZKK010000056.1 GCA_017551905.1 Salinivirgaceae bacterium
CGGAATGCCCATATTGAGTGGGCGCGTGCCTGGCATCACCTCGTGAGCCACCATCGGGTGCCAATACTGCCCGAGCAGCAGGTTCGACTTCTCCCAACGCATATTAATATAGGCGTGGCGCAGGCGCAGCATATTGATTCCATCGTTGGTGGCACCTGTGAAATCGCCCTCAAGGTAGCCCGAAATCTTGGCGTTGAGCGCATCGGGCGCGTTGATTTTCATACCGATACGTGCTGTAATGGCGAGTGCGTTGTTGCTCGGTTGGGCGTTGATATCGTTGCCGTCGGCGTCAAACTTTTTTGGTGCGGGATAAAAGAGCATCTGCTCCTCACGCGCGCTCACCACCTCGCGCGTGTCCATCCAAAACTGCGGGTCAACAAAGCCGCTCATCTTGTAGGTGAACTTCGGCGCCTCGGCGTTATCTTGCTGTGCCAAAACAGATTGTGCCACCAAACAAGCGGCAATCGGCAGAAAAATCAGTTTCTTCATATTGTTCTTTTTGAAAATGTTCGGCAAAGAAAAGGATTTCTTAATCAATCGCGGCAAGCCAAAAACAATTATTTTCGGGAAAATTTTTCCAATGCCTGACATTGAACTTCATCCGCTGAAACCGTTTCTGCCGCAGTCGGCTAAAGTGCTGTTATTGGGCAGTTTCCCGCCGCCGCGGGCGCGCTGGTCAATGGATTTTTTCTACCCCAATTTTCAGAACGATATGTGGCGCATTATGGGCTTGATTTTCTACGGCGACAAAAATTACTTTGTTGTTTCTGACGCGCGACGATTTGATTATGAGGCGGTTGTGAAATTTTGCACCGAAACAGGAATTGCCATTTTCGACACCGCTTCGGCTGTGCGGCGATTGCAAAACAACGCATCGGACAAATTTCTCGAAATTGTCGAACCGACTGATTTGTCGGTTTTGCTGCGCCAAATTCCTGATTGCAAGGCTGTTGTGGCTACGGGCGAAAAATCGGCTACGGCCATTGCCGAGCGCTATGGCTGCCTGTTGCCGAAGGTGGGCTCGTATGTGCCTGTAACCATTGGCGGACGCGGCTATCGGTTCTACCGAATGCCCTCATCGTCAAGGGCTTATCCGCTGGCGCTTGAACGGAAAGCTGATTTTTATATTCAAATGTTCAAGTCGGTCGGAATAAATGTTTGAAAATGAGTTTTGGATTATATTTGCAGTCTAAAATTGTGGAATATGAATTTGGATTACGAATCGGGTAAAGGCCTGATACAGGTGGTTATACAAGACAAGCGAACAGAAAAAATTCTTCGTGTGGCATTTGCCGACAAAGATTGCGTTGAGCGTATGGAAGCCGAGAAACTGGTGTATTTGCTTGATGCCGAAAAACCCGTGTTGCTGACGGGCGGCGAGTACAACAAGCCTGTGGCTGTTGATACCATCATAGCTGACGAGAGCGGGCGCGCCATTGTTGTCCGTGCTTTGCCCGACGGTTCCACAACAGGTGCCGACGCGTTCCACGGCGATAAAAATATTGAGGATTTGGCGTTCTTGTCGTATCTGCAAGATTTTATTGAGCGTCGCAAGCGCGAGATGCCCGAAGGTTCGTACACAACAAAACTCTTCTCAAAAGGAGTCAACAAAATATCGCAAAAGGTTGGCGAAGAGGCAGTTGAGACAATCATAGAGGCCACAAACGGCACTAAAGAACAATTCTTATACGAGAGTGCCGACCTCATCTATCACCTTATCGTCTTGCTGACAGAGAAGAACTTGCGCATCGAAGACCTTGCGCGTGAGTTGCGGGCAAGACATAAAGAGTGATTTTTTAAGGATTATAGCGATTCCGAAACCCGAGTTATGAAGCGAGGGTAGCGGTTATTATCAGTTTGAGTTTGCGTTTTTAGTTTACGATTCCAAACGTTATATTTGCAGCCGATAGTAGGTCGTCTTATCGCGCTGTCGCAAGGCAGTGAGGAAAGTCTGGGCAACGCAGAGCGTCGGCCTTCCGAAAGAAAGGCGTCCGTGAGGGTGCAGTAGGACAGAAGAAAACAACCGCCGCGCAAGCGGTAAGGGTGAGAAGGCGGTGTAAGAGACCACCAATGCTGCGGGCGACCGTGGCAGTTGTGTCCCTGCCGAGTTGAAAGGTCATGTATATCGTAATCCGCAAGGGCAAGGCTGCTCGTCTTGTTTTTGGAAACAAAAGTTGCGAGGGGTGGACCGATGGTGATTGCAGGTGACTGCAATTCGAGATAAATGATAAGACATTGCTCCGGCAATGACAGAACTTGGCTTATAGACCTGCTATCTTTTTTGTTTTTAGCCGATTACAAACGGAATTCTCTGTCAGATAACCACAAAATCCACTGTTTTCACCCAACCCTTATTACCGTCTGGTAATTTGATTTCACTCCATTCACCGCTTTGGTTGGTGACCTTGATTTTCAGGCCTTCGTGGATTAGGAACAGTTCGGTGCCAGCGGCGTCGGGTGAGCTTTTTACAACCACCGACGGCGTTACCACAATGGCTTCGGGCTCGTTGAGGACGTTGTTTTTCTGCTTCGACGAGAAACTGAACGTGAAGGCGGCCTCAACCACCAGCAACAGGCCAATCCAGAAGGCGAAGCGGCGCAGAAGCGGACGGTCGGTGAGGAAGAAAAGCAACAGAAGCACCAGCGCAATCACAAACGAGGCAATGCTCAACGCCGCCCACTGGTTCGAGGTGAGCGCCCGCACGAGCGACTGCCCCCACGATTTCAGGAAAAATTCGGGCAGAACGTTGATTTTGTCAACTACGTGAGTGTTAGCAAGTTGCAGATTGAAGAGAATATCCTCGTCGGTGGCGTTCAACTTGAGAGCGCGCTCGTAGTTGGCAATGGCGTACGGCAGTTTGTTCGATTTGTAGTAGGCGTTGCCAAGGTTGAAATACAATTCGGCCGACTCATATCCTTGAGACACAATGTTTTCGTAAATGCTTATGGCTTGCTCGTATTTTGTGGCTTGATAACTTGCCGCCGCCGAATCGAGTTGAGCCTTGAAATCGGCCGAAAAACCGCACAACGGCATCATCACCGCTGCGACTACAATTATATATTTTGCTATCTGTTTCATCTTCAACATTTTTAATTCCAATTATTTCACCTTTTGGTCAAGTTTCGACAGTGTGTTGTCGGCTTTGCGGAAAATCTCGTCCATACCGCCCGACACGGCCGCTGGCGCGTAACGCGCGAACTCGCACGAGTTGAGCAAATCCATCAACTCGTCAACAAGTTGACTGTCAACATTATGCGCGGCAAGAATATCGGTAACATTGTCCTTCGAGAGGTTGGCCACAGGAATCGACAGTTTGTCGCTCAAATAGCCCCAAATGCCCTTCAGCAACTCGTCGTAGAACTGCGCTTCCTGGCCTTGTTTCATATACTTCGAGGCCTGACGCAGACGCTTGCGCGACACCTTGCCAGCCTTGCGGTTCTTGACGGCGGCCTGGTTGGCATTCTGCTTGATTTGCGCCAAGCGGAACAGGATTATGGCCACAAAAATCAAAAGCGGCACGGCATAGCAACCGTAGAACAGCGGCGTACCGAACATCATCTGCTGGCGGCGGTCGAGTTGGCCGACGGGCTTAATGTAGCGGATATCTTTGCCGAAAAATTTCACATCCTCTTTTGTAAGTCCCTGAACCACACCCGAATTGGCTTCGGCCTCGCCATCGCCTTTCTCAACGCTAATGTTGAACTCTTGCGTGGTTAAAGTCTTGTATGTCTTTGTTTTAGTATCGAAATAACTGAACGTGATTGGCGCAATGCGGTAGTTGCCAGCGTAGCGCGGAATGAACAGATAATCGAACGTCACAGAGCCCGACATTCCGCTGGCGTCGGTTTTGATATTCTGCGTGGTTTTGGGGTCGTAAACGTCGATATCGGGCGGGAAGTCAATCTTTATGTTGTTGATAAACTTTAAGTTACCAGTGCCAGACACTTTCAGTTTGAGCGTAACTGCCTCGTTAGCCTTCACTTCGGTTTTGTCGACCGAGGCGTTGATTGTGAAGTTGCCCACGCCGCCCGAAAAATCGGCAGGTTTGCCTGCTGGCAGCGCTTCGACGTTGATTTTCACAGGTTTGCTGGCAAGTTTGTTCTGCGTGGTGCGGTACGAGCCACCGAAAAAGTCGTCGAACGGGTTGTTGCTGCGGACGCGGGTGCGAGTGAGAATGGTAATCTCCATCGGGTCGATTGTGAGTTCGCCCGAGCGCTGCGGCATCAGCAACACTTTTTTCAGCAAACCAGTCGTATATATTTGACCGTTAACATTTTCACGTTGAAGCGTCACCTGTTGCGGTGCCTCGAGGTCGCTGCTCCAGAAACCAGTGAACGGCGGGAATTTAACATCCTCAAAACCAGATACATCCTTCTTTGTGTAGAGTTTTATTGTCGCCACCAAATATTGCCCTTGATAGAGTTTCTTCTTGTCGACGGTGATTGCCACAAAAAGGTCGTCGCTGCTTAAATCGGGATTTGTTGTGGTTTGCGTACCGCCCTGATTGTTAGACTGTTGCTGACCGCCGCCCTGACTTTGGCTTGCCGCTGGCCGCGAGCCCGCCACAACCTCAATGGTGACGGGGTTCGACTGGTAGGTTTTGCCGCCCGTCTTAATGCTTGCCGACGGAATGGTGAATTTGCCCGCGTGGTCGGCCATCAGAATGAAGGTGTAGGTGTTTGTGGTGCTCTGCGACATCTGGCCATTAATCCACTGAATGCTGCTGCTCGACGAGGTGTTTGGCCCCGAAAGCACCTGAAAATCAGTAATGTTAGGCTCTGTAAAGTTGCTGCCTTTGGCGTTCAGCGTGAATTGCAGACGGAACTGCTCGCCCACCTCGACGGCTTGCGGCGCACTGGCGGTGAACGAAACGTCGTCGGCTTTCAGACTGAAGCCCGAAAACAAAAGCGCAGCTATTACTATCGCTCTTAAATTCAGTATTTTATGTAATAAAATCGGTTTCATTTCTTTATCGTTTTTTGCTCTGCGAAAATAGCATTAATAGTTTAAACGCTACGCTGTTTAACAGGTTGAAACGCTATGCTGTTTAAACCGCTTATTATTGTCCTTTTAAATTTTTGTTTACTTTTGTTTCATAAATGAGTTGGTTTCTAACGTCAGCGAGATTCTTTCGCTGTTTGGAAATCGACTCATTTTTCTTATGCCTTATGCCTTTAAAACTTATAACTTATTAACTTTCAACTTATAACTTAACTTACCAATCCTTCTGCGTTCTGCGGCGTTGCGGTTGCGCTTTCTGCTTCTGCACTTTGTCCTGCACGTCTTTCTCGTCGTTTTCCAGCGCCTCCAGAATCCTCATCGCATCCTCTTTTGACATCTGCTGGTCGTTCTCATCTTGCTGTTGTTGAGACTGTTGCGGCTGCTGTTGTTGATTTTCCTGACTTTGCTGATTCTGCTGGTCTTTTTTCTGTTGGTCCTGATTCTGCTGCTGGTCTTGCTGTTGGTCTTGATTCTGCTGCTGATTCTGGTCTTGCTGCTGGTCCTGTTTGTTTTGGTCCTGATTCTGCTGATTCTCGTTTTGCTGCTGCTTCATCTTGTCCTGCGCCCAAGCCAGATTGTATTTGGTTTCCAGGTCGTTAGGATTGTTGCGCAGAGCGTTTTTGTAAGCCTCAACGGCGCCTTGCAGATTCTCCGATTGCAGAAGGCAGTTGCCCAAATTGTGATAGGCGGCGGCGCGTTTTTCCTTCTCGACATCGGTTTTTGAGCCGAGAGCCTGATATTGCCGCGCGGCCTCCTCCATTCGGCCTTGACTTGCCAGCGCGTTGGCAAGGTTGAACGACGCGTCCCAATTGTTCGGGTCCTCCTCCAAAGCCTTGCGGTAACTTGCTTCGGCGTCGCGCAACAGCACCGAATCGACGCGGGCCGTATCGGCGTAAGCCTTTGCAAACTGACGGTTACCCTGACGGATATATCGCCGCTCGACCTGCGCTCCAGCCATCTGCGGAAGCACCGTCAACAAAAGCATCGTTATTATAAACAAACCTTTGATTTTCATATCGTTATCTATTAAGAGACAATTTTGCGTTTTTGAAAAGATTGATAGCGTTCAGGCGGCGGTTGCGGCGGTTGAGCAAAAACGCGTCGACAAGCAACAGCAACAGCCCGAAGCCCAAAAAGTATTGATACTGTTCCTCATACTCCGAATAGATTTTGGCATCCATCTCCACCTTCTCCATATTGTTCAACTCGCTGAACAGGGCGCTCAAGCCGCTTTTGGTGTTGTTGGCACGGATATATTTTCCGCCACCAGCGGCGGCCACCTGTTTCAAGGTCGTCTCCTCGAGTTTCGAAATCACCACATTTCCTTGAGCGTCAGTGCGATAGTCGCGTTGGCCGTTGCGGTTGACGGTTGGGATTGGCGCGCCCTGCGGCAGACCCATACCCACCATATGAATGGTTATTCCCGCCTCGTTGGCCTTGGTTGCGGCGGCAATCGGGTCACCGTCGTGGTCCTCGCCGTCGGTGATAATGACAATGGCTTTATTCTTCTCGTCGCCAGGTGTGAACGATTTGATTCCCAAATTGATAGCCTTCTCCAAAGCCGTTCCCTGATTGGTCACCAGCGACGGGTTGATTGACGAAAGGAACATTTTGGCTGCGGTGTAGTCGCTTGTCATTGGCAACTGCACAAAGGCGTCGCCGGCAAAAACTATCAGCGCGAGTTTATCGTCTTTCAGACCGTCAATCATTTTAGATATGGCGCGTTTGGCATTCTCCAATCGGTTTGGCGTGATGTCTTCGGCAAGCATACTGTTCGACACGTCGAGAGCCACAACCAACTCAATACCAGTGCGTTTCACATCGCGCAACTTGGTGCCGAACTGCGGCCCTGCGGCGGCGATAATTATCAGCGCAAGCGCCACCAGTGCAAGCACAAGTTTCACCCACGGCCTTGCCGTCGAAGTGTCGGGCATCAGCCCCTTGACCAGCGCTGCATCGCCGAACTGTTGCAACGCGCGGCGCCGCATCATCCTGCCTGCCACAAAAATGAGCAGCAGCGCGGGAACCAGCAGCAGAAATAACAGATATTGTGGATTTGCGAATTGAAACATAGTTTTTTGTTTAATCGGTTATTTGGTGAATCGGTGAATCGAAAGGTAAATGGTGAGTGTTTAGAGTTTAGTTTAAAGTTTAACGGGTTTTACAAGTTTAACCTAAAATCATTCAATCACTTATGCCTTTTGCCTTATGCCTTGTCACTTTAAATTTTTCATTTTCAATTATTTATCGTAACCATACACTAATACTATATCGTATTTATCTTTATATTTGATATATATACTATCAAGAGGGTCTAACCCTGAATTGTTGTGTTTTATAAATTCATCTATAGGCATATCGCTCCATCTTGAACTTATCATGCTATTTAATTCATCTTTAGAATAATTATTCAATTCAGGTTTATTAAAATAAAACATATCAGAAGTGTCTTTTTCCACTGTATTTATATATACGTATGAAACACCTATAAATTCATCAATACTATCATAATCAGGAAATAGTATGCAACTTTGAAAAAGGAAAACAATAAAAGATACTGAAAACAAATAAATAGTTTTTTTCATCACACATTTATCATTATTAGTTATGCCAATTTCTCTATCATATCAGAAAATTTTGATTTGATTTCTGACGGTTTAGCAGGTTTTAGATTAACTCCGTATGGAATTTCTATATAATTACCAAATGCATCAGAGATTATTAAAATAACTGTAATAGAAGAGATTTGGTTTATAGCATAGGAGAAACCAATATTGTTTACTATACATTTTCCCGCATCTATGTCAAAATCTAAATAGAACTCGCTTTTGTGAACAACACCATCAGTTGTCACAATCTGTGTTTTCATTTTTGCCGCCACATTTCCTCTTGTTGTTATCCTTTTACTGCCTACATTTATTATTTTATAATATACGTGTTTGAGATTCCTCGCGGCCTCTAATTTAACATGCCAATTATCTTTAACAGACTCGTCTGTTGTCGGATTGAATTCATAATAGGAAGAATAGAAAAATATTTTTCTTATTCTATCGAAACTTTTCTTTTCTTTAAGTTCGGCAAGTGTGTATGATTTAATGTTTTCTGAATATAAAATAGAACCATCCAATTCATCCTCATGTTTCGGATTTCCTAAATGGAAATTAAATGTGCATGCTTTTTCAAAAGATTTTGTGGATAATAATAATGGTACATTAACTTGACAACCATCTACTATGCAAAAATGTCCATCATATCTAATGTTTTTATTTACTACTTCTTTTTCATTAAACTCAATCACAAACTCACCTTTAACTTGTTGAAGCCATATAAGAACAGGAACTCTATTCAAAACAATTGCCTCATATAAGTACTCGGCTGCTTTTGTAAAATCTTTGGGTTTTCTTGATGACTTCATTCGTGTTAAAACCGAATCTAACCCTAAGTGCTTTCCTTTTCCAAACAATGTTTCATGCTCTCTTGGTATTCCGGAGGAGCCTTTTGCGCTTGTAAGGCATCCGTAAAGGAAGTTTTTATGCAAATATTTTGCAAAATCTTTTACACCATCAAGACTTTTGCCTTTTTCATACTTAGTTGACAGTTCTCCATCTTTTATGGTTACTATATATTCAGGTTGTAGTTTATTCAAATAACTGCCAAGTGTTTTTTGCACTTGAGGTGTATCTTTGTAATAATAAAATAAATGTGCTAAAGCCACAACAGCGCAACCTGCTGCGTTTCGTTTATTTTTAATGTCTAAATCGCGTTTTTTATGGTAATTGCGAAAGGCATTAAAAGGCCACTCTTGGTGCCATTTTGTTTTAAGCATACCTGTTGGCGCTTTTTGCTCTGCTTTCCTATAAAAATCTGCTTTTGCATCTGTAGCAAAGCATTCTGTTTTGTTTAATTCTATCCAACGTCTTTTATACATAAGTAACTAATATAAATTGTTAAACATATTTTGACTCATTCTTTTTAATGCTCGATGTAAATTGGAA
>JAFZKK010000057.1 GCA_017551905.1 Salinivirgaceae bacterium
GCTGTTGATTGTTGACGGCAAAGAAGTTACTACTCTTAGCAATATCACGCCGTGCGATGTAAAAGACATTTCGGTTCTGAAAGACGGCAGCACAGCCATTTATGGCAGCCGTGGCGGCAACGGAGCTGTAATCATAACACTAAAACGCTTCGAATAGAGTTTGCAAGACATAAAAAAGCCGAAAATCAGTTGATTTTCGGCTTTTTTATGTTTATTCAGTTCAATTACAGAATCAACTCATTTCCAACCTTACGAGCACGTTCCGGTTTGTCAAGGTTGATACCTGTTGCCAGACCAATCTCAACAAGCAGATTCCAACCGGCGCAGAGCATTACATATGGCTTGAAATCTCCGGCCTCAGGCACGCGGATTGTCTGGAAGGGAGTGTCGTGGTCGGCAATGGCGACAACCTTAAGTCCGACGCCTTTTGCCAGCACATCGTTAAATTTCTCAATCTCCTCCTCAATCGGGTCAATCACAAATACAATGTCGCTTGGGCTCATCACCTCCTCAATGCCGTGAACAGCATAGGTGCCCTCCAAATAATCCGACTTGCGACGGGTTATTTCGTTGGTTTTCAGCGTCAATTCTTCAGCAACACCGTCATTGTAACCTGAGAAATAGATTGTCTCGGCATTTTTTACATAACCGACAATGTTCTGCGGTATCGGCATTGTGAGAGCGCTCTCGAGCAACTCTGGCAGTTGTTTCAATTCCGATGAACGGTCAACACCTTGATAATTCCAAAGTATTGATTCATAATATAATGCTTGTTCAACAACGCTCTTGGTTGCTGCCACGGCTTGCTCCCAACCACAGTTAAGAATGTGCGTTTTAGCGCAGTTTTTGGCAAGCATAGTGTCGGGGCAAGCAGTCAGGCCGAAAATGTCTTTCTTGCCCGACTCAAAGAGCTTTTTGGCAAGCAGAATCACCTCTTTGGTGCGGCCCGAGTTTGAAGCGCAGCAAACAGTGAATTTCGACAAATCATATTCATACGACTGGCGCGAACCATCGGTTTGGATATTGACATCGATTCCCCAGCGTTTAGCCTTGCGCATTGCGTTTTTGGCCGGGAAAATGCGGCTCGACCCCTCGCCTGTCAGATACAAACGTTGCGACTGACGCAGCACATCAGCAATATTCTTCGTTACCGACGGGTCGAATTTCTTCACAGTGTCAACAGTGCCCATCATCTCTTGTACAAGAGCGTATCTCGAATAACATTCGTCTTTTAAGTTCATAAGTTTAAGTTTTAAAAACGGTTATACATTTGTTCTATATTAGTGTTAAATTGCTCAGTTTCAGTGCGAACTTGTTGAATAAAACTATTCTCCTCAAGCGGCCCGATGGCGGCAATCATCTCCTCGCTGTTGCGGTAGGTCTGACGGCGGTAGATGTTGTCGTAGTCTTTCTTGCGCGACAGATAAACCTGGTCGCAAATATACTTTTGAATATCAACCGCACGTTTCAGCACATCGCGCCATAACTCATCAGTAATAGTATCTGTCTCAAACAGATAGCAAAGCGACTGGTATGCGTGGCGCAGTTTGTCATCTGAATAACGCTCCCAAATCTCGTCGTAGCGATTGTGGATAGCCTCCCATGAGTCGAGTTTGCCGCGTGTAATGTCTTCGCGCAGTTTGTCCAAATCCGATGTCGGCATAAGTTGTCCGCCCAAGTTTGTCCACTCCTTTTGACGGCGTCCGTTTATCAATTTTGCAATATCGGAAAACTTAGCTTGTTTGTTTTCAAGCAGATAACGCATTGCGTTTTTAACAGCGTAATAGATAATCATGTCGCCGTATGCGTGATATGCCTGATATACTTTCAGAATACGGACACGGCGTTTGCCTTTCTCCATATTCTCGCCGAAAACTTGCAGATTGTCAACCACTTTGCTGTCGCCGCGCAGAAGCTCCTGACCTATCTGGCGCAACTCTTTTTCACTTTTTCCGTCAACGTTTTTATCTTGCGTGCGCAGCCAGGCTTTGGCGGTCCAAATCTCAAGCAGCTTGCGGCCGGTTATCACCTCCTCCATGCTGTCGGGCGCGTAAGCGTCGAACTCGATATGCTGGTATTTGCGTTTGCGTGTGTCGCGTTTCTGATACTTCCAAGCGTTGCGAGCCAAGGCATACATATTATACATCCACCAGAAAGCCGGCATCACCTCTAACTCGTTGCGGCTCACGTTGTTGTTGACAAGTGCGAATGGCAGCGGAATGCACATTTCCGACGGGTAATCGGCCTTGCTCAAAAGCGTGTATGACGCGAATTTGCACGAGTGTTTGACACTTGAGCACAAGCCCGGCCAGAAACCGCGCCCCGCCTCTATCTCGTTGTCGTTGGTGCGGCTGTTGTGGTTTGAGCCCATTGTGGCACCAGCGGCAATGTTGGTCTGTCCCTTGAGCACGGCAGCCACCAAGAACGAGTTGTTGTGGTGTTGCTCGTGAGCCGGGAAAATCAGGTTGTTAAGAACCTCGCAGCAAGATATTGTCGAGTTGTCGCCAAGGAACGAATGAATCAGGCGTGCGCCGTATTTCAGATTCGAGTTGTTGCCGAGCACAAACCGCACGGCTATGCACGAATAGAAAATATGGCAGCCGTAGCCCACAATTCCGTTCACAAGTACCACATTCTCACCTATTTGCGACGGCTCCTCGATTGACGAGTTGATAGTGATATTTTTCAGTTTGCTTGCGCCTTTAATGTAGCAGCAATCACCAACCTTGACATCTTTTATGATGTTCGAATTCTTTATCACGCAATTGGTTCCAATGGTTCCGTAGTAGCCGCGCCGCGAGTCGAACTTGTTCTGTGTCAGGTACGAAAGTTTGGCCTGCAGCGGCTTGTCATCGATGAATTTGGCGCTCAGATAAGCGTCGGCGGCAATCATTCCGTCGAACGGATAAACCTTGCGGCAGCCAGTCTCGTTCATCAAATCGAGGCTGATGCGGACATCCTCCGGCTCACCGTCTTTCACAATGCCGTTGCCGAATTTGGCGTGGTTGGTGCAGCACATCTCCTGAATGTTGAAGATGATGCACATATCACCAATAATATAATGCGACAGATAATGCACATCGTGAATGGCTACGTTGTTACCGATGTCGCAAGATGTTATGACACTGTTGGTTATGCCCACTTTCAGCCGCAAATCGTGATACTGCAACATAGCGTCGCTAAGGTCGCCAATGCGCACCAAACCGAAGAATTTGCTGTTTTTTATCAGTTTTGGATTGAAATTGTCGGTAACCAGAAAGTTGTCCCAATTCTCGCAGCTGTTGTTGTTTTTCACAAGCCGCTCAATCTCGTCGGAGCGCAGATGTCTCCAACCGCCGGCAGGCTCGTTTGTCTGTTTGTTACGAAGATAATATTCGTCTTGGCCTGCCGGAAGATACTCATCTTGAATAAATTGCGTTTTCTCGGCGACCAACATCGTAACGGTATTCTCTATTTCCATATTCGAGTCCGATTTATTCCCAAATATATTTATTGATGATGAAAAAATGACGTTTGCGCTATTTTTTTTGCAAACATTTGCACAACTAATTTGAAATTCGACATATCGGTCTTGGAATATTCTTGAATAGCAGCACTTTGCCGCGCGTTTTCCGAAAATTATTTGTCAAAAATCCACTTTTGCACGCTTTTTGTTCAAACGGTGCGGTATTTTTTTTCGCAGCCCCGCGCAAGCGTCTGCGTATGACAGTATCGGAATCATTTTTTTAAACTATAATATTAATGAAAGGACTGAAAATCATTGTCTTGGCCAAGCAGGTGCCCGACACCCGCAACATCGGCAAAGACGCTATGAAGGAAGACGGCACTGTGAACCGTGCCGCATTACCGGCAATCTTCAACCCCGAAGACCTGAACGCTCTTGAGCAGGCTCTCAAACTGAAAGAGCAGTTCGCCGGAACAGAGATAACAATGCTGACTATGGGTCCGGGCCGCGCCAACGAGATTCTGCGCGAAGGCCTTTACCGTGGCGCCGACAACGGAATCTTGCTTACCGACCGCGCTTTTGCAGGTGCCGACACGCTGGCCACATCGTACGCTCTGTCGTGCGCCATCCGCCGCATCAAGGATTTCGACGTCATCATCTGCGGACGTCAGGCTATCGACGGCGACACCGCGCAGGTGGGCCCGCAGGTTGCCGAGAAACTCGACATCCCGCAAATCACATACGCCGAGGAGATTGTATCGGCCGACGACAAGAAAATCCGCATCAAACGCCGTCTGGAGCGTGGCGTTGAGATTGTCGAGGGCAGCTATCCGCTTTTGATTACGGTGAACGGCTCGGCCGACGCTTGCCGCCCACGCAACGCCAAACGCCTTATGAAATACAAAAAGGCCACTGGCCGCAGCGAGCGCGCTGGAAACGAGGCTCTTGAGCAGCTTGCCGCACAGAAACCTTATCTGAACATCAGCGAGTGGACGGTGAACGACATTGAGTGCGACCCCAACCAACTCGGTCTGGCTGGCTCGCCAACCAAAGTGAAACAAATCGAGAACATTGTGTTCCAAGCCAAAGAGGCCAAAGTGTTCGGCAGCACCGACAGCGAGATTGACGGCCTTATGAAGGAACTCATCGCCAACCACACCATCGGATAGGCAATTGATTAACCAACATTCAAACTTCAGAATATGAACAACATAATAGTATATTGCGAATTTGAAGAGGGCCGCGTGGCCGACGTAAGCCTTGAGTTGCTTACCAAAGGCCGCAAACTGGCCAACAAACTTGGCTGCAAACTCGAGGCGCTGATTATCGGCTCGAACCTGAAGGGCGCCGAGAAGCAGGTGTTCCCCTACGGCGTCGATACAGTGTATCTGGCTGACGACAAGCGTCTTGAGCACTATCAGACACTGCCCCACACATCAATCGTGTGCAAACTGTTCGAGGAGCAGAAACCGCAAATCGCCTTTATGGGCGCCACCACCGTGGGACGCGACCTTGGTCCGCGCGTGTCGTCGAAACTGCACAGCGGCCTGACCGCCGACTGCACCAACCTTGAAATAGGGCCGCACACCGACGTCAAGACGGGCAAGAGCTACGAGGACCTTCTCTACCAAATCCGTCCCGCTTTCGGCGGAAACATCATCGCCACAATCGTCAACCCCGAGTGCCGTCCGCAAATGGCCACCGTTCGCGAGGGCGTTATGAAAAAAGAGATTTTCAAGGCCGACTACAAGGGCGAGGTTGTCAATCTCGACGTTAACAAATATGTGAGCGCCACCGATTTCGCCATCAGCATCATCGACCGCCAAATCGAGAAATCGAAAGTCAACATCAAAGGCGCGCCAATCATCGTATCGGGCGGCTACGGAGTGGGCTCGAAAGAGAACTTCCAGTTGCTGTTCGACCTTGCGTCGGCCATCAACGCCGAAGTGGGTGCAAGCCGCGCCGCCGTTGACGCAGGTTGGGTTGAGCACGAGCGCCAGATTGGCCAGACAGGCGTAACGGTCCGTCCGAAACTCTACATCGCCTGCGGCATATCGGGCCAAATCCAGCACATTGCGGGAATGCAGGAGTCGAGTATGATTATCTCAATCAACAGCGACCCCAACGCGCCCATCAACAAAATTGCCGACTACGTGATTAACGGCACCATTGAGGACGTTCTGCCCAAAATGATAAAATACTACAAGCAGAACTCGAAATAATTGACTATTAAACAGATACAACAATGGCTAATTTTTATACAGATACACCAGAACTGAAGTTTCATCTGAACCACCCGCTTATGAAACGCATTGTCGAACTGAAAGAGCGCGGCTATGCCAACGCAGCCGAGTTCGATTTTGCGCCCGCCGACTTCGACGACGCAATGGACAGCTACGACAAAGTGCTTGATGTGGTGGGCGAGATTTGCGGCGATATTATCGCCCCGAACGCCGAGGGTGTGGACCACGAAGGCCCCGTTTGCGCCAACGGCCGCGTAACATACGCCAGCGGCACATCGGTCAACCTTGACGCCACACGCAAGGCAGGTCTTTGCGGAGTGAATATGCCGTACCGCTACGGCGGCCTGAACTTCCCGACCGTTCCCTACCTTATGGCAGCCGATATGGTATCGCGCGCCGACGCGGGCTTTGAGAACCTTTGGGGCCTGCAGGACTGCGCCGAGACCATCTACGAGTTTGCCGACGACGACCAGAAGCAACGCTACATTCCGCGCATCTGCCAGGGCGAGACAATGTCGATGGACCTGACCGAGCCCGACGCAGGTTCCGACCTTCAATCGGTTATGCTGAAAGCCACTTTCAGCGAGGCCGACAACTGTTGGTACCTGAACGGAGTTAAGCGCTTCATCACCAACGGCGACGCCGACATCCATTTGGTTTTGGCACGTTCGGAGGAAGGCACACGCGACGGTCGCGGCCTGTCAATGTTCATCTACGATAAGCGCAACGGCGGTGTAACCGTTCGCCGCATCGAGAACAAAATGGGTATCAAAGGCTCACCGACCTGCGAGCTTGTGTTCCGCAACGCCAAAGCCGAACTCTGCGGAAGCCGCAAGTTGGGCCTTATCAAATATGTAATGTCGCTTATGAACGGCGCCCGCTTGGGCATTGCCGCACAGTCGGTTGGTCTGTCGCAGGCCGCCTACAACGAGGCACTCTCATACGCCCGCGACCGTGAGCAATTCGGCCACTCGATTATCGAGTTCAGCGCCATCTCGGAAATGCTGACTACAATGAAGGCCAAACTCGACGCAAACCGCACAATCCTTTATGAGACAGCACGTTTCGTTGATATGTACAAGACTTTGGAAGACATTGCCAAAGAGCGCAAACTCACACCCGAGGAGCGCAACGAGTGCAAAGAGTACAACCGCAAGGCCGACGCCTTCACACCGCTTGCAAAGGGCCTTGGCAGCGAGTTCGCCAACCAAAACGCTTACGACTGTATTCAGGTTCACGGCGGTTCGGGCTTTATGAAGGACTACACCTGCGAG
Source organism: Salinivirgaceae bacterium (assembly GCA_017551905.1). Taxonomy (GTDB): domain Bacteria; phylum Bacteroidota; class Bacteroidia; order Bacteroidales; family SZUA-534; genus RUG13583. Next base: position 6,963 of record JAFZKK010000057.1, read on the forward strand.
CGCCTTTACCGCGACGCGCGCATCACCAGCATCTACGAGGGCACAACGCAGCTGCAGGTTGTGGCAGCCACACGCTATGCAACCACAGGCTTCTACCTGACAATGATGAAGGAGTACGCCGCACAACCCGTCAGCGCCGACCTGAAGCCAATGCACGACGCTATTGACCGTATGACGGCCGAGTACGAGGAGACAATCGCTTACGTTATGGGCAAAGAGTCGCAAGAGTTTATCGAGCTGCACGCCCGCCGTATGGTTGAAATGGCAGGTTACACCATTATGGCCTACCTGCTTATGTTGGACGCCAACCGCGACGCGATGTTCCGTCAGTCGGCCGAGGTGTTCTTGAAGTTCGCCCGCACACAAAACGCTCTGCGCGCCTTGTTCATCAAGGAGTCGGACGTTGCCGATATCGACACATTCAAAGTGAAATAAGAAGATTGGTATTTAATAGTGGAAAGCCGGTTATCCGTTATGGGTGGCCGGCTTTTTTATTGAATATAATTTGTCATTCCGATGAAAATCGGAATCTCTGCCAATTTATGGAGATGCTGAAACAAGTTCAGCATGACAAAAAAGGTCCCAACCTCACGGCTGTGACCTTTTCCATATGAAACGATTCTCTCCTATTTTTTCAATTCATTTATTGTTTCTTCATCAATTCTTCTACCATGCGTTTCAGCTCATCGATTTGCTTCTGCTGCTCTTTGATGGCCTCGATAAGAACTGGGGCGAGTTTAGTGTAATCGACTGATTTGAAGCCGTCGGCATCGGTCGTAACAAGCTCGGGATATATCTCTTCCACCTCTTGCGCTATAACACCTATCTGCTTACCTTCTTCATAATCAAAACCTAAACTATCAGCCGAAACGCCTTTGGCTGCGGCCACCTCCTCGCGATTCTTCCAATAGTAGCTTACGCCACGTAGTTTCAACACTTTATCCAATGCTCCGTCGAGTGTCTGGATATCTTTTTTCAGGCGTTTATCCGAGCTCTCAATTATCGAACCGTTTACATAAATTCTATTTAAAAAATATCCGGCATAAGCATTCGCACCTGTTGCTGAAGCATGAATGCCAATATTTTGGCCTGTACCGTCACTTGCTTCTGCCCAAACACCAAAATTACTTGCTGCCCCATTTGCTAAACCATAAACTCCATAGTTGACAGAGGCCGATGTAGAAGCTCCATTAGGCTTGCGAGAAATACCACGCACCGCCATATTTGTGCTGCCGGTCTTTACATTATCAACAATTGAGTTTACGGCATAAACATTGTCGGTTTTTGCAGTGTTTGATACGTATGCATCGAAAACATAAATTGAATTGGATGTTGTAGATATGTTTATACGGTCACCATACGCAACTTTAGCTTTACCTGTAACATCTGTTTGAGAGCCAAATACATTATTTGATGTACTTGTGCCTTTTGATGAAATCAGCATTGCTTTGTCGTTAGTTGTATTGTCAGTAATTTCTGCTTGCAGTTTTCCGTTGACTTTCAGCAATTTATTATCAAACTCGCCGTAAATCAGAGGTGATGAGGTACTGTTAGCTGTACTTGAAATGTACAATTTGTTGTCGCCAGTCTCGTTATCTCCTGCATAATTACCTATAAATAAATTGTTTTTACCACTTACATTTGACGAACCAGCTAAAGCGCCAATTGCAACATTCATATTTCCTGTTTTGTTCAAATAACCCGCTTGCACACCTAAGAATATATTACCGCCTCCTGATGTATTACTCTCTCCTGAACTATGTCCAAGGAAAATGTTCTCTTCTCCATTTTGGTTGGCATTACCTGCAAAATCACCAAGGAAGACATTGTTAACACCCGTGGTATTTTTCTCACCGGTCTGATTTCCTATAAAAACATTATTAAAGCCCTCGGTGTTTTCATATCCTGCAAAATACCCAATAAACACATTATTGTCCTTTTTATTTTTAGCACCTGCTGATTGTCCAATAAAGACATTAGAAAATCCATTAGTATTCTGGGCTCCTGCATTATCACCAATGAAGACATTAAACGACCCACCATCATTGCCATGTCCAGCATAATTACCCAAAAATACATTTGAATTTCCCAAAAGATTCTCATAACCAGCCTCATAGCCAAGGAAAACATTGTTGGAACCAGTATATTCGAAATGCCAACCTCCGCCCCAATCATTTATTTTCTCAGGATATCCGTTAGTCATATAACCAGCACTTTCACCAATAAAGACATTGTTTATTCCTTTTGTGTTGGACGCACCACTATTGTAACCCACAAACACGTTGCTTTTGGCATCGGTGTTGCTAATACCCGCATTTGTTCCAAGGAATACATTATTGTATCCTGTTGTGTTTGAATATCCTGACTTATAGCCTAAGAACACATTGTTGGAACCATAATAGATAGGGTCCCCCCCTATTCTAGGATTAAGTGCAACACCACCCGTGCCTACAGTCATATAACCAGCCTGATAACCTAAAAACACATTATTAAACCCTACTGTGTTGGAAAATCCGGCTTGATTACCTAAAAAGACATTGTTTTGGCCAGTTGTATTACTGTAACCTGCACTATCACCAATGAATATATCATTTTCACTGGTTGATTCAGTAGAACCGTGGCCTGCATAATAGCCAATGGCGATTGTTTTGTTCATTTTTCCAGCTCTTCCGGCAGCCATATAACCCAGTATCGTGTTGTAATTGCTTATTGACAACCGTTGGCCGGAATGCGCGCCCATAATAATATTATACTTGCCATATGCCTGGTATCCTGCTGCATATCCTAAATAAATATTGTCTGTACTTGCAGTATCGTTTGCTCCTGCAAAATAGCCGAGATAAATATTGTCGCCACCTGATTTATTCTTGAATCCGGCTTTATAACCCATATAAATATTCATTTGGCCTTTAGTGTTTGATTTACCTGCCGACGGACCAATAAAAACATTACTTGTACCATCTTCGTTAGAAAAACCTGCAGAATCACCTAAAAACACATTCAATGCACCTGTATTATTGGAAAAGCCGGCATTGTTTCCAACAAATGTGTTAGCAAAACCCTCATCTTCAGATTCATTAGGTTTTGTATTCCTTCCCGCATCATATCCTGCAAAGAAGTTCTGCGCCGTAACATTCATATAGCCAGAGCTGCCGTTTGCACCTTTCTCCGTTACAGCAAAACCACTCTTGCCGCCAGCTGCGCCGTCTTTGCCTTCAACGCCGAAGCCGCTCTTGCCGCTGCCACCACCTTCAACATAAACACGGGTGCTGTCTTTGGTAACTTTAAGCATATCGGTGTTGTTGCCCTTGCCCCCGCTCTTTCCGGCCACCGCAAATCCGCTTTTGGCTGCCTTGCCGTTGTCGGTGTTGTCGATATAGACACGCGTGCTGTCGGAGTCGATAACAAGATAGTTAGGATTGGCGTCGGTTTTGCTTTTACCTACGCTTGCCACGGCAAACTTGGCTTTGGCGGCCTTGCCTTGCACCGTATCGTCGATAAACACTTTGGTTCCGTCGTTATTGATTAGGAAGAAATCGTCGGCAACATCGCCCTTGCCTCGGCGCACGCTTGCCACCGCAAATGTAGCTTTGGCGGCTTTGCCTTCGGCGCCGTCAACATAAACTTTGGTTCCCTCGTCGTTGATAACCAGATAGTTGTCGGCTATATTCTCTTGGGCTTTGCCTTTGCCTACGCTTGCCACGGCAAACTTGGCTTTAGCGGCCTTGTCGCCGTCTTCAGAATATCCATCGACAAAAACCTTGGTTCCCTCATTGTTGATAACAAAGAAATTGTCGGCAACGGTGTCTTTGGTTCTACGCACGCTTGCCACAGCAAAAGTGGCTTTGGCTGCTTTGTTCTCATCACCGTCAACATATACCTTTGTTCCTTGCTTGTTGACAACCAGATAGTTATCGACAAGACTCTCACCTGTTTTGCTCTTGCCGACACTTGCAACGGCAAATTTTGCTTTAGCGGCTTTGTCCGAGCCTTCGTCGTCAACGTAAACCTTGGTACCTTCGTTGTTGATAACAAAGAAATCCTCGGCAACAGTGTCTTTTTTGCTGCGAACGCTTGCCACAGCAAAAGTGGCTTTGGCGGCTTTGCTCTCATCGCCATCAACGTAAACCTTTGTTCCTTGCTTATTGACAACCAGATAGTTATCGACAAGACTCTCGCCGGCTTTGCTCTTGCCCACACTTGCTACGGCGAATTTGGCTTTGGCTGCCTTGCCAGGATTGGTTGGGTCGTCGTCAACGTAAACCTGCGTTCCTTGGTCGTTCACAGCAAAATAGGTGTTGCCCTCGCCGGTTTTTCCCGAGCGTCCGGCCACTGCGAAACCGCTTTTGGCCGCCTTGCTGCCGCCGTTGGGGTTGGAGTCGTCAACATAGACGCGCACACCATTTTTATATACCGCAAAGACAACATTGCCGTCTTTGTCTTTAACCGAGAACAGTTCCTCCTCGTCGCCGGTCTCGTTAGTGGCTTTAATCTCAATGTTTCTCGGGTTTTCGACAGCGCTGGTTGTTTTGGCGTACTCAGCAAAAGGCACCGATTGCAGCTGCGTTGTGCCAATTGTTTCAAAAGCCTCGCCGCCATCGGGGTCAAACTCGGTTTTCATGCTGATGTTGCCTGTGCTCCAGTCGATTCTGTCGAACGAATAGCCCATGGTTGGCGTGCCTGCTCCCACTACTATCGAAACCACACCGTAGGCGTTGGTGGGCTTTGTCTGCGTTTCCTGATACAGAACGTTTTCGCCGTTGCTCAGCGTTATTCGCAAAGCGATGTCTTTATCGGCCAGAAGGTTGCCTTCGGCATCGCGGATAACTGCTTGATAATTGAAGCCGCTTTGGGCTATTGCCACTGTGGCTGCCAGCATTGCCGCAACCGACAAGAAGAAACATCTGATATTTTTCATAATCAATAAATGTTTAGTTGACACATAATAGGTTGGAAAGATACGATTTATTTTGTAAGAGTTGTCATTGGTTGGTCAAAATTTGCGTTTTTGGACAACAAATGGCTGTTTGTCAATATGTTATCATTTTTGTTTCCGATTTTGCTAAAAAAAATGCGATAGCGTGCTGTTAGTTGCATATTTTATTACTTTTGCAGTCACAAAACACGGAGTTTAGCGCAGTTGGTAGCGCGCTACGTTCGGGACGTAGAGGTCGCTGGTTCAAATCCAGTAACTCCGACAAGCCTGGCCAGAATTAGGTCGGGCTTTTTTGTTTTTAGAAGGCATAAGGCACAAGTGATAAGGCACAAGTGATAAGGCATAAGGCATAAGGCACAAGGCATAAGGCATAAGGTACAAGTGATAAGTGATAAGTGATAAGTTTAGAAGGTTAGAGTTTAATGATTA
>JAFZKK010000008.1 GCA_017551905.1 Salinivirgaceae bacterium
GAGGCAATAAAAGAACAGCAAACCATTATAGAAAAGCAGCAGAAAGAAAATGATGAGATGAAGGCCAAGATGGAGAAGATGGAGAAAATGTTGGAGGAATTGATGAAGAAACAATAGAAACCGTTTTGGGCGAAAGCCCGGAGCCAAAATAAATTTCTTTATTTTTTTCATGATGTGTAAAAAGGCTACAGCTGTGAAGTTGGGGCCTTTTTTAATGCGTGAGGGAGTGAATGAGTGAATGAGTGAAGGATTGAGGGATTGAATGCGTCATGCTGAACTTGTTTCGGCATCTCTGCCAACAACATGAGATTCCGATTTTCATCGGAATGACGTATTTTTGTAAATACGTGCCATGGCGCATCTCTACGTTTTTATACGTTTTTTAATCGGGCAAAAACGTTATATTTGTCAACCAACAAAATGTTTAAACCAAAACCGATATGGGCGAAAACCTTGCCATACAGTTGTTTGAAGGCAAAAAAGTGCGCATTGCGTGGAATGCCGAGCAGGAAAAATACTATTTCGCAGTGGCGGATATAGTGGAAGTGTTAACTGAAACCGTTAATCCTCGTGATTACATCAAGAAGATGCTTCGTCGCGACCCCGAACTAAAATCGAGGTGGGGGACAATTTGTCCCCCTACTCGAATGATGGCGGCAGATGGAAAAGTATATAAAACCCAAGCCGCTGATTTAGAGGGGATTTTCCGCATTATTCAGTCGATACCGTCGAAAAAAGCGGAGCCTGTCCGCCAATGGCTTGCCCAAGTGGGTAGCCAGCGCATCGACCAGATGATTGACCCTGAGCTGACATTCCAAATGGCTGTTGAGGACTATCGGCGTCAAGGTTATAGCGAGAAGTGGATTAACGAACGTATGCGCTCAATCGAGATGCGCAAGGAACTGACCGACGAATGGCAGCGCTCGGGCGTTCGCGACTCGAAAGATTTTGCCATACTCACAAACATCCTTACTAAGGCGTGGAGCGGAATGACCACAGGCGAGTACAAGCAATACAAGGGTTTGACAAAAGAGAATCTTCGCGATAATATGACCAATGTTGAGTTGGCTCTCAACACTTTGGCCGAGGTTGCCACCACCGAATATTCTCGGCAGTCGAATCCACAAACAATGGCTGAAAACCAGCGTATAGCGCAGGAGGGTGGCGATGTGGCACGCGAAGCCCGTGAAACGATGGAACGGCGTCTTGGGCGCTCGGTGGTTTCGTCGGAACGGGCATCCGATTACATCAAATCGGTTGGAAGTGGCAACGATAACAATCAATAAATTCCGGCCTTTTTTGTTTTATCAACACGGCATTGCCACGTCCGGATAACAAAGAAACAAAAGTTTACGTTTAAGTTTTCAGTTTACCTCCCCCTTATGCCTTTCCCCTTATGCCTTATGCCTTTTCCCTTATGCCTTAAATTTTTTTCCCAAAACACTGTTACATTTGAAAAATTGCACCGTCATTTATGGCGTAATTGATAGTGATTTTGGAACCGAAGTACATAGATATTCACAGTCAGCTGATTGACGAATGCCGGAATGGGAGCAGCAAGGCCCAATTCGAGATTTACAAGCTGTATTACAAGGCGATGTACAACACCAGCCTGCGGTTTGTAAAGGACCCGATGGAGGCCGAGGATGTGATGCAGGAGGCGTTCCTGGCAGCGTTCCGCAATATCGACTCGTTCCGCGGCGAGGTGAGCTTCGGCTCGTGGCTGAAGCGCATTGTGGTAAACCGCTCGCTCGACGTTCTTAAGAAAAAATCGCTCGACCTTGAGCCTCTCGAAGATGGCCGCACCATTATCGACGACGAGGAATACAACGGTGGCGAAGTGGAGCTGAAAGTGGAGCAGGTGAAGGCGGCAATAGCCTCAATGCCAGACAACTACCGGGTGTTACTGACGCTCTATCTTATCGAGGGTTACGACCACGAGGAGATAGCCCAGATAATGGAGATGAGCAACGCCGCCGTGCGCACGGGGTACTCGCGGGCCAAAAAGAAACTACAGGAAATGCTTGAACAAAAAAATATTGGGTTATGGACGAACTGAAATCTTTTTTTGAACAAAACCGGAATCTGTTTGACACCGAAGAACCACTGGCTGGTCATTTCGAGAGATTCCAACAGAGGCTCGAAGCGGAGCATAAGCAGCGCAACCGCTTCAACTACAGACGGATACTCTATGTGGCGGCCTCGGTTGTGGTGGCGGTGGTGGTGAGCGTTGAGGCGCTCAGCCTGTTGCTCGGGAAAGGCGTCGAAACAATACAAAACGAAGTTGCGGAGCTGAACATGAATTCGACAAACGAGTTTGTGCGGCAGACAACTCAGAATGTGAAATCGAAACTGAACCCCGAATACCGCGAGACGCAGAAATACTACATAACCGAGGTCGACAACCGGCTCGACCAGATTAAGGCCACCTCAATGGACGAGGAACAGAAGGCCGAACTTCTGAAAGAGCTGTCGGAAATGGACGAACTGTTTGCGAAACTGCAAAAGGAGCTTAAATCGTCGCCTGACAATCAGGTGCTTATCGAGGCGATGATTAATCATTACAAAATGAAAATTGAAGTGATGAATCAAATAATTAACAATTTGAACAGTATTAAAACTTTAAACACACAAAACAATGAAAAGGTTGATTTATAATTCGATAGCTGCAGCTTTGTGCCTATTGCTCACGGTGCCGGCCATGGCTGCGAAAACCGAGGCGCAACGCCCCGAGCATCTTGCCTACGCGGTCGATAATAACACGACTTTCGAGTTGGTGAACCGATACGGCGATGTCAATATTGAAAACATCAAGTCCGACAGTCTGATTATCGATGTCGAGATAAAGGTAAGAGCCAAAAACACAGACGAATGCAATAAGAAACTGGCAAAAATCAGCATTGTCCCGACAGTTGCAGGCGGGCAGATAAAGGTCCAGACCGAGGTCGATGGTTCGGTTGACGACTACACGGTCAACTACACGGTGAAAATGCCGGCTTATCTGAACTTGAATCTGTTCAACAAATATGGTAATGTTGTTGCCGACAAACTTTTAGGCAAAAGCAATCTGAAAGTGAACTACGGAACCTTGAAACTCAACAAGTTGCACGACCAGACAGGCGGTTTCCCGACAATTGAGCTGTCGTACTCGTCAAGCTCGACAATTGAGGAGATTGAACTGGGCGGAATCAACATGTCGTATTCCGATGTCAACGTGGGTAGCGGAAAATCGGTGGCTGTGGCCGGCAAATACTCCAACATCACCGTGGGCGACGCATTGTCGCTGGCTATTGAGGCGGCTTACGGCAACGTCAAGATTGAAAAGGTGGCTAAACTCGATTTGAACGCGCGTTACACCAATGTCGAGGTTCCTGAAGTGAGCGACTATGCCCTGATAGTATTGAGTTACGGCGACTTACGCTCCATAGGCCTTGCGCCGGGTTGCCGGGGAGTTGATGTCGAGACAAAGTATGCCAATACAAAAATCGACGCAAGCCGTCTGAAAAAAGGTGATTATCAGCTCGATTTGAATACGCAGTATGGCAGTATCAACGCTCCTCATAGTAAACTTGTCATAAAAGGAACTTCATCTTACAATGATACCGGCGACAGCAACGCGCATACGAAGATTAAAGTAACATCGAAATACGGCGACATAAAAATCGAAGATTAGCATTGCTATACCAAAAAATGCGACTGCGAATGCGCCTCCGTCAAGGGTGCGCATTCGCATTTTTTGTCTTTTCGGAATATATTGACAGGGTAGGTGCTAACTCGTTTATCTGCCGTGTTTTATCTTGTTGAAAAGTGGTGTTTTTCGGCCCGTTTTTTTTAATCGGACACTGGCGCAATAAGCATTATTTTAGTGGTGCAAAATGAAATGATATGCACAATTCAGACGATTGGTACGACGACAAGGAAGTTGAGGAGGCAGTCAGCCGCTACGAGGCATCAAAACTGACCGGTGGCTCGCAATATTTCGATGTTGATGAGTATCTGATGATTATCGACTATTATATGGTCAACGACCGTCAGGACGAGGCCATTGAAGCGTGCGCCAAAGCCATGCGGCTGCACGGCGATGAGCCCGAACTGGTGCTGATGCGCGCACGCATCGATATTCATCAGGGCAATGCCGAAAAGGCGCTGGAGTCGATTCTGCCACTTGAAAATATGCTGTCGGACGACTACGGATACTATCTGACCAAGGCGTCGGCATTGCTCGACCTTGAGCGCGACGGCTTTGACGAGTGTTTCGAGAAGGTGTTCGAACTTATTGAGGATGAGTCGTCGGAGCTGCGCGAGGATATTTTCGACGAAATGGGAGAGATGCTTGAGCGCGCTCGGCTCTATCCTGAGGCCCGCTCGTTCTACGAAATGGCCGTCGAGGAGTTCCCTGAGAATCTTGTTTTCCTTTTCAAACTAGGTTTTTGCTACGAGTGCCTGTCAAAGCCCGAAAAGGCTATCGAACTGTATAACAAAGCGATAGATGTTGACCCGTTTTCCGAATCGGCTTGGTACAACATCGGCATCGCCTACAACCGTATGGGCGAGTACGACAAGGCGCTTGAGGCCTACAACTACGCTATCGCCCTCGACCCGTCGTTCAGCGACGCCATTTTCAACCGCGGCAACACTTTCTGCAACGCCGGACGCTACTCCGAGGCGCTTGAGTGCTATCAGGAGTATCTGCAGATTTACCCCGACAGCGTGTCGGCCAAATGCTACTCGGGCGAGTGCTACATTCAGCTTGGCCGCATTGACGAGGCCGACGAGTGCTACAACAAGATATTGAGCGAGCATGGCGGCAACAATGCCGAAGCGTGGTATGGCAAGGCAATGGTTTTCAGTGCCCGAGGCGAGACGAAAAAGGCTGTTGAGGCTTTGGAGACATTGCTTAAAATTGATAATGAGCACGATACGGCATGGTTCCATCTGGGCCGGCTCTATTTCATGCTGGAGCGCAACCACGATGCCATTGAGGCTTTTGAGGAATCGCTGAAGCTGAACAAATACAACTCGGCGGCATGGCAGAATCTTGCTCTGTTGCTGATAATGCGCCACGAGTACGGCGAGGCTATCGAGAGGCTTGAGACGGCGCTCGAGTTTTTCTTGCCCGACGACTCGACATTGCTCTACACTTTGGCTGCGGCCGAGTTTCTGGCAGGCAATGTGCAGTCGTGCATGCACGATTTCAAAAAGGCTTTCAACTCCGACCCCGACATGATTGGCGATTTCCTCTCGTTGGTGCCCAAATCGCGGATGCCTATCGAGCTGAAGAAACTTTGCAATCTGAACCGCAAACGGGTTGGAAAACGAAGCAAAGACAATAATCAAGATGACAACAAAAATATTGACGAAAATGAGCAACACTAAATTCCACCTTCATTGCCGCAAGTGCGGCGCCGACATTCCTGGTTTCAAGGAGTGGTTCGCCAACAATCAGAAGTGCCCGCATTGCGGCAACACCTACGTCGATGTCAAATATCACCGCGACTACAGCGAGTTGAAGAAACTTATCGACACCAAAGAACACGTTGAAAACGTTTGGCATTATTTTGATTTTCTGCCACTTAACGATAAAAAGAACGCCATAAGCCACACCGAGGGCGCCATTCCGGTCGACCATTGGGAGTTTATGGAGCGTTTCGCTAAGAAATATTACAATCTCGATATCACCGTCCGCGCCTACCGCAACGACCTGAACCAAGGCACCGGCACCTTTAAGGATGTGGCCGGAGCCGTTACGGCAAGCGTGCTCAAGGAGAACGGCGTGAAAGATTACTGCGTAGCCAGCACGGGTAACATTGCCAACGCTTTCGCACACTATTTCGCCGAGGCGGGAATCAATCTTGGAGTGTTTGTGCCTGCTGATACGCTGAAAATCAACGAGGCCGAGATTAACAGCTACGGTCAGGGACTTTTCCGTGTGAAAGGCGATTACGCTGCCGCAAAGAAAGTGGCCGCCGACTATTCGGCCAAATACGGCATTCTGATTTCGGGCGGCAACACCGACCCGATGCGTGTCGAGGCCAAAAAAACGATGGTTTTCGAATGGCTGCGCCAGATGGGCAAACTGCCGTCGGTTTATATTCAGGCAGTTAGCGGCGGCACAGGTCCGATTGCCATTGCCAAAGGCTGCGCCGACCTTGAGGGGCTTGGCTACGACAACCGCTTGCCACGATTCATAATGGTTCAGCCGTCGGGTTGCACGCCGATGGTTGAGGGCTACGCAAAGGCAAAAGCCGCCGGCTTCCCCGAAGGTTGGGAGAAGGACTATCCGTGCTACGAGAACCCGAAGACCAGCGTTCCGATTCTTGCCACCGGCAAGCCTGGAACATTCCCGATTGTGGCTTCGCTTGTGAAGGAGTCGAATGGTGATTTTGTCGCATTCGACGAGCAATATCTGATTGATATGGCGAAACTTGTGGCTTACGAGACCACAGTTCGCATTGGCCCTGCTGCGGCTGTCTGCGTTGGTGGTTTCTTCGAGTCGTTGAAGAACGGTCTGCTCAAGAACGGCGACGACGTGCTTATCAACCTTGGCGAAGGCTCGCGCCGCGCCCCGGCATTTGTCGAGAGCATAATCTACACCACCAAAAACGTGGCTTCGGTTGACGATTGCGAGAAGTTCGACCGCTCGAAATTTGAGCAACAACTTTGGGATAAGATTTTGAAAATCTACAATTTGTAAGAATAGATGAGAGAGCATATCGCCCATTTCCTGAAGGGCTTTGCAATGGGTGTGGCCAACGTCATTCCGGGCGTTTCGGGCGGCACCATTGCTTTGCTCACGGGCATTTTCGAGCGACTGATAAACGCGCTCAAATCGTTCGATGTTGAGGCCGTCAAACTGCTGTGCCACTTCAAGTTAAAAGAGTTCGCACGCCACGTCGATTTCGGCTTCCTTGTGGCCGTATTCCTTGGCGTTGGCGTCAGCATTATTTCGGTGGCTAAACTGCTCGAGTTTCTGTTTCAAGCCTACCCCGTTTATGTGTGGTCATTCTTCTTTGGACTGATACTCGTATCTGTTTGGTTTGTAGGTAAATCGATAGGCAAAATCGATGCTACGGCAATCATTTCGTTCATAGCCGGCGCTGTGATTGCCTTCGGTCTTTCGGTGATGAATCCAGCAACCGAAAACACCGCCTTCTGGTACCTGATAATCTGCGGCGCGGTGGCCATTTGCAGTATGATTCTGCCCGGTTTATCGGGCTCTTTCGTGCTGATTCTGATGGGCAATTACCAACTGATAATGATTTACGCCGTGTCGCACTTCGATATGAAAATCATTGTGCCTGTGGCAATTGGCGTGGTTGTGGGGCTGTTGGCATTCTCGCATTTCCTGTCGTGGCTTTTGAGCCGGCACGCCAAGGCGACGATGGCCGTGCTCACAGGCTTCATTTTCGGCAGTTTGGGCACAATATGGCCGTGGAAAAATCCCGTCTATCTGATGCAGGACGGCGCAGAGGTGCTAAAAAACGGCAAGCCGATTATCCAAAGTTACCAGATGTATTTCCCTCAAGAGTTTAATACAGAGGTAGTTGTGGCCATTCTACTGATGATTGCCGGAATGGCGGCCATTTGGGCATTGGAAAGGTCGTCGGAGAAAAAGAAAGAAGTAAACGATTGATTATGAAGACATACGGCTTGGTTGGCTACCCATTGGGGCATTCGTTCTCGCAGGATTATTTCACGAAGAAATTTGCGGCTGAAAATATTGATGCCCAATATCTTAACTTTCAGATTGAGGATATTGCCCTTTTCCCCGAAAAGGTGCTGACCGTTGACGGCCTTTCGGGCCTGAACGTGACCATTCCCTACAAACAAAAGGTGATGGCCTACCTCGACGAGATTGACGAGACGGCACAAAAGGTTGGTGCAGTGAATGTTGTGAAGATTATCCGCCGAGGCTCAAACGTGCGGCTGCGCGGTTGCAATTCCGATGTGGTGGGATTTGAAAACTCGCTAAAGCCGTTGCTTAAACCTTGTCACACAAGCGCTTACATTCTTGGCACTGGCGGCGCCTCGAAGGCGGTTCGCTATGTGCTTGAAAAGCTGGGTATCAGCTATCAGTTTGTGTCGCGCACAGCCGATGCGGCTAACAACATTCTCTCGTACGAGCAACTCACCAACGATTTGATTGCCAGCCACAAGCTCATTGTCAACTGCACACCGCTTGGTATGTCGCCCAAAACCGATGCCTGCCCGGCCATTCCCTACGAGGCCATCGGCCCCGACCACCTCTGTTTCGACTTGATTTACAATCCCGAAGTGACACTTTTCCTGCAAAAAGCCCGCCAGCAAGGCGCAACAATCAAAAACGGCCTTGATATGCTGATTGGTCAGGCCATTCGTGCTTGGGATATTTGGAATGGAGACAATTAGTAGTTAGAATTTAGGAATTAGGATTTTTTAATTGTGATTCTGCAAGTTATAACATTACTCTTTACACTTTCCACATTACTCAACTCTCAACGCTAACCTCTTACCATTTATGTGGCTTCTGTTTGCAATATTCTCGAGTGCGCTGCTTGGCTGCTACGACATTTTTAAGAAAGCTTCGTTGCGTGGAAACGCTTATATACCAGTGCTTTTCGTGGCTACGCTCACTGGCGCGGTGCTTTTCGGCATTGTTCTTATGCTCTCGCGGTGCGGTGCGGTTGCCGAGGGGACGCTTTTCTATGTGCCGCAGATAACGCCTCACGAGCATCTGCTCTATTTTGTGAAGGCGATGATTGTTGGCAGTTCGTGGATATTTGCCTATAAAGCCCTGAGTCAGTTGCCGATAACCATTGTGGCGCCCATTCGCTCAACAGGCCCAGTTTGGACAGTGGCGGGTGCGTTTCTGATTTACGGCGAACGATTCAACGGCTGGCAATGGCTTGGTTTTGCGGTGGTTATCTTCTCGTCGTATCTGTTTGCCAAGGCAGGCAAAAAAGAAGGCATCAATTTTAAAAACAACCATGCAATTTGGGCAATTGTAACGGCAACGTTGCTTGGTTCCATTTCGTCACTTTTCGACAAATACCTGCTTGTCCACTACGACCGCATGGCCGTACAGACTTGGTATTCAATCTATATGGGCATTTTCATGCTGATTCCGCTGGCTTTTTGGCTGCCCAAACGCACAGTGCCGCCAACCTTCAACTGGCGCATCATCATTCCAATGATTGGCATCACCCTTTCGGTGGCCGATTTCATGTATTTCTACGCCCTCTCGCGGCCTGAGGCGCTGCTTGGCGTGGTGTCAGTCTTGCGGCGCAGTAGCGTTGTGCTGTCGTTCCTGCTTGGCGCGGCCATCTTCCATGAGCATAATTTGAAATCGAAAGGCATCGCCCTTGCGGGGATTATTATCGGCGTTTGCGTGCTGGTACTTGGTAGTTGAAATGTGCCTCATATCTTTTGCCTTTTGCCCCATAATTTATTAATTTCGCCACAACTCAAAATAAGAACAAAATGAGGCATTTTGCTGTTATACTGCTGATTGCGCTATCACTAACAAGCCAAGCGCAAGAGAGAATCGTGAACAAGTACCGTAACGGACAAGTGGCGAGCGAGGGTGTTTTGGTTCAAGGGAAGGAAAATGGACTTTGGACCTACTACGACAGCACTGGCGTGAAAACCGAAGAAATCGAGTTCCGCAACGGCGCGGTGCACGGGCGGCTGACGTACTTCTACAGCAACGGCAAGATTCAGAATCAGGGCGAGTTCCGCAACGGCATTATGAACGGCCGCTACGTTGAGAACTACCTGAACGGCAGCCCGAAAATCGAGGGCTTCTACAAATTGGGGAAGAAGGACAGCACGTGGACCTACTACAACGGCTCGGGGCTGAAATACCGCGAGGAAAGCCGCTCGGGCGACTCGCTGCTTCTGCTGAACTATTGGGAAGACGGCAAAAAGCAAACCGTGAAGGACGGCAAAGGCTCGTTTACAACTTATTATCAATCAGGGCAAATCAAAGAAACGGGCTTCTACTTGAACGGCCGCGA
>JAFZKK010000058.1 GCA_017551905.1 Salinivirgaceae bacterium
GATAATCAATGTGTTGCAACAGCGGTACGGGATTCTTCGACCAAAAGACAATGAACCGCGTGTTTTGGTACGACACAAAACTCTGCGCGCCGTTGAACGGGTTCGTCCACGCCGAATAGCCAACCGCAAGCCGTCGGAAGAACCAATCGGCATAGAAGGCGGGAATGTCGGTTGAACGGCTTGCCGACACTATCACTGGCGCCTGCGCTTCGGCCGTTTCGCCGTTCTGGCGTTGGATTTTTATTTTAGGCCAGAAAGACATTTATTGAAGGATTGATTAATTGAATTAAGATATAAATTTGTGGTGTTGCAACCATTTTATTCATTGTCACCGCTTTCCGAAATCATCTTCTTCATATCATCTTCGGGTGGCAGAAGTTCCATCAAACGGTTCTGCATACTCTTGTATGTTGCCACGCCCATAGGTTTCAAATAGTCTTGAAGAACATATTCAACGTATGCCTTGTCGGCGTTTTTGCATAAAATAATGCCCACTGACGGATTCTCGCCAGGCAGTTTTTCATCGTCGTCGAGTATGCGCAAGTATGCAGCGAGTTGTCCTAAATACGAAGGTTTGAATTTCCCTTTTTTCAGTTCAACAACCACAAGTGCCTTCAATTCACGATTGAAGAACAGCAAATCAATCCAATGGTCGTGCCCCAATTTGTCGTAATGCGCCTGGTGGCCTTTGTAGGTGAACGCTTTGCCAAAAGTCAGAATGAAATTCTTTATATTCATCACTATCTTGCTCTCTATCACTCGTTCGTCAACATCCATCGGGTCCGACACATCAATATCTTCAACATTGATATAATCAAGCAGATACGAATCTTTGAACGTCTGTAACGTGCGAAGGGCGAGTTGCTTGTCGGGTATCGCTTTGAAAAAGTTATTCGGCAGTTTTTCGCGGTGCTTATAGGTTTGCGCCTTTATCATCTGTTCCAACTCATCGGCTTTCAGACGGTGCTGATATGCCGTTTCAATATAGTATTTCCGTTCTTCGTACTCTTTGGCGTAACGGAAAATGGCGACGTGGTGGGTGAACGAAATATTTAGAAATGCGGTTATCGGGAAACTCTCATCGCTGGTAAGCCTTAATTTTTGAACGCTTTTGGTTTGAGAATCAGTCGATTGTAATTCGGTAGTTTCTACTACCGATTTTTCCTGCAATTCGGTAGTCCCGACTACCGAATTTACTTCAATGTCTTTCCAACTCTCGTAGAAGCGGCGCATCAGTTTGATATTTTCTTCAGAAAATCCCTTTAAACCAGGAAGTTCCGCTTTCAGCATTTTGCTTATTTGTGCTATTGCACCTGTGCCCCAAAATCCTTTACCAGAATTTTCCGACACATAACGCCCAATGCCATAATACAACGACAATTGCTCTTGATTAACCATCTGCGCCGCCCGCGCCTGACTCTCAAGTATCGCGGTTTTAATGGCTTCAACCGCATCTGTTAATTGTATGAGTGATTTGTTGTTATCCATTGCGTTATTGTTAATTTTCAATTAGTTTATCCCATAAATCTTCACTCATATTATTTTTCAGTTTCAGTGTTATTGTTCGGCAGTTCTTTCGCATCGGTTTCTTCTATGGGGCGAATGTAGTCAGACGCACGCTCGGAAGAAATGACAGTATGTCCGAGTCGTTGTTCAATGTCGGTTCGCGCGTTACGTGCCACCTCGCCACCCTCTTGTGCTGTTCGCCGAGTTTGGTTCATATCTTTGGGGTTGTTTTGTCGAGAAAGTTCGGTGGCCGTTACTTCGGCAAGGGTATTTAGAGCGAGTTCAACGTTGGTCATATTGTCGCGCAGGTTTTCTTTGGTCAGTCCTTTGTGGCGTTTATACTCACCTGTTGTCATACCCGACCACGCTTTGGTGAGCACATTGGTAAGAATGGCAAAATCTTTCTGCTCGTGTATGCCTGCCCGCTGCCATTCGTCGGTCAGCTCTTTGCGCATCTCAATTGAGCGCATCCGCTGGTTAATCCACTTATCGGAATATCCTTGTCGGCGATAGTCCTCCACTGCCATTTGAAAAGTGAGTTCGGGGTCTATCATCTGGTCAATGCGCTGCGCTCCAATGTTGGCAAGCCACTGCTTGACGGGCTCGGCTTTTTTTGACGGAACCGACTGAATAAGTCGGAATATTTGCTCTAAATCAGCAACATCCGTCTTATATTTTTTCCCATCAGACGAAGGTAATTTCAGTTGGTAACAATTTGTTACCGACTCATTGCCTTCTTTTTTCAGTCTGCCTTTAAGCACTTTCCAATACTTTCTGGCAGCCTGATAATCAATACTTTCTGTTAATACACTGATTACATCTACTACGGAAAAGTAATACTTATCTTCTTCTTCGTTCCAAACAACGCGCACTTGCGTTTGCTCAAATAGTTGTATTGCAAAGTTTTCCATAGATTTTATTTGTTGTTATCCATAGTGTTATTGTTGATTTTCAATTAGTTTGTTTCAAATATAAACATTTGTTAGAAAGGTAAATCGTCAGCAGAATCATTCTCTCTATTATTCTTATCGATTATTTATTAAAGTTATTCTTGGCTTTTTCTTTCCCCTGTTCAGCAGCTTTAGTATACCATTCAACAGCTTTCTGGTAATTTTTCTCAACACCTAATCCATTTTCATAACAAACACCTAAATTGTTTTGCGCAGTTTCATTTCCTTGTTCTGCCGCTTTGGTGTACCATTCAACAGCTTTCTTGTAATTTTGTTTAACTCCTTGTCCGTGGTAATAGCAATCACCTAAACAACATTGCGCAGTTTCATATCCTTGTTCTGCTGCTTTTGTGTACCACTTCACGGCTTTTTGGTAATCTTTCTCAACGCCTTGCCCGTATTCATAGCAAACACCTAAATGACATTGCGCAGTTTCATTTCCTTGTTCTGCCGCTTTTGTGTACCATTCAACAGCCATTTGGTAATCTTGCTCAACGCCTTTACCGAAATAATAGAAATAACCTAATCCAAATTGTGCACCTGCATATCCTTGCTCCGCTGCTTTAGCTAACCACTCGACTGCTTTCTGGTAATCTTGCACAATACCTTGGCCAGTTCCATAGCAAACGCCTAAATCAAATTGTGCACCAGCATCTCCTTGTTCTGCCGCTTTTGTGTACCACTCAACAGCCATTTGGTAATCTTTTTTAACACCTTGGCCGTTTTCATAACAAATTCCTATTGCACGTTGAGCTCTGCGATTATTTTGTTTTGCACTTTTTAAATAATTTTCAAGTGCTTTGCCAAAATTTTTATGAATTCCATATCCATTTCTATAGCAACAACCTAAACAAACTAATGCATCATCATTATTTTGATTTGCTGACAGTTTAAACCATTTATATGCTTCGGAATAGTTTTTCCTTTTTTCGCAATATATTCGACCTAATTTATATTGAGCAATAGCATCGTCGTGTTCTGCTAAATTCCAGTATTTTTTTAATTCATTATCAACATCAAAGCACACAATCTGCGCTGTCCAATCTTTTTCAGGATTAAGTTGGCGTCGTTCGAAAAACTTTGAATAAGTAACATTTCCATTCAACAATTCTGCAAAACGAGTCATTCGCTCATCTTTGTCGGAATAATTGAAATAAGGCCCAACGCAAACAAATTGGTTGTAGTTGTTTAAGTTGTTGGCTATCAAATTCGCAAATTGTTCCAAATCAAACTTTTGAATGTCCAAAACGTTCGAGAGAATGTGAAGAGTTGGAATGTCGGCGGTATTGGCAAGGTCATCGGCGGTTAGGTTGTCGAAAGTCTTGCAAACGGTGTGTATTTCAGCATTGGGGAAAAACTGCGAGACGTGCAGAGCGGCGCGTTTTAGGCAGATTTCGGAAGGCTCAATCAGTGTTACGGATTTTATGGTTTGGCTTAACCTTCGGTCGGCAAGGAAATCGGCGTAACACATTGTGCCAATGGCTTGTCCGCAGCCGTAGTCAACAATGCGGATTTCGGGCTGTTGCAGGAAAGCATCGGGCAATTGCTCGAAGGCGCGGTTGAGTTTGAATTGGTGCATCTTGCCAAAAGAGTAGAGATAGGTGAGCATTTGTGGCTCTGTGGTGAGCTGGTCGATTCCGTGGTTCAGCTCTTCGTACAACTCGTTTACATCGTCTTGCGGCAAGTCGTCGATAAACTTTTTGGCAATGGCGCGCACCTTGTCAAAAGTCAGATTAACAGCGCGTTTAATCTTATAAGCGTATGCGGTTGTCTCTTCAATTATCATTTCCGTTTTCAGTTTGTATCAAAGTTAGGAAATAAAACTCAAACCCTCCGTCCCTTCTGTTTCCGCCACTCCTCGGCCACAAGGCACAGTTGGTCGTACCATTCGGCACCGTAGCGGCGTATCAGCGGCTCTTTCAGAAACTTATAGACCGGAACGCCCAGCCGTTCGCCTTTTTCGGTGGCCTCGTAGCAAAGCGGAATCTCCTCGTAATTCACAGCGTCGAAACCGGCATATTTCTTGATTCTGATAGGGTAGAGGTGGCACGACACGGGCTTCTGAAAATCAACTTCGCCGTCTTTCCAAGCCATTTCGATAGCGCATTTTACTGTGCCGCAGTCGGTTACGGCGTAGGCGCACGGTCCTTTATCGACAAGCGTTGTAACCTTGTCGCCGTCGCTGTCGGTAACCCATTTGCCTTGCTCGTTGATGGCGGCTATGGCCTCCGGCGTCAGCCTGTGTTTTATTTTGTCGAAGATGCCTTCCAGAATCTGAGTCTCCTCATCGGTCAGCGGAGCGCCCGACGAGCCTTCAACGCAGCATCGGCCGCGGCATGCGGTAAGGTTGCACACAAATCGTTTTTCGATAACATCGAGGCTGACAAGTTTGCCGTCTATTTCAAACATCGCGATAAATTTTTCGGCTAAAATAATCGTTTGTGCCGATTGACTGCGGAAAATTCTTTGGGAGCAACCAAAACTTTCTCACATTTGCATTTCCGGCGCAAGCCGTAAAACACGATTCCGATGGGAGTTATCACAATAGCCGATTTGTTTGTGGCGGTGCTGTATGTGGCGGTGCTTTGGCTCATTGCGTCGAGCGTCACCCGCAACCACATCGACGACGAGCCTTGCTATCGCTATTTCACTGCCGGATTGTTTCTGAAGGTGGCGGCGGGCATCATTTTCGCGCTCATCTACACTTTCCACTACGGCATCACCGACACTCATTATTACTATTGGGGCACACGTTGCATGGAGCGGCTTGCACACAAGGATTTCGGCATTTTTGTCCGCGCCTTTTTCGGCGACCGCTCGCCCGAGGTGGCCTCCGCCTTCGACTGGCGCACCGGTTATCCGACTTATTGGCGCGACCCCAACTCGTTTGCCGTCTGCCGGTTCAATATCATTTTCTATCTACTTGGATTCAAGACATTTATCGGTAACACGATAGCCATGAACGCCTTCTTTTACATAGCCTACTGGCGTTTCTACAAGCTGATGCTCAGGATGTTCCCCGGCAACGACCGCAATTTCGCTGTCGCACTGTTGTTTGTGCCGTCGGTTGTGTTCTGGGGTTCTGGCTTGCTGAAAGACGGCTGGTGCTTGGTTGCCATGTTGTTCATTTTTATGTCGATACACAATATTTTTATCAATCGCACACGACGGCTTTACAGCATTCTGGTGCTTGCGGTGTGGGGCTATGTCTGTTTCGACATCCGCGCCTACACGTTTTTCACTGCGGTGCTGGCATCCATTATCTGGGTGGCGTTTGTCGTCATCAGCAAGATGAAAAGCGGCATGATGCGTGTGTTGGTGTTCCCGATTATTGCGCTGATTGCGTGGCTGATAGGTGTGGGTGTGTTTATGAGGTTCGGCTCGCTGGCCAACTCACGTTATCAGTCAATCGACACTATTATCGAGACAGCCGTTATCATTCAGGACGATTTGCGCAAAGACTATTACGGCGGCAACAGCTTTGACATTGGCGAGTTCGACCCCACAATCGGCGGTATGCTATCGAAGGCTCCGAAAGCCATTATTGCAGGCGTTTTCCGGCCTTTCCTTTGGGATGTCCGCAACCCGCTGATGCTCATCTCGGCTTTGGAAACCACACTCGCTTTTGTGTTGATAATCAAAATTTTGCTATCAATGGGACTGCGGCGCTTTTTTGCAATCATACTGCGCAATCCGTTCCTGATAGCCGCCTTTGTGCTGATGCTTACTTACGCATTTTTCGTCGGCATAACAACCGCAAACTTCGGTGCGCTGGTGCGTTACCGGATACCAGTCTTGGTGTTCCTGTCGCTCATTTTGGCTGTCGAGTGGCGGTATATGAATCTTTTGCAGGCGATGGAAAAAGATGATTAAAGTTTAGAGTTTAATGTTTAAAGTTAAGAACTTAGAACGAACTCTACTTTACACAATCCTCTTTATACTTTACTCTTTGTTCAATCCAAAACTTTTTCGAATTAGTTGTTGCAATTGTTGAAAGATTTCTATCTTTGCGGCGTCGTTCTGACTGTCGTGTAGTGTAATGGTAGCACCTCAGATTCTGGTTCTGCTTGTGAGGGTTCGAGTCCTTCCACGACAACAAAAAGCCTTGTAAACCAAAAGTTTGCAAGGCTTCTTTGTTTTTTGCTGAAAATATACTGAAACAAAAAAACTAACCCCGAGAGGTTGGTTTTTTTGTATGTGTTCTCAAACTTCAATCTTTCCACTTAATCCACTTGTCGATATCGACATTCTGAAGCGGAGGATAGTTTACATAGCGGATATTGGTGTTGGCCGTCTGGTCGCCGTAAAGGAATTTGGCGACAAAGGCCATAACAGCTTGTGTCTGAAGTTCCGATGCGCGGCAGTGGATGTGGTGGTCGTCGAAAACATAGCCGAAGCGGTCCGAAATGCCGAATTTATGATAGACAAGCTCGGCGGCGCGGCACGATACGTAGCCTGAATGGTCGCAAAGCCACTCGTAGTCGCCGTTGCCAAGAACCAGCACTGCGCGCGGGACGCACATGGCTATAATCTCGTGATGGTCGAAGGGCAGACGGTCAACACGGCCTTCGAAATTCTCTTTCAACGCGGGGCTGAACCAAGTGTAATTGGTATTGCAGATGCGCTCAACATTGGTGTCGGTGCGGGCGGTGAAGTCGTCACTCACGCGCCACGAGTTGATGCCGCCGCCACCCGATTCCTGCACAATGGCAAGTGTGATACGTTCGTCAAGGGCGCTCGAGTAGAGTGCCATTTTGCCGGCGTAGGAGCAACCAGATAAGGCAAGGCGGCTCAGGTCGGCGTTCAGCTGGTCGGCCACAAGCTCCAGACCATCGATTAGGCGGCTCACACCCCAAGCCCATGCGCTGTAGTTGCCGTTGGCGCGAGCTTCGGGGTACAGTTTATAATAGCGGGCGCTGTCGTCGCGCACAGCCTGATGACTACTGCGGATAACCTGGTCGTGGTCGAAAGGCACTTGGATGCAGCCTTTGAATAGCGTGGGTTGCAGAGCGCCTGTGCCGCTGAACCGCCCCATGCCGATAGTTACAGGAAACGGACCTTCGCCTTTCTTTGGCAGACGCAGGCGGCTGGTGAGCGTCAGCGTCTCGCCGTTGTGTTTCACAACCACAGTCAGCACAGTATCGACCAGTGTGGCCGTAACTTCCTCAGGCTTATCGGGTTTGGCGCCTATCTCGTAAAATTCGATTTCCGATTTAATCTCGTTGCGGCGGCGTTCCCAATCGGCGAATTTTGTGGAGCGTCCGCTGCCGTCCGACCATGCAAACGGGTCGGGCAGTGAGGCGCACTGCGGCAGATTGTCGGGATTGACATACTCAATTTTCGGCAGTGCCGCGCCGGTGTTCTCAACAGTGTAAACAAGCGGCGGTTTTTGCTCGGTGCAGCCGACAGCCATTAGCGCGCCGGCAAGCATCAGTAGGTTGGTTCTCATAATGGTAGTTTTAATGTTAAAATTCAAATTGATAAAAGACATTTGTCTATCGCAATTTTAGAAAAAAACGACGTAGTTAGGAAAACCTTTTTCAAACAATTTTGTCAAAAATGATGTGTGTGAACTTTTATTTATAAATTCGTGCGCTCTTAAAAACTATATATCGTGAAATACACACGTTTTACTTCTGATTATTATAATGTTGAGGCTAATGTTTCGCGCTTTGCGATAAGCGACAAGCCGACAGTTTACCATGTGATGTTTAAGGTTACGCGCAAGAATATGCCGTTTGCCGAGCAACTGAATCATATTCAGGGCGCGCTTAAAGAGTTCAACAACACACGCATTCCGCAGGCCAAACCGGTCTTTGTCCGTTATTTCCTGAGCGATGCCGCCAATCAGCTCACCGAGTTGCAGCGCTCGCTCAACAATACGCCGTGCGCTGTATCGATTGTCGAACAGCCGCCTCTCAACGGAACAAAGATAGCCTTGTGGTGCATTTTCCAGACCGAAGTTGAGATAGAGTCGTCGGCCGACGCCTTCATTGTGAAGCACAACGGCTACTCGCACATCTGGAACACCTGTTTGCGCAGCTCACACGGTCAGGCCGAGGAGCAGACAGCCAAACTCATCGACAACTATCGCGAGCTGTTGCGCAAGCATAATGTGACCCTTTCCGGCAACTGCATCCGCTCGTGGTTCTTTGTGCAGAACATTGCGGCAATAGGTAAGGCCGTCAGCACAGCTTGCAAAAATACATTCGGCAAGTTGCAGGCCAATCCGTTGCTTGCCAATCTTGTTATCGAAGGCAACCACAGCGACGCCAAATATATTGCCAGCCTCGACGCTTACGCGCTTAAGGGACTGAAGCCGGAACAGATTGATTATCAGCAGACAGCAAATGTAATAAGCACTACAATTCAGTATGGCGACCGTCGTCAGGTGATTGTGAACGGAGTGGGCGAGACGGCTTCGGAGCCCGATGTCTGCAAGCAGGCCGACCTGATGCTCGACAGTGTTGTCGGGTTGTTGGGAAAGGTTGAGGCTTCGCTTTCCGATTTGGCTTCGGTAGTCATCTATCTGCGCGACTATTCCGATTACACCGTTATGAAGGCTTGGGCCGAGTATCGTCTGCCCGATGTTCCGAAAGTGTTTGTGCAGGCCGATTCCGACTGCCGCGAACGTCTGGTGGTTATGGAGGCCGAGGCTATTGTCGATAAAGGAGACGAAAAGTTTGCGGAGTATTAGAATCCGTTTTCTTCATATCAAAATCCGGGCGGCAATGTCCGGATTTTTTTTGCCTTGACAGTTTGGTTATTCCGCCTTTTTGTGGCTTATTCTCAGTACGTTGCGCTTGCATGCGCTGACGCACCGCTCGCACAGAATGCACTGCGGGTTCTGAATTTTCTCTTTTTTTCTGACCGATTCTTTCACGTCGATAAGCATGGGGCAGGCGTTGCTGCAGGCTCCGCATTGTGTGCAATCGGCTGATTTTATTGGTGTTATCTTGAAAAACGAGAAACGGTAGAGCAGACTCGAAATCGTCATATAGGGGCAGAGCATGCGGCAGTAGGCGCGGCTTCCCCACACAAAAGTCAGTATGAATCCGAGAGTTACGATGAAAATATTTTGGGCGATAATCCATTTTTTGCGAAGCAGCTCGTGCTCGTCGCCTGACGGATTGGTGAAATATCGGGCTACAAAAACGGTCATCAGTATCAGCAGAGCCATATAGCCCCAGGCTATCCACGGATTGCGCTTGGCCGGTGTCTTGCATCGCGTCTTGCTGTTCA
>JAFZKK010000059.1 GCA_017551905.1 Salinivirgaceae bacterium
AGTTCCTGCCATATTCCGAATATTCATAATCCTGACTCAAACTTGTGTTCATTGCCTTTCTCAATCTTTTTCTATCCTTTTTCAGCACGCACACATCAATATCATCGTCCCAAGGAATGAAACCTCCATGTCGCACAGCACCTAAAAGTGTCCCTGAATCAAGCCAATAATCAATATTATGTTTTCTACAAATCCTATCAAATTCAATCAGAATGTCTAACTCCCGATTTTGGATTTGTCTTAACTGCGAACCTTCGGGATTATATTTTGCTCGTAGTTCGCTATTTTGATTAACCATATATAAATCGTTTTTTCAATGATTCTTGCAAATGTCGCAATTTTCTTAGTCAGTTTCTTTCTCATTTCAACTGCTTCGAAAACGGATATTTAATCACGATGGCGATATGCACCAACAATGCACGCACGATGCCAAAATGATGGCACATAATCTTATAACGTTCCACCCTCGATGCATTGCGGTTTTTAGCCGAAATGCCCGAAATCATAAATTTCGACAGATAACCGTCGATATAAATGTTGCATTGCGATTGTTTCAAAACACCGCAAAGCCAATCATAATCAGCTGAATAGCGGTATTGCAGATTGTAGTTTGGTGCGACACTGCGGCGCACGACTATCGATTGATGGCAGACCACCAACCCGTTCAGCAAACTCTTGAATTGCAAGTTTTTGGGGGCAATCTTATGCCGCTCGCCGCACGGTGTGCCGTTCTGGTCGATTATCTGCGTCTGTCCGTACACCACATCGGCTTGCTCATTTGCGGCAATGGCATCGGCAACTTTCTGCGCAATGGTGCCATCAAAAATACGGTCGCCGGCATTGACAAACCACACAAAATCGCCAGTAGCCATCCGCAGAGCTTTGTTCATTGCATCGTAAAGACCGCTGTCGGGTTCGCTAATCCAACGGAACTCGATGCTTTTAGCCTTCATCCCGTCTTCGAACGATTTAATTATTTCAACCGTTCCGTCAGTCGATTTGCCATCGATTATGATGTATTCAATGTTGGTATACGATTGGTCTAAAACGCTTTGCATCGTTTCGCGCAGAAACTGCTCGGCGTTGAATGTAATGGTGATAACAGATATTTTCATATTACAATTGTTAATCATCGATTTGCGAAAGCGTTAATGTGCAATTTTTCACATACGGTTCTCAAAGCATTGCGTCGTTCGGTCTTGGTCATTCCGATGAAAAGCACCATTAATGATGTTGCCGCCAACGAAACCGCCGTCACCGCAAAGAACCGCAGCACTTCGTTCTCAACGGCCGATGCCACAATTGCAGGAAGTATCGATGCTACAATCGTGACAACAACAACTGGAGAAACCACACTCGCCATATATCCCCGTAACGACAATCCGACACATTTACGCGCAAACAGCAACCGCACGAAAATGGCCAATGTGCACACAACTATCGACACATAAAAGACCATTTGTGGCGGAAAGCCAAGTTTCAAAAACAAATAAGAAATAGGCAAAATTGTCAAAATAAAACCTCCAACGGCTAAGTTGTAGTTCCTTATCTTGCCGTATGCCTGAATAGCTGCCGCCAACGGATTACCCAACGATTCAACCACAGCGTTTATAATGACTAGCCGCGTGAAAAGTATCGTATAATCAGGAACTTCTTTCAACCAGATGCCGAGCAAAAACGGTGTCTCAACGAACACAGGCAAGGCCACTGCAAACATCAGGAAATAAGAAAACTTCGAGCTTTGACAAACAAGCTTGAGCATTGCGTCGCGGTCGCCGACGGAGTACGATTTGATTATTTGTGGGCGCACTGCCCAATAGAAATTGTCGGCAAAGGCCTGCAGTGTTGAAAACACCTTGTATGCCAAGCCACGTGCCGCATTAACAACTGGCGAGAAGAAGATGTTAAGCAAGATGTTTATGCCGTGGCTTTTGCAAATATTTGACAATGAGCCAATCATATTCCATCCGGCAAAACTGAAAATCTCAACAAAACGTTTTTTGTCCCAATAGAAACTGAATTTGCATTCTGGATAAAACATTCGGCAATAGACTAAATAAAACATTGTTACCGATGCATTTACCACAATCATCAGCAATGAGTAGAAAATCAGTCGGTCGCCACCATAACGGGCAATCAAGAACGCAACAGCCAAATTACCAAGCACTTCAATCACGCTCAAATAGGCAAACACCTTCATCTTCTCTTTGGCAATAACCATTCCCATAAACGGTGTCCGCATAATAGTGAACATAAACGACACCACACTACAATGTAGCACCCACCAAGCGGCCTCGAAACGGTCTTCGAGATGCATTTTATTGTATAACAACCAGATGCCAGAGCCTTCGGCCAAAACGGCCACTGCCACCATTATGGCGGCAAAAACCAACACGCAAAGACTGAAAGTACGCCTCAGCTCATCGAAATTGCCGCGCCCCATCTCGTAAGAATAGAACCGCTGGCAAGATGTTGACATTGTGCTACTTAAAAACGAAAACATCATCACTATTCCGCCCACAGCGTTATAGATGCCGAAATCCACCTCCCCCAACGCATCAAGAACCACGCGCGAGGTGTAAAGCCCAACAAGCATCACCACACCAATGCGCACGTAAAGCAACAATGTGTTCTTCGCTATCCGTTTCTGGTCGATTGCTGACATAATGATATTTGAACGCAAATGTAGTTTTTTAGTTGTATCACATTAAACAAAATCGCCACTCCACCCGCTCCCGTCTGCATCAAAAAATCGGCATTATTTTTCTTGGAAGATATTTTTCAGATTGATACATTTGCAGCCGCAAACCACGGGGTGTGGCGCAGTTGGCTAGCGTACTTGCATGGGGTGCAAGTGGTCGTCCGTTCGAGTCGGATCACCCCGACTGAGAGAATTAATAAACGTTTTGTTGAAGAAAAATCCGATAGAGCAATTGTTCTGTCGGATTTTTTTATTCGCACCCTACTCACACTAATCAAACAAAAAAACTCCGGCCAAACGACCGGAGTTTTTTGCAATATGATTGCGACTGATTATACCCAACGCAACAGTGGAACATCCTGACGGTGCGGCAACAGCTCGTTTTTGGCGAACAGACGCACACCGTAATCGTACGAACCCGGGTGGTCGAGTTTGAAGTCAATCTCAAAGAACACCATCTTATCGACATTCTTGTTGAGTTTGAGTTCCTTGCACTCAAGCATTTTGTTGTTTGCCAAGTCCATGATAACCATCTCCACTCCTACATCGTTGATATCCAAATCTTTTATATCAAGGATAACTTCACCATGATAGGTTTGTCCGGCCTTGAACTCGGTCTTCAAAGTACTTGGGAAGTCAACCGACACAACCTCAATCTTGTCCCAGTTCTCATAAATTTTGTTCTTCCAGCGCGACATTCCGCGAGCGGCATCGAAGTTATCGGCGCTCAGTTTCTTGCAACGCTCGTTCAGGTTGAGATAATACTGATTGATGTAATCGTCGAGCATACGCTTGGTTGTGAAGTGCGGAGCTATGCCGGCGATAGAACGCTTGATGTACTGAACCCACTCTGTCGGAACTCCCAGCGCATTACGTTGATAGAACAACGGAATAATCTCATTCTCAAGGATATTGTAGATTGAAGCGGCATCCAGCTCGTCTTGGAACTGACCGTTCTGATAGGTTTGCTCCTGCGGAAGCGCCCAACCAGCTTTCTCCTTGTAACCCTCAACCCACCAACCGTCGAGCACGCTGAAGTTCAGAACACCGTTCATCTCGGCTTTCTGGCCGCTGGTACCGCTGGCCTCCAACGGACGAGTCGGGTTGTTCAACCAAACATCGACACCGCGGACAAGGCGTTTTGCAAGGTCCATATCGTAGTTCTCGAGGAACAGTATCTTGCCCACAAACTCCGGACGACGCGATATCTCAACAATATTCTTAATCAAATCCTGACCGGCCTTATCGTGTGGGTGAGCCTTGCCTGCAAACAGGAACTGAACCGGACGGCCCGGGTTGTTCACAATCTTAGCCAAGCGGTCGATGTCGCTGAACAGCAAGTGAGCGCGCTTGTAAGTTGCAAAGCGGCGTGCGAAGCCTATTGTCAGTGTGTGCTCGTTGATAGAGCTCAGTGTCTCAACAACATACTTCGGACTCTCGTGACGCATTATTGAGCTCTTCTCGAAACGTGTCTTCACGTAATCGATAAGTTTCTTGCGCAACTGGTTACGCAAATCCCAGATAACACCGTCTTGAACATCGAAAATCTTCTCCCAATATTTTGTGTTCGACTGGTCTTGCATAAAGCCTTCGCCAAAGGTGCTCTCATACAAACGACGCCACTCTTTGGCAGCCCATGTCGGCATGTGAACGCCGTTGGTTACATAATTGATATACAACTCGTTGGCGGCAAAGCCTTTCCACATGTATTTGAACATGTCTTTGGTAACATCGCCGTGCAGCATGCTGACGCCGTTCATCTCCTGCGAAGTGCGGGTTGCCAGAACGCTCATCGAGAATTTGCCGTCGGGAGCCAGACCAAGGTTCTGGAATGTGTCCCAATCGATTTTCAGACGCTCCGGAATAGGACGCATATATGTGCGAATCATCTGCATATCGAAGGCATCGTGGCCGGCTGGAACCGGTGTGTGGGTTGTGAACAGCGACGAAGCACGGACAACCTCGATAGCCTCGTTGAATGTCAAGTTCTCGTGCTGAACATAGTCAACCAGACGCTCAACATTAATCATTGCGGCATGTCCCTCGTTGCAGTGGAACACATCGGGTTTGATGCCCATGGCTTTCAGAGCGCGGATACCGCCAATGCCAAGCAACAGCTCTTGTTTCAAGCGGTTCTCCCAGTCGCCGCCATAAAGCTGATGAGTTATAGTGCGGTCCTCAGGAGTGTTATCAGGATGCTCAGTGTCAAGCAAATAAAGCGATACGCGACCAACCTGCACTTTCCAGATGCGGGCTTTAACCATACGGCCCGGCAGGTTCAGCGATATGCAAAGCGGACGTTTGAATTCGTCGAGTACGGCTGTTATCGGCAGGTTGTCCATATTCTGCGGAATAAGGCTGGCCTGTTGCTCACCCGAAACTGTCAGTTCCTGAGTGAAATAGCCGTATTTGTAGAGGAAGCCGACAGCAACCATTGGCATATTTGAGTCGCTGGCCTCTTTCAGATAGTCACCGGCCAAGATACCCAGACCACCCGAGAAAATCTTCAGGTTGTCGGTCAAGCCGTATTCCATACTGAAATAGCCCACCAGCGGACGGTCGGTGCGAGCCGGCTCGTTCATATAATCGGCAAACTTACGCGACACTTTGTCGAAGCTTGCGAGGAACGAGTTGTCTTTCTCCAATTCGGCCAGACGCTTGTTCGAAACAACTTTCAGCAAAGCAATCGGGTTTTTCTCACACTTCTTCCACAATTCTGGGTCGATGTACTTGAACATCTCAATTGCATCGTAGTTCCAGCACCACCAAAGGTTGTTGGCAATGGTGTCCAAGTTTTTAAGTCTCTCGGGAAGGTCAGAATGGATTACCATCTTCTTCCAAATAGGTTCGTTGTTCATAGATTTCCGTCTAATATTTAAATTGTTATTCAAATTCGTTGAATGAATATCATCGCGTTTCAACGATATTCCTAATGCTTTCTTATAGATGTCTGAATAGAAATGGAACAGATTGTCCCAGCTCACCTCTTTTGCCTGTGCCGATGCCTTCTGGCGCAACTGTTCGCGCTTCGCTTTAGGCATACGATACACTATATCAATTATCTGCGCCAGATTTGAGACAACATCCCAATAGTCGTCCTCGCTGCGATTGATTACCGCTATTCCGTCGTCGATGCCGCTTGTGTGTTTCAGCATCCACTGCCCGAAACCAGCCAAGCTTGTTGTAACCGTAGGCACGCCAACGGCGATACTCTCAAGCGGTGTATAGCCCCACGGCTCGTAGTACGACGGGAAGGCTGTCAAATCGAAGCCGCTCAGCAATTCATAATACGACATGTTGAAAATGCCGTCGTTGCCGGTAAGGTAGATTGGCGCCAAAATGACATTGATGTTCTGCCCCTGATTGTTAACCAGTTGCAACTGGCGTGTCTTGTCGATAATCGGGTCGTAGTAGTCAGGATTGAGCGAGTGCGTTGTTATGCGCTCATCAGGAATGCGGGCGTTGCTGTCTTCCAAGCGGTCTTGCAGGCATTTGCGCGGGCCGTAATTGAAGTTAGGCACCAGAATGAAACCCACAATGTTGTGCGTATAGCCGCCACGCTCGTTCAGTTTTCCAAGTGCGTCGATAAAGACATCGATGCCCTTGTTCTTAAACTCGTAACGTCCTGATATTGCGACAAATAATGTATCATCATCGCATTTATTACCCGTCATTGCCTCGGTAACGTCGGCCAATTTCTTTCGGGCAGCCTTGCGCGTGTCATCATTTATCGGTTTTAAATGATTGAGTGCGAATCCGTTAGGAGTGACAGCATCAGGCTCGTTGTTAAGCAACACGCGGCATTCGTTGGCTGTAACCTTGCTCACTGTTGTGTAGGCTGTAGCCACTTGCGCGGCTGTCTTCTCGAGCGAGTGTTTGGCCATAACGCCAAGCTCGCGGGCGCGAACATCGGGCTCAAACGAGCCGAGGCTCTTATACAACGGGAATCCGTTGCCAGCCACCGAGCGACCAAGAACTGTGGCGTGTGTTGTGAAAATTGTCGCCACCTTGGGGCAGGCACGGTCAAGATAAAGGATGCCCGAGCCAGTCTGCCACTCGTGGAACTGCGCCACAACAGGCGTTTCGGGCAGATAGAAGTTCTTGTAGCTCTCAATTATCTTGCCTGCGGCATATCCAAACAGCACCGACTCAATATACTCCCACTCACCCGAAATTGAATCGAGTTTGTAGGTCTCCCACCACGAAGCCAACAGCTTGTCTTTCTGTGGAATAAACACTGTATAATCGACCAGTATCGCTGTCGGCTTGTGAGCTATGTTCCAATGGCCTATTTTCAGTCTAAGCCCTTGCTCCTCAGCCACAGCGCGCCATTCCTCATGCAGGCTCTTATCCTCGATAAACTCCGGATTGGTGCCGTCTTTCAGCAAATCGGGGCCTATGTAAATAATGTTGTCACCATATGCGGCATACTCGTTCGGCATTTTCGATGTTATAACAGTGTGGATTCCACCCACCTTGTTACAAACCTCCCAACTTGTTTCGAACAAGAAACCGGGTTCTACTATTTTATTCATATTCAGTCAAAAAAGCTATAAATCACAGCTGAACATATCAGGCTTTAGCCTTTTTGGTTTTTGCCTTTAGTTTCTTTATTTCAGCCTTTTGCTCAATCACCATGTCTTGCAGTTTCTCAACATCACGGCATGTTCTGATTTCAGCGTCGGGCAGTGCCTTATTAACACGTAAAGTAAAGTCAGTCAGAACATTCATATAATTGATGAATGCATCGTACGGATTCTTGTACGGGTTGAAATAAGCGTGAACCTCGCCGTCGCTGAACCATTTTGTCGACATGTAGTAGAAATGGTCGCTGGTTTGCAGATACTCCCAGTCCTGCAGAATCTGCGGGTCTTTTACCTGGGCAATCTTGTCGGTGAGAGCATAAAGCTTGCTGAACGCCTCGTTCTGCATATTGTTGCCGAGCCAAGCGGTAATGTCGCGCTCCTCATCGGCCCATGATATCGGGTAAGGAACGTTGATGGCGGCTACCGGCTGCACGTTCTTGATGATAGACGATGGAGTGGCGAAGCGGAAATCAGTCTGGTTCAGCACTGCAGAAGGCAAATGCTCGAGGAACTGGAAGATTCCGGTGTCGGCATGCTGGTGCTCGCCAAATGTCTCGTAGTCCATAAACAAGTTCACAACTTCCTCTTTGTCAGGAATTTCGTTCAGCTTGGCAACATACGAGTCGGCTGTCCATTTCTTTGAACCGAAACGGAATGCTATTTCGTCGGTCAAGATATAGTTACGCAACAGAAGTTTCAGTTGCGGCTCTTTCGCATTATAATACAAGAAGTTAGGCGACTTCCAACCAAGAATGTGTTTTGCACCTTCGGTCAGCATTCCTTTGTAACCCATTTTGTAAACGGCTGCGCCAACCTCGTCAGAGTAAATCAGCTCGGTGTTGCGGAACACTTTCGGTTTCTGACCGAACAACTTCTCAATCT
The DNA here is from genome assembly GCA_017551905.1 of Salinivirgaceae bacterium. GTDB lineage: Bacteria > Bacteroidota > Bacteroidia > Bacteroidales > SZUA-534 > RUG13583. The sequence continues at coordinate 8,170 of JAFZKK010000059.1, forward strand.
TTGCCGAATGCTCCTTAACTTGCTTCTTCATCACTTCCAGATTGGCCTGCGATGCCAGCGAGTGCGAGTAAGTCTCGGCAAGGAACTCAACCTGACCGGTCTTAGCCAGACGCTGGAAGCTCTCAATAACCTCCGGAGCGTACAGTTCAAACTGGTCGAGGGCGATGCCTGTAATTGAGAAAGTAACCTTAAAATTACGGCCATGTTTCTCTATCAATTTGAGTAACAATTCGTTGGTTGGCAAATAGCAACGTTGTGCAACTTTTTGCAGAATCGACTCATTCAAATAGTCATCGTAGTAATAGTGGTCGCTACCTATATCGAAGAACGAATATTTGCGGAAGCGGAATGGTTGATGAACTTGAAAATAAAGACATAAATGCTTCATAGTCTTAAATTTATAAAGGTTACTTATTTTCTAATACTGATTTATATATACTGTAAACATGTTTGGCCGACTCCTCCCAACGCAGGCTGTTGGCCTCTTTCAAGCCGTTCTCGCCAATGGTTTGCGCCAGCGACGGGTAGTTGAGCAACGCATAAATAGCGTTGGCCATTTTGTCGATGTCCCAGAAGTCAATCTTGATGGCGTGTTTCAGAATCTCGCTCACACCCGACTGTTTCGATATGATAACCGGCACACCCGACTGTATAGCCTCAAGCGGCGAGATACCAAAAGGCTCTGATACAGAAGGCATTATGTAAACATCGCTGTAGTTGAACATACGGAACACTGCGTCGCCGCGGAGAAAGCCGGTGAAGTGGAACCTATCCATAATTCCCAGACTTGCGGCACGCTCAATCATCTTGTTCATCATATCGCCGCTGCCGGCCATAACAAAACGAACATTGTCCATGCGTTTCAGCACCTTGTAAGCCGCCTCGATAAAGAACTCGGGGCCTTTCTGCATGGTGATGCGGCCAAGGAATGTCACAACCTTCTCGTCGAAGCCTTTCTTCTGACGGTTAAGCGCCTTCATGTTAGGCTCAACGGCGTTGTAAACGGTCTCAACCTTCATCGGCGACTGTCCGTATTTGTTGATGACGATGTCGCGGGTAAGGTTGCTCACAGTGATAATGCGGTCGGCATTGTCGAGGCCGGCACGCTCGATGTTGTAAACAGCCGGATTGACGTTTCCGCCGCTACGGTCGAAATCAGTAGCGTGAACGTGAACCACAAGCGGCTTGCCCGACACGCGCTTGGCTGCCATTCCTGCAGGATAAGCCAGCCAGTCGTGAGCGTGGATGATGTCGAAATCGTACATCGAGGCAATCTGTTCGGCAATCAAACTGTAATAGTAAATCTCCGTGAACAGATTGTCGCCGTATTTTCCCGAAAAAGGAATGCAGCCGTTGTCGCCAACCTCGACAAGATGCTTGTTGCCAAAGCGGCGGTCGTTGCGCATTCTGAAATACTCCTCCGGCGTTGAATACGGAACCAGTTTCGAATCGACCTCCAAATACTGTAGATTCTTCATAGTTGTCTGGTCATACTCCACTTTGGTCACTTTAAGCGGAATATTGCCTGCTCCCACAAGTTTGATAGCCTCTTGGTCCTCATCGCCGTACGCTTTTGGCACCACAAAAATGACTTCAAGGTCATCAATCTTCGACATTCCTTTGGTAAGACCGTAGCAAGCGGTGCCCAAACCTCCGGATATGTGCGGTGGAAACTCCCACCCAAACATTAAGACTTTCATAGTCAGTTACTTTTATTATGTTCTCTTACTTCTTTTTCATTGTTGCTTTAGCCGATTTTGCAGCCTTTGCTGCGGCCTTTTTAGGCTCAGCCTTGGCTTTAGCCGGTTTTGCAGTCGCTTTCACTGCTGCTTTCGGCTCAGCTTTCACAGTTTCTTTTTTAGCTGCAACTTTCTTTGTCTCAGCCTTTTTGGCTACCGTTTTAGCGATGGCTTTCTTCGGCTCGGCCTTTTTAGTTTCCTTTTTGGCAGCGACCTTTTTAGGCTCGGCTTTCTTAACTTCCTTCTTTGCCGCAACTTTCTTTGCTTCAACCTTTTTCGGTTCTTTCTTGTCGGCTTTTGCTGTGGCCTTAACCGCTTTTTTTGCGGCTTTAGGCTCGGCGGCAACATTGCCGGCAAAAGTGTCTGACAGTTTTTTCATATAAAGCAATGCTGCAAAGCTCAATGCGAACGAAATGGCACCCTTGCCGTGATACGGTGGGTCGCCGTGGTACATCTCTGATATACAGCTAATTCCGGCAGTTCTCATTTCTGGCTCGAAAGTCTCGAGGAACTTGTTGACAGCCGACTCAACCATACGCGGCTGGATTTTCTGCAGCGCGTCGATATATGCGGCATAGAGCCACGGCCAAACCGAACCGTTGAAGGCAGCATTCTCACGCTGCTCCTCGGTACCACGATAATGTGCGACATAGCGCGGGTCGTCAGGTGTAAGCGAGCGAATGCCGTAAGGTGTCATCAGCTGCTCCTCAACAACACGAAGAACCGATTTTATCTGATGCTTGTCGAGCATGCAATAATCGACAGCGCAAGCCAGCAATTGGTTGGGGCGCACTTGTGTATTTACATAGTCAAAGACCACATAATCTGCCAGATAGCCGCGCTCATCGTTCCAGAATGTAGCTAAGAAACTATTTTTCAGCTTCTCGGCCAAATCGGCCCATTTTTTTCCAAAGGCTTTGTCGCCAGCGGCTTTGCTCTTGTCGAGGCAATACATTATAGCGTTGTACCACAATGCGTTAGTCTCAACAGCATAGCCGTTGCGCGGTGTAACCGGACGTCCGTAAATAGTTGCGTTCATCCATGTGTTGGCAACAGCGTCCGATGTGTTGAAAACCATTCCGTTATCGTCGACACGGAAGCTGATGTTATGCTCCAAATAGCTGTTCATCACCTTTTTAACGTCTTTTCCGTAATCCTTCCAGACGTCATATTGCGGATATTGCTTGTCAATCTGCTGAATGCACCAAACCAGCCACAACGGCACGTCGGAACGGCAGGCGGCATAATCGTTCAAATTGGTGCTTCCACTTGTCAGGGTTTTGATAATCTGAGCAATGAGCGTCGAAAGAACGCTCTTGTAAATCATCGGATTCTCGTTTTTGTAGAGCAAGTTAGGCAGTGCGATTAGCGCATCGCGCGAGCGTGCCGGATACCACGGGAAGCCAGCCAAAATGCGGGTTTCCTTGCCCTCGTTCAGGAACAACTGAGCGGCGCCGTTTATCAGACAGTTCTCGAAGCTGTTGCGCGGTGTGCGGTCGCTCACCTCGTCTTCGAATTTCTTCTTCAGCGTGTTGGTCTTTATCTCGCTCAATCCGGCCGAAACAATAATGCTCTCGCCCTTCTTGATAGTAGCCTCAAAATATCCTGGAACGAACAAATCTTCTTTGAAATCGTAGCCACGCTTCTGCTCCAAAATGTACTCTATATTATAGTACCAATCGGGGGCCGAAACAAACTCGCATTTTTTCGAAGTTTGGATATAGAGATTCGGATAACCCTGATACATACACGACGAGATGCCGTTGTCAACCATCTTAACCTTTGTGTTGGCGTCGAGGTTGGCCTTGCTCAGCGCATGAATGTTGCGGAATGCGAGGAACGGTTTGAAGCGGATTTTGGTGTCGCTGTGCGCATCGACGAGCGTGTAGCGGACAAGGATTCGCGGCTCGCTTTTGACAAGGATTTTCTCTTTTTTGAGGACAACGCCGCCCACACCATAAACAAGTGTCGGTATCGGGTTGGTATAAAATTCGGTAACATACTTGTGACCTTTCGGCTCATAGTTGTCACCCTCATATTTATGCAATGCCAAATTGAATTCGTGTTCATGCTGGATGATTGTCTCGTCGAGCGACGAAAGCAACACATGACGCCCGCCATCGACCTGCGGCAGCGGGCAAACCAACATTCCGTGATACTTACGGTTGTTGCAGCCAATCAGGGTTGTAAGCGAGTACGTCCCGGCGCGGTTGGTCCGCAAAACTTCTTTTGTCAAGGAATTCTCCAGATTGATTAGTTCCTGTTTGTTGAATGTAAGGTAATCCATTGTTATTTCGTTGATGAATTGACTGTTATGTTGAACTCTCTCTTATTTTTGTACTTGTAAACGGCGACTACTGAATCACCGTAAAATCAAAATGCAAAGTAACACATTTTTTTAACTGAATATTCTATCAATCTCCGTAAATATATAATGATACGCAACATATTAAAAACTCTCATATTTCTATATTTACACACTACCGACCCATTAAGCAAAACTCGTATTTTTACAACGCGGCAATGCAAACAATGCGCATTTTTGCAAAAAAACGGAAACAAAAACGAACAACTTTGCATAAGTTTGCATAGCTTTGCAAACGTTAGCAATTGCATATAACACTGATTATCTGCATACTAACAAAATAGGGGCTTAAAAACAACGCAAACCGACTACGCAAAAACGAGCAAAATGGACATTACAGAGCTTAAACCGACCGAAGTGTGGCAGCAATTCGACAAGATTTGCAAAGTGCCACGCCCGTCGAAAAAAGAGGGACGGATGATTGATTTTCTGATGGATTTCGGAAAATCGCACAACCTTGAAACCTTGCGCGACGACGCCGGCAACGTGGTAATCAGAAAAGCCGCATCGCCGCAAATGGCTAATTGCCAGACTGTTGTACTGCAAAGCCACATTGATATGGTTTGCGAAAAAACAGCCGACTCCAGTCACAACTTCGAAACAGACCCAATAGAACCGATTATTGACGGCGAGTGGGTGCGCGCCAATAACACCACCCTTGGCGCCGATGACGGCATTGGCGTTGCAACGCAACTTGCGCTACTGGCTTCGCAAACAGTTCAGCACCCGCCACTCGAATGTCTGTTTACCGTTGACGAGGAAACCGGCCTCACGGGAGCTTTCGCTTTCGACCCCAAGCTACTGAAAGGCAGAACGTTAATAAACCTTGACTCGGAAGACGAAGGCCAGATTTTCATTGGTTGCGCCGGCGGCATCAATACTGTGGCGCAATTCAGCTACACTACGCAAAAAGTTGCAGACGGACAGACGGCATTCGAAATAGAGGTGAAAGGCTTGCGTGGCGGGCACTCGGGCGACGACATCAACAAAGGACTTGGCAACGCAAACAAAATACTGAACCGCTTTTTGTGGAACGCAACAAAATCGTTCGGTTTGCGCTTATGCAAATTCGATGGCGGCAATTTGCACAACGCTATTCCTCGTGATGCAAAAGCCATAATAACTATTGACTCACAGTGCGTTAAAGATTTCGAAAACTATTTGCACGAATTCACGCAAACAATTGCGTCGGAGTTGAAATACACCGAGCCTCAATTCGATATGAGCCTCGCTACTACCGGACTGCCAGCCGAGTGCCTTACTGCCAGCGACCAGAGCCGCCTGCTCAACGCCATTTACGGCTGCCCGAACGGTCCAATAGCCATGAGCCACGCACTGCCCGGACTGGTTGAGACATCAACCAACCTGGCATCGGTAAAAATGAAGGAAAACAATGTTATTGAGATAGTTACAAGCCAACGCAGTGCAATAGAATCGGCCCGCGACGACATCGCCCACATGGTTGAGAGCGTGTTTGCACAAGCCGGCGCTAAAGTCACTCATTCAGAAGGATACCCCGGCTGGGAGCCTAACACCAACTCGAAAATCCTGCAAACAGCCGTGGCCAGCTACCGGCGGCTTTTCGGCCGTGAACCCGAGGTGAAAGCCATACACGCCGGACTGGAATGCGGACTGTTCCTGAAAAAAATTCCCGACATGGACATGATTTCGATTGGCCCGACGCTGCGAGGAGTGCACTCGCCCTCGGAACGCATCGAGATAAAAACTGTCGAGATGTTCTGGAACTTCCTAATTGACATACTTAAGAATTGTTGAATGTAGAATACAGAATTGAAACGAAGAGTTAAAAACCGAATCTATCAATCAATTGAGACATGGAAAAGAAAAACATCAATATTGAAATAGGTAAGACCTCCGAGATTGGCGAGCTGGGCAAGACCGAGCAAACGCTTGTCGAGCGGGCGCAACAGGCCGCGCAACGCGCCTATGCCCCCTACTCCAACTTCAAAGTGGGCGCATGCCTGCTGCTAAGCAACGGCGAGACGGTTGAAGGCAACAATCAGGAGAACGCCTCGTATCCATGCGGATGTTGTGCCGAGCGCACCGCCCTACACTACGCCAACTCGCGCTTCCCCGAAGCCAAAGTGCTGACACTGGTGATTTCGGCCTACAACCAAGACGGGCTGCTGCAAGAACCCATAACACCCTGCGGAATGTGCCGCCAAGCCATTCTGGAGGCGGAGATGCGCGGCGGACAGCCCATAAAAATCATTCTGAATGGCGAAAAACACTCATTTATCATAAACAGCGCGGCCGATTTGCTGCCCCTGTCGTTCGACAACAGCAAACTGTAACGCAAAAAATCACCGAGATATGAAAAAGGCAGCTACTATTAAAGACATCGCGAAAGCTATCGGAGTATCGATTTCGACAGTATCGCGCGCACTGCAAGACAAACCGGAGATTTCGGACGAGACCAAGACGCTTGTCCGCGAGACGGCATCGAAGATGAACTACCGCCCAAACACCATGGCCGTGGCGCTGAAAACGCGCAAGTCGTACTCAATCGGCGTGGTGGTGCCGCAGATTGTCAGTTTCTTCTATGCCACTGTGGTTCAGGGGATTGAACAAGTTGCCAACGAACTGGGCTATCAGGTTTTTGTCAGCTCGTCGAATGAGGATATGATTAAAGAGATGCAGAACGTTTACGGCTTTCTGGACCACCGCGTCGACGGCATGATTGTGTCGCTGTCGAAAGCCACCGACGAATTTACTCATATTCACCGCATTGAGGAGAACAACGTGCCGTTGGTGCTGTTCGACCGCACATCGAAGGAGATAAACGTGCCGAAGGTTGTAGCCAACGACGCCGACGCCGCCTACATGGCCGTGTCGCACTTGATTGAGCGCGGCGCCAAACACGTGGCTCTGATAACCGGCCCCGAGCACATGCTGATAGGCCGCAACCGCTTCCGCGGCTACCGCGCCGCACTCACCAACCACGGGCTGCCTATCGACAACCGGCTGATTGTCCGCTGCAACCTGACCGTCGATGACTCACGCGAGGCCACACTCAAACTCTTCGACATGAAGACTCCGCCCGACGCAATCTTCGGCATCAACGACGAGGTGGCCATTGGCGCACTCTACGCTGTGAAGGAGAAAGGTTTGAAAATACCTGAAGATGTGGCAATTGTGGGATTCTCGAACAGCCGCCGCTCAAGCTACATTGAGCCGACACTGAGCACGCTTGACCAAAACCCGATGAAAATCGGCATCCTGGCAGCCAAACTGTTGTTCGACCAGATTCAGGGCAAACCGAACTTTGGCGAGAACAAAGAAGTGATTGTGCCGGCAACGCTGATTGTCAGAGCGTCGTCGAATCGTTGACGGGAATCCTCAACTCACTGATACAAAGCGGCATAACGCCGCTTTTTTTATTGCTTGTCAACCGGTTGTTAGTAAAAACTCGTAAAGAAATCGGTTTTAACAGACAAGGTTGCTTTAAATTGATACATTTGCGCCGTTTTTGATTCGTTCGAAAGCTATGGATAACGAAGTGACAGTAAACGGCAAACTATTCAGAATATCGCTGGAAAACAAAAAGATAGAAACCCGCGTAGCTGAAATAGCCAAACAGATGAGCACCGATTTGAAGGGCAAAGACGTTGTGTTTTTAGCCATTTTGAACGGCAGTTTCATGTTTGCCGCCGACCTGATGAAAAACGTCAATATTCCGAGCAAAATCAGTTTTGTCAAATTCTCGTCGTACCAAGGGATGCAATCGACCAACACGATGCGCGAGCTGATTGGCCTCAACGAGGATATTAAAGGCAAAACGGTTGTCATTATCGAAGACATTATCGACACCGGCAACACCATGGCCGACTTGCTCGAGTATCTGAAACGCTACGAGCCTGCCGAGGTAAAAATATCGACATTGATGTATAAATCAGGCGTTTGCAAGAAAAATCTGCACATCGACTATTTCGGTTTCGACATTCCGAACGATTTTATTGTCGGCTACGGACTCGATTACGACGGCTACGGACGAAACCTTAAAGACATATATACTATTGTGCAATAATTTGGCACGCGATTTGAATATAAAGACTCGAAACATATAATTTGAAACTTATATCTTTTGACTTAAAACTTATAACTAAAAACTTGAAACTTAATAATTTGAATCACAAAATGTTTAATCTTGTAATTTTTGGACCTCCGGGTTCAGGCAAAGGAACCCAATCGGAATATATAATCAAGAAATACGGACTGATGCACCTCTCGACAGGTGACTTGCTCCGTGCCGAGAAAAATTCGGGTTCCGACCTTGGCAACAGAATCAAAGAGCTGATTGACGCCGGCAACCTTGTCCCCGACGAAATGGTTGAGGAGATGGTGAAGAAACACGTGATGCTGAACCGCGACGCCGCCGGCTTCATCTTCGACGGTTTTCCGCGCACCACAGCACAGGCCGCTTGGCTCGACAACCTGTTGGCTTGCATTGGCGAGAGCGTAACTCTGATGCTGACACTTGATGTTGACGACAACGAGCTGCGCACACGCATCCTTGAACGCGGAAAAATATCAGGACGCGCCGACGACCAAAACGTAAGCATAATCAACAACCGCATTGCAGTATATCACAAACAGACTCAGCCTGTTATCAACTTCTATGCGGCACAAGACAAATATGTGTCGGTGAACGGTGTTGGCTCGCTCGACAAGGTGTTCGACCGCATCTGCCACGCAATGGACCACGCACAACAACTTGAATTGGCGATGTAACAATCCCGATTCTCAAACACAAAGCCCGCTGGTTTTTGCCGACGGGCTTTTTTTGTGGTTTTTCCATCAAAAAAAACGCTTATGTAATAATAATGATTGGGGTACTGAAACCTACACGCATCATTACAATCACATAAGCGATGTTGCATATCTTTAAATTATGCAACAAAAAATCGCTTATCCGATTTTTCTAACGTGGGTACTTAAACCACTCTGCCGTCTCAAATAAGCGACACAACAAATATAGAAATAAATATCAGGAACACAACTAAAATAGATTTAATGATTTTCGGCCGTAATTCGCAAATTTCAAATCAACGGAATATCTTTGCAGACAAATCACAGTTATGGCAGATTCGAATTTTGTTGACTACGTAAAGATTTTTGCCCGTAGCGGCAAGGGTGGCGCGGGTTCAGCGCATTTCCGCCGTGCCAAATACGAGCCGATGGGCGGTCCCGACGGCGGCGACGGCGGCCGTGGCGGACACGTCATTCTGCGCGGCAACGCTCAGATGTGGACATTGCTTCACCTTCAGTTTCAGAAACATACGTTTGCCGACAATGGCGAATCGGGAATGGGCGCACTCAAGCACGGCGCCGACGGCAAAGACATTGTGCTCGAAGTGCCGCTTGGCACGGTGGTTAAAGACGCCGAGACAATGGAGCCGCTCTTTGAAATCACCGCCGACGGCGAAGAGAAAATCCTGATGCGTGGCGGCCGTGGCGGACAAGGCAACAACCACTTCAAAACGGCCACAAACCAAGCACCGCGCTATGCGCAGCCAGGCGAACCATTTGAGGAAGGCTGGCGCGTGCTCGAACTGAAAGTGCTTGCCGATGTGGGACTTGTGGGCTTCCCCAACGCTGGAAAATCGACGCTGTTGTCGGTAGTTTCGGCGGCCAAACCGAAGATTGCCGATTACGCATTCACCACACTTGAACCGAATCTGGGCATTGTGTCGTACCGCGACAACCGCTCGTTTGTGATGGCCGACATTCCGGGCATTATTGAGGGTGCGCACGAAGGCAAAGGCTTGGGACTGAGATTTTTACGCCACATCGAACGCAACTCGGTGCTGTTGTTTATGGTTCCAGCCGATTCTGATGACATCAGCCGTGATTATCAAACACTTGTGAAAGAATTACGGCTCTACAACCCTGAGTTGCTCGACAAGCGCCGCGTTCTGGCCGTAACCAAGTGCGACATGCTCGACAACGAGCTGACCGCAGCACTCAAAAAGACACTCCCTGCCGATGTTCCGTGTGTTATGATTTCATCAGTAGCACGCACCGGACTCGAGCAACTGAAAGACTTGCTCTGGAAGGCGATAAATGATTGAAAACGCTGACACTGACACTAACGATGACGATAACGATAACGATAACGATAACACTGACGAAAACGTAAACTAAAACCAACTTTCTAAACCTCTAAACTTTTAACTCTTACCTTTAATGTTTGAGACTCTTGAATCGATTGACCGGCAATTGCTTCTACTGATAAACGGCTGGAACTCACCATTTTGCGATGAGTTAATGTGGCTTATCAGCGGACGATACACGTGGATTCCGCTCTACGTGATATTGATTGTGGCAATGCTGAGGAAAACCGGACGGCAATGGTGGCTGATGCTCATCGGCGTGGCGCTTGCCGTGGCTTTTGCCGACATCATTTCGGTTCAATGCTTCAAATACACGGTGATGCGCTACCGCCCTACCCACAACCTTGAGCTTGAGGGTGTGCTGCACATTGTACACGGCTACCACGGCGGCATGTACGGATTTGTGTCGTCACACGCAGCCAACACTTTTGCTATCACGCTGTTTTCCAGCCTGATACTACAACGGTGCATTGTCACCATTCTGATGTTTGCGTGGGCCGCGCTGGTGTGCTACTCGCGCATGTACATAGGTGCCCACTACCCTGCCGACATCGCCTGCGGAGCCATTGTGGGCGCACTCTGCGGTTATGCCGCCTACCGCTTCTACCTGTGGCAAAACGACAAACGATTATCAACCCACAAACCTGAAAATCAACAAAATGGACGAGATTGAAATTCTGTACGAAGACAACCACTTGATTGCCATAAACAAGCATTCGTCCGATTTGGCGCAAGGCGACAACACGGGCGACTCACCGTTGGCAAACAAGGTGGCTGAATATCTGAAAGTGAAATACAACAAACCCGGCAATGTGTTTGTGGGCGTCACACACCGGCTCGACCGCCCCGTGTCGGGCGTGATGATTTTCGCCCGGACATCGAAGGCGCTGGAGCGGATGAACAGGCTCTTTAAGGAGAAATCGGACCTTGAGAAGATTTATTGGGCGATTGTCGAAAAACGTCCGCAAGAGCCTCAAGGAAAGTTGGTTAACTATCTGCGCAAGAACGAGAAACAGAACAAATCGTACGTTTGCGCACCCACCGACGAGGGCGCAAAAGAGGCGCAACTCGAATACAAACTATTAGACGAGTCGGATAAATACTATCTTATTGAGGTAAAACTACTTACCGGCCGTCATCACCAGATTCGCGTGCAGCTGGCCAACATCGGCTGCGTAATCAAAGGCGACCTGAAATATGGTGCGCGCCGCTCGAACCCCGACGGCAGCATCAGCCTTCACGCGCGCCGCATCAGCTTCACCCACCCCGTGTCGAAACAGCACATCGACATTGTGGCACCGGTACCCGAAAACACACTGTGGAAATATTTCGAAAACCGCCAAACCGACAATAAATGAGCATCTTACGAAAGATAACGTTGGCATTTTCGCTGTTTTGCCTGATTTTGAGCGCACAGGGACAGATGCTGTTCCAATCAAAATCGACAAGGCAATTAGTAGCCGACATGCTGCCACGTAACTCTTTCGGTATCACCATTGTAGACTGCCGTTACCGCGGACATCCGAAATCAATATCATCGTTTGTAGCGACATCGGAGTATCTGCCTATCCAGACGGGAATAATAATGACAACCGGTGTGGCTACATGGGCTGGCTATCCCAACGACTCGGGCAGCTCTGGCTGCGCCATGTTCACTCCCGGTGACAAGCGCCTCGACAGCATTGCCGGCGCCAAGACAACCGACGCCGCAATACTCGAGATTGAGTTCATAGCCAACACCGACGAGATGTCGTTCGAATATTTTTTCGCGTCGGAGGAGTACCCTGAATATGTGAACAAGGGCGTGAACGACGTGTTCGCCTTTTTTATCGAAGGTCCTGGCTACGACACACTTTGCAACATTGCCAAGCTGCCCACAACCGGCGAGCCAATCACCGTCGACCATGTGAACGCCAACCGCAACGCCGATTTCTACATCGAAAACAAGTCGTGGCGCGGCTACACAATCGAAAATCCGGGCAACAGTCTGGCCAGCATCTTCCAGTTCGACGGCATGACAAAGTTGCTTGAGGCCAAAGCCAAGATACGCCCCTACGCCACCTATAAGCTGATAATGGCCATTGCCGACGTGGGCGACAACATCTACGACTCGGGCGTCTTCATCAAAGCGCACTCGCTCACAAGCTCGGGCAAGCTGCAGCCCATTGCGCCCTATCTGAAATCCGAAATCGAGAAACGCAAGCACCTTATTGGCTTCGACCGCATCCGTGTTGAAGGCGACGCTGTCGGGTTCGACAAGACAATCCATTTCGACTTCAACTCGTATGAGATTCTGTCGGAAGACACCACCGCTCTCAACGAGATTGCCGAGCTTCTGAAACTGTTTTTCGACGCCACACTTAAGCTCGTTGGCCACACCGACGACGTTGGCTCCGACGAGTACAACATCGATTTGAGCCTGCACCGCGCCCAATCAGTTTCCAACTATCTGCAAGACTGCGGCATCGACAAAAAACGCATCACCATTGAAGGCAAAGGCAAGCGCCAGCCTCTTACACGGGCGCAAACCGAAGCCGCACGAAGAATGAACCGGCGCGTCGAGTTTGTCATCTACGGCAAACAAATGAAGGAATAGCACCGCCGCACGCCGTTACAGCCCGGCTTTCAAAATTTTTATCGGCCACTAAAAAATATGTGTTGTCTGTTAAGAAAAAAATTACTTTTACACCTTTAATAATTGTCGATTAAAAAACATATTTTTGGTAAAAATATAGGGCAATGAGACCGCTTGTTATCAATAAGACAACCACAACGCCGAAAGTCACGCTTGACAAGGCCGAGGGGATATTTAAGTTTGAAGGTGTTTCGCGTCCTGAGGATGTCCTGAAATTCTACAATCCGGTATTCGAGTGGATTCAGGAGTATCTGCAAGACCCGAACCAGAAGACTGTTGTTGAGTTCCAGCTGATTTACCACAACACGGCATCGGCCAAGATTATCGTTAAACTGATTAACCAGTTCAAAAAGCTGGCTGCCGCCAATAAAGAAGTTGAAATCAAATGGTACTACCGCGAGAACGACGAGGACATCAAGGAGTCGGGCGAAGACTATAAATCATTGATAGACATTCCTTTCGAACTAATAGAGATAGCATGAAACGCATAATATCTACCGCCGATGCGCCACAAGCCATTGGGCCGTACAGCCAAGCCGTTGAAGCCAACGGCTTTGTTTTTATTTCGGGACAGATTCCGATTGTGCCGGCCACAGGCCAGATGCCCGAAGGCATTGAGGCTCAGACAGAACAGGTGATGCGCAACATTGGCGCCATTCTGAAAGCCGCCGGACTTGGCTACGCCGATGTGGTGAAAAGCACGGTGTTGCTAAAAAACATTGCCGACTTTGCCGCAATGAACGGCATCTACGCAAAATATTTCACCACCGACTGCCCTGCCCGTGCCGCGTTTGAAGTGGGCGCACTGCCCAAAGGCGCACTCATCGAGGTGGAGGTGATAGCCTGCGCGGCCAACAAATAACCGACAATCATTATTTTCACCATATTGATAATCAAAAATTTACAACTATGAAAAGAATTGCCAGACAAACGCTTGCCGCCGTGCTTCTGATGTGTTGCACAATGGGCGCATACGCTCAAAAATTGGAGAACGACCTTTTTGTATCGTTAGGCCGGTTTATCGAAGCCGACACCGACACCATTGGCACCACCAAGGGGCAAACGAAAAAAATAGGTTATGGACTGAATTTCTATCTAACTGACAATTACTCGGTTATGGCTGCGGTTGTCAGTCACTTCGACACGGAAAAGTCAATATTCGAATCGGCCAAATATACATTTATCGATGTGCCAATTCTGTTTCAATACCACACGACCAACAACGGCGTCGGCAATCTGATGCTGGGTTGCGGACCGGTGATTTCGAAATGTATCCACAACGATTACTACGAGACCGAAGACTCGCGCCACGGACTCAACCATAAGAAAAAAATCAAAGAGGTGAATTTCAGCCTGATGCCTTGCATAGCCTACGAGATGCAGATTTTGCGTTTCCAGATTGACGCCAACATCGGCTTGCGCGATATGAAGAGGCAGTATAAAGTAAGGGAGACCGGCGAGAGCCTTACTCCTGGACACAATCACCTTCATAATGTGTGCTTTACGCTTGGAATAAAGTTATAAGACGATAACGTTAACGATAACGATAACTAAAACGTAAACGTAAACACTCACTAAACTTTAAACTCTAAACACTAATCATTAACATGACACCAATTGTTAGCATAATAATGGGCAGCACATCGGATATGCCGGTGATGGAAAAAGCCGCTCAGTTTCTGAACGATATGGAGATTCCGTTCGAGATGAACGCCTTGTCGGCACACCGCACACCCAATGAGGTGGAGCAATTTGCCGCCGGAGCCAAAGGCCGTGGAATCAAGGTGATAATTGCCGGAGCCGGAATGGCCGCAGCCCTGCCGGGCGTTGTGGCAGCCAGCACCACGGTGCCTGTTATTGGTGTGCCAATCAAAGGCATGCTCGATGGCCTCGACGCAATGCTCTCGATGATTCAGATGCCTCCTGGAATCCCCGTTGCAACGGTTGCCGTAAACGGTGCGCTGAATGCCGCCATCCTTGCCGCCGAAATGCTCGCCCTTGCCGATGCCAATCTCGACAAAAAAATGACCGCCTACAAAGAAGGTCTGAAACAAAAGATTGTAAAGGCAAACGCCGAACTTGCAGAGGTTAAGACTTGGAATTTCAAGACGAATTGAGTGTTAAAACGCCAAACATATCGGCAACTATCACATAATGAGGTTGATAGTTGCCGTTTTTTATAAATACCAGTCAATAACCGAGAAGCAAAAAAGCAACAACCTGTTTCTTGACAAGCGTGAAAGCCCGAGTTATTTTTGCATCGTCAAACATTAAAAACGATGAAAATATGGAAGTTAAGGACATTTTAAGAAATCTGCGCGAACGCAACAATCTGACACAGGAACAAATGGCGGAGCGCGTGAATGTTACCCGTCAGGCCGTGAGCCGTTGGGAAACTGGTGAGACACAGCCAAATCCCGAAATGCTGAAAGTGCTGTCGCGGAAATTTGATGTTTCAATCAACACTTTGCTTGGCTCGCCGCGGACGCTGATTTGCCAGTGCTGCGGAATGCCGCTCACCGAGGATTCGATGATTAGCCGCGATGCCGATGGCAACTTCAACGAGGAGTATTGCAAATGGTGCTTTGCCGACGGAAAATTCACCTACGAGAGCAAAAAACAACTTATCGATTTCTGCGTGGAGCACCTTGCAAACAACGCATGGCCGAAAGAGCAAGTCAGAGCGCACATGGAAGCGGTTGTTCCAACGTTAAAACATTGGAAATAAGTTAAAAATGAAAGACATTGCCATAGTAACCGGTGCAAGTAGCGGAATTGGCCGCGAGTTTGTAAAACTTTTGCTCGGGCGCAAGGAGGTTGACGAGATTTGGATTATAGCACGAAACGCCGACCGTCTGCAATCAATGGTGGCAGAATTTGGCGACAAGTTGAAACCCATACCGATGGATTTATCTGACATTGAACAGATTAAATCGCTATCAAGCACATTGAAAATCGCCGATGCTAACATCAGTTTTTTAATAAACAGCGCCGGTTTCGGCAAATTTGGCTCTTACAGCGACATTGGCATTGACGAGTCGGTTAACATGATTGACCTGAATATCAGCGGTTTGGTGGCAATGGGGCTTGTGTGTCTGCCGTTTATGACGCGGGGCGCGCGGATAATCAACATTGCGTCGCAAGCGTCGTTTCAGCCACTGCCCTACCTCAACGTGTACAGCGCCACCAAAGCCTTTGTGCGCAACTATTCGCATGCGCTAAACGTTGAACTGAAAGAGCGCAGGATAACCGTGACTGCCGTATGTCCGGGCTGGATGGACACGGCCTTTATCGACCGCGGCAAAACCGATGCCACAAAAACAGTCAGCCGATTTGTGAATATGACAACGCCCGATGTGGTGGCAGCCAAAGCCTTACGCGATGCGATGCGTGGCAAGGATATTTCAACTTATTCGCTCTATGTAAAGTTCAACCGATTGGTTGCCAAATTGTTGCCGCAACGCATAATGATGAAAATCTGGTTAAGGCAGCAAAATTTATAATACAACATTTTAATTCTCAAACAATTGCAAATAGTTGACAAGAATTTCGACAACGGCAACCCGTTCGACTTTGGGCGGACATCGGCCGACTATGCCAAGTACCGCGATGTTTATCCGCCAGAGTTTTACAACAAACTCGTTGAGCTGAACATTGGTGTCAAAGGCCAAAAAATCTTGGATTTAGGCACTGGAACAGGCGTTTTACCACGGAACATGTATAAGTTTGGCGGAGAGTGGATTGGTACGGATATATCTGAAAATCAGATAAGATATGCCGAAAAACTTTCGCGTGAAGCGGGAATGAAAATCGATTATCAGGTTTCGGCATCGGAGGAGCTTGACTTTCCCGAAAAATCTTTCAATGTGGTAACCGCTTGCCAATGCTTCATGTATTTCGACAAGAAAATCATTGTTCCAAAAATCCATAAATGGTTGAAAACGAATGGGCATTTAGCCGTTTTGTTTATGGCATGGCTCCCCGACGAAAGTGCGATTGCTACAAAGAGTGAGGAGCTTGTGCTGAAATACAATCCCGATTGGAGCGGTGCGCATTGGAAACGAAACCCTGTGGTTGAGCCTGATTGGGCAAACGGCTTTTTCAGTTTAGCCAACGCCGTAGCCTTCGATGTGCCAGTCCGATTCACAAGAGAGACTTGGCACGGACGAATAAAATCGTGCCGCGGAATTGGTGCGTCATCGCTCACCGAAGTCGAAATTGCAAATTGGGAGAAAGAACACAGGGAGTTTCTAAGAACAGTTCCCGAACAATTTGATATTCTGCATTATGTAACGATTATGGATTTGCGGAAGAAAGAATAATACTTATGGAAACCGGCACAACCTGTAATCCCGAGATATTGCTGAAAAACATCAGCAAAATCCATACAACCCCGATGGGTGTTGACAGAATCAAACGCAATCTGCACCTATCTGATATTGATGTGGTTGATTATTGCAAAAAACTGATTTCATCTCCCGAATGCAAAATCTTCAGACAAGGCAAAAACTGGTACTGCGAGATTGACAGCACCATAATCACCGTCAACGCAAAGAGTTACACAATTATAACGGCACATAGGAAGTGACCTTGCTTCGGATAATATTCCCTCAAAAAAATCGCCCAAACACCATAAACAACAGGAATTTATATTATCTTGCTTTGTCATTATAAAACAAACCATTATGAAAAATTCATTCTTATTTTTAGCTACTGCATGCACAATGATTGCGTGCACAAGCAACAATGCGAACTACAATGTAACAGGCAACAACGCAACTCAAAACGGAGTTGCCGTGTACTTGTTCGACCCGATTAGCCAAACGCGCATCGACAGCACTGTTATCGACAACGGCACATTCAAAATGAAGGGCAAAGCCGAAAAGAATGCATTTCTGCTGGTTAACATCGAAGGCAACGATTGGTGGTTCGCGTTCTTTAACGATGGCGAGCCCGTGCAGATTAACGTCGCCGACAGCACACTTTCAGGCTCTGCGCTCAACTGCAAACTAACGGAGTGTGACAAACGCGATAGAAATGCATACGCCGAGTATTACCGAACTATTGTTGTGGAAGTGAATTCTGTCCCTGAAAACGAGCGTATCGCCCGTCAGTCGGAAATAATGTCGCTTTATCAGACGGCTCTCAAGAAATATTCCGATTTCTATATTGCTATGATTGAGGAGAATATGGATAATCTGATTCCTGTCGCCTTCA
Organism: Salinivirgaceae bacterium; assembly: GCA_017551905.1. Classification (GTDB taxonomy): domain Bacteria; phylum Bacteroidota; class Bacteroidia; order Bacteroidales; family SZUA-534; genus RUG13583. The sequence goes on from JAFZKK010000059.1 coordinate 26,260, forward strand.
TCGAAAGAATCCCGTCGATGGTTGGTGAATACAAGTTCGACCAACTTATGGAATCCGGTGCGCAATTCACCAAACACCCTTATGTGCTTAACTTTAAGCGCATATTGGAAGAAAACAATGCCAAAAGGAAAGAGGCGATGGCAAAAGTTCAAGATATTGTCGGACAAAAATTCATCGACCTTGAAGAACCCGATGCCGATGGTGTTGTTCATAAACTAAGCGAGTATGCAGGCAACGGCAAGTGGGTGCTGGTTGATTTTTGGGCATCGTGGTGCGGTCCATGCAAAAACGAGATGCCATACGTTATTGATGCCTATAAGAAATATCACGACAAAGGCTTCGACATTGTTGGCTTATCGTTTGATAATGACAAAGATGCTTGGCTGCAGGCAATCACCGATTGGGAAATGCCGTGGATTCACCTATCCGACATGAAACAGTGGAAGAGTGTGGCTCAAAAAGTGTACACCGTCATGGGCATTCCCGACAACATATTGATTTCTCCTGACGGGATTATAGTTGCCCGCGGACTGCGAGGCAAAGAATTAGAAAACAAACTCGCTGAAATCTTCAATTAATTGTAAGTAATAAACCACTAAAATTCTAAGACGATGAAAAAAGGTATTCTAACAATCTGTCTATCAATTGCGACAGTGTGTGTAATGGCACAAGACGTAGTTAAACTCCCGGAACCCGACAAGAATGTTCCGATGACACTCTATCAGGCTCTGCAACAGCGCAAGTCAGTACGAGAATATAGCAGTAAGGACATCGACGATATGAAACTCAGCCAGTTGCTTTGGGCTGCGGTTGGCATCAACCGTCCCGACGGACACCTCACCGCTCCCACAGCCGTTAACGCTCAGGACATTACCGTGTATGTATGCCGCAAAGACGGTGCGTATCTCTATGTGGCCAAAGACAACGCTTTGCAAAAAGTTTCCGACAAGGATTTGCGCAAAGAAGTCGCATCGGCACAGCAATTTGCCGCAGAAGCTCCTGTCAGCCTTGTAATTGTTACCGACAATGCGAAATTCCGCGGTGGCAGCACCAACGGCCCGACCATTTCGGGCGCAATTGATGCTGGTTATGTTAGTCAGAACATCGACCTTGCCTGCGAGGCTCTGGGACTTGTCACCGTTCCCCGCGCCACTATGGACAAAGATGCGCTGAAAAAAGAGTTAAAACTCACCGAGGCACAGAATCCGATTCTGAACCACCCTGTTGGTTATAAGAAATAATTCTGCCGCATGCCACGCCCCAATTTCGCGCAAATAAAATCGTACGCTGAATTCAGCCGCTATTATTGGTACAGAGAAGAATTACAGCAGATTTGCAAGCAGTTGGGCATATCGTCGGCGGGCATGAAAACTGAATTATGCCACAATATCAAAGAGTATTTCAAAGGGAATCGGATTGTCGGGAGTCAGCCAAAACGAAGGATAAAACCCTCGGACTCTCCCCTTTCGCTCAATTCGGGATTGATTGACTGTGGCTTCACCTTTGGTCCTCGTTTTCGCGAATTCTTTGCTGAACAAACCGTAGTGAAGAATTTCAAATTCAACGTGGACATGGTGGCGACTGTGAAGAAAGTAAAGGAAGACAACGACAAATCATTCACACTCGGCGACCTACTCGATATTTATTACGGCAAAAAGACATACGCTAAATACGACAACTCCGCCCTTCAGTGGAACAGCTTTGTTAAGGATTTCTGCGCAGACCCGAAAACTGCGCAGTTCCCTAACAAATTGAAAATAGCCGCTATACTATGGAGCGAAGTGAGGAACTCAACTCGAGAGAAAATCTACACACCCGACTTGCTGACAGAATTTGCCGATAAAATAAGAATCTGAAAAACACTGACACATTGTTCGAAGCGCTTCACTTTTATCTTTAAATTCTTTGTTTTAGGGTGTTGCATAATATTCAAAAAGAAGTAATTTCGCAGCCGATTTACGATAATCTCTTTCAGTGACATGGGAGCCTGATACATTACGTAAACAAATTATTGATATTTAAATTTTTACTACAATGGATTTAATGAAAATCGTAGAGAAGGAAATCGCTGCAGATAAATCCTTCCCTGAATTCAAAGCCGGTGACACAATCACTGTTAGCTACAAAATCAAAGAGGGTAACAAAGAGCGTATCCAGCAATTCCGCGGCGTTGTTATCCAGCGCAGAGGAACAGGCGTAACTGCCACATTCACTGTTCGTAAAATGTCGGGCAACATTGGAGTTGAGCGTATCTTCCCAATCAACTCGCCGTTTATCGACAAAATCGAAGTGAACAAAGTTGGTTCAGTTCGCCGCGCACGTATCTTCTACTTCCGCGAGCTGACTGGTAAGAAGGCCAAAATCAAAGAGAAAAACATCAACTCAACAAAAGAGGCCGAATAAATCAAGTTATTCGACAGCCAACAAGCCCCGAGGTTTTCCTTGGGGCTTTTTTGTTTTTCTTACTCGATTTCTTTCCTTCCGCCCCACCCCAAAATCTTGCTTTCAAAATCCTAATTCCTAAATTCGAAATCCTAAATAAAATTTACATTTGTGCCAACGAAAATTGTGGCAAATGGCAGAGGCGACATTCTCGCAAAACGGCACTATTGAACATATCGGCGACGACGCCATAACCGTCCGCATCGACTGCAACTCGGCGTGCAGCGCGTGCCACTCGAAGGATTTGTGCCTGTCGGTGGACAAGGCTGTGAAGCACATCACCATTGAGCCCGACGGGCGCGTTTATGCCGTTGGACAGCAAGTGACGGTGTACAGTCAGCGGCAGTTGGCCTTCAAGGCGCTGTTCTGGGGCTACTTGGCGCCGCTGATTTTAGTGGTGGCGGTGTTGGCTGGGCTCGTTCTGGCGGGATTCTCGGAAGCGACGGCTGGCGGCATTGCAATTTTGGCGCTCGCGCCTTATTATTTGGTACTTTTTTTGCTTCGGAATCGAATGAAAAAAACGTTCGTTTTCAAAATTCAGAATTGAGAATTTAGAATTCAGAATACAATGAATTTGGGTTTAAGGTTTAACGGGTTTAACAGGTTGAAAATGTTTACGTTTTCGGTTTTAGTTTACGTTCTTATGCCTTATGCCTTTTTAACTTTTACATTTGCATCAACAGACGCGGCACGCCACGTCTCTACAATGAACTTCTATAACTTATAACTTAAAATAATATGGAAATTGTTTTGTACAGTGTGATTGCTTTGGGCTTGCTGGGACTGGTGCTGGCCGCCGTCCTGTATGTTGTGGCCCAAAAATTCAAGGTACAAGAGGACCCGCGCATCGACGAGATTGTTGCCTTGCTGCCTGGTGCCAACTGTGGCGGCTGCGGCTATCCTGGGTGTCGCGGTCTGGCAAGTGCCTTGGTATCGGCTTCCGACATTTCGGGCATCAAATGCCCCGCGTCGTCGGCCGAAACGCTTCAGAAAATCGGCAAGATTCTTGGACAGGAAGTTGTTGAAAGTGAGCCGAAAATTGCTGTTGTGCGCTGCAACGGCTCGTGTCAGAACCGCCCGAAGGCCAACAAGTACGACGGCGCCCCGTCGTGTGCCTTTGCCGCCACTCTGTCGGCTGGCGACACAGGTTGCAGTTTCGGCTGTCTTGGCCACGGCGACTGCGTTGCGGCCTGCCGTTTCGACGCCATCAGCATCAATCCCGAAACGGGCCTGCCTGTGGTTGACGAGACCAAATGCGTGGCGTGCGGCGCTTGCGCGAAGGCTTGTCCGAAGGGAATCATCGAGATTCGCAACCGCGGCAAGAAAGACCGCCGTTTGTTTGTGTCGTGCGTGAACAAAGACAAAGGCGCTGTGGCCCGCAAGGCCTGCACGGCAGCCTGCATCGGGTGCGGAAAATGCGCCAAAGTGTGCGCCTTCGAGGCCATCACGGTTGAGAACAACGTGGCGTACATCGACTTTGAGAAGTGCAAAATGTGCCGCAAGTGCGCCGCCGAATGCCCGACGGGCGCCATCCACGAAGTGAACTTCCCGCCGCGTCCGCCAAAGGCAGAGGCCACCGAAGAGAAACAACCTGTACAAACCAACGCATAGACATCTACCAATATGTTCAAGACATTTAAAATAGGCGGTGTGCATCCTGAAGCCAACAAGCTGTCAGCCGCCAAAGCAATAGTAGGTGCACAATTGCCCAAAACGGCCGTGATACCGCTGGCGCAGCACATTGGCGCGCCCGCCAACGCCGTTGTTCAGAAGGGCGACAAGGTGAAAGTGGGCCAACTGATTGGCGAGGCCAACGGATTTGTGTCGGCCAACATCCACTCGTCGGTTTCGGGAACGGTGTCGAAGGTGGATTTGGCCGTTGACGTGGCTGGATTCAAGAAACCCGCCGTCTATATCGACGTTGAAGGCGACGAATGGCTCGAGACCATCGACCGCACGGACGCGCTTGTGACAGAAATCAAAGACGACGCCAAAACCATCATCGGCAAGATTAAAGACGCTGGCATTGTGGGTATGGGCGGCGCAACGTTCCCCGCTCACGTCAAACTGTCGATTCCCGACGGCAAGAAGGCTGACTTCTTGATTATCAACGGCGTGGAATGCGAGCCGTACTTGACTGCCGACCATCGGCTTATGCTCGAGAAGAGCGCCGAACTGATTGTGGGCATCAAAATACTTATGAAGGCCATCAACGTTGATAAGGCTTACATCGGCATTGAGGCCAACAAACCCGACGCCATCAGCAAACTGACTGACCTTTGCAAGAACGAGCAAGGCATCGAGGTTGTTCCGCTTAAGTTGAAATATCCGCAAGGTGGTGAGAAACAGTTGATTAACGCCATTTCGGGCCGCGAGGTTCCATCGGGCAAACTGCCGATTGACGCTGGCGCCGTGGTGCAGAACGTGGGCACCGCCTTTGCCGTTTACGAGGCCGTTCAGAAGAACAAACCGCTCATCGAGCGCATTGTGACGGTAACGGGCAAGACGGTCCGTGAGCCGTCGAACTTCCGCGCACGCATCGGCACCCCTGTGGCCGACCTGATTGCCGCTGCAGGCGGCGACCTTGAGGCGAGCGGAAAAGTCATCAGCGGCGGCCCAATGATGGGCAAGGCAATGACCAATCTGGAATCGACCGTCACAAAGGGCACGTCGGGACTGCTGCTTATGGCCGCCGACGAGTCGGAACGCGCCGCCGCAGGGCCGTGCATCCGCTGCGCAAAGTGTGTTGACGCCTGCCCAATGGGACTTGAGCCATACTTGCTTATGCAATACAGCCAACGCCAAATGTGGGCCGAAGACGAAGCCAACCACATTATGGACTGCATTGAATGCGGCTGCTGCATTTTCTCGTGCCCTGCCAAACGGCCAATCCTTGACTATGTGCGGTTGGGCAAAAACACTGTAGGTAAAATAATTAGAAGTAGAAAACAATAATGGGACAATTAGTTGTATCACCGTCGCCGCACGCTCGCAGTAGCGTTTCAACCCCGAACCTAATGTACGGGGTGATTGCGGCATTGCTTCCCGCGCTGGCCGTTTCAATCTTTTATTTCGGCATCGGGTCGCTTATTGTAACTCTCACATCGGTAGCGAGTTGCGTACTTTTCGAATATCTTATTCAGAAATTCCTGCTGAAACAGACGCCAACCATCTGCGACGGCTCGGCAATCCTGACGGGCTTGCTGCTGGCGTTCAACCTGCCGTCGAACCTGCCAATCGGCATAATAATAGTTGGTGCGGCATTCGCAATCGGCGTGGGCAAAATGGCCTTCGGCGGCCTTGGGCAGAACCTGTTCAACCCCGCGCTGGCTGGCCGTGTGTTCCTGCTCATCTCGTTCCCCGTGCAAATGACCACCTGGCCTGTGCCACAGGGACTTGCAACCAATTACATCGACGCCGAAACGGGCGCCACAACGCTGAATATGCTGAAAAACCACTTCGGCAACGTGGCCGACGCGTCGCAAATGTTCCTTGGAAATATGGGCGGCTCGCTTGGCGAGGTTTCGGCTCTGGCGCTGCTCATCGGCTTTGGCTGGCTGCTCTACAAGCGCATCATCACCTGGCACATTCCCGTCACCATTTTCGCGACAGTGTTTGTGTTTCAAGGAATCTTGTATCTGGCTGACCCCGTGCAATTTGCAACGCCCGTTCAGCATCTTTTGGCTGGCGGCTTAATGCTTGGCGCGATATTTATGGCCACCGATTATGTGACATCGCCTATGAGCGTGAACGGCAAGATTGTGTATGCCATCGGAATTGGTGTTATTACAGTGGTAATCAGAAACTTCGGCGCGTTCCCTGAAGGAATGTCGTTCGCCATTCTGATTATGAACGCCTTCACACCGCTCATCAACAATTACATTAAACCAAAACGATTCGGGGAGGTAAAATAATGGCAAAACTTGAATCATCAATGAAGAATATGTTGCTGTCGCTCACGGCGATAGCACTCATAGCGGCGGGACTTATGGCCGCGCTCTACAACGTTACGTCGGAGCCGATTCAGAAATCGAAAGAGCAAAAATCGGTCGACGCGATAAAAGCCGTGCTGCCCGCCTTCGACAAAATTGAGAACGACACCGCCAACGGTCTGAACATCTACAAGGCCTACAAGGCTGACGGACAGTTTGTTGGCGCGGCTGTAGAGTCAATGTCGAAAAACGGTTTCGGCGGCGAAATCAAGGTTATGGTGGGATTCGACGCTCAAGGCGCCATCACCGAATATTCGGTTTTGGACCAAAAAGAGACGCCTGGCCTTGGCACCAAAATGGTGACGTGGTTCCGTCCGCAAACCGAAAAGAAGAAAAGCCTGATAGAGAGCATATTCGGCTTCGAGGTTAAGACACCCGAAAAGCAAAGTTCGATTATCGGCAAAAATCCCGCCACGGCCAAAATGACCGTATCGAAAGACGGCGGCGAGATTGACGCCATCACGGCTTCGACCATCAGTTCGAGGGCGTTCCTTGAGAGCGTTCGCACGGCTTACAACGCCTACGCGGCCGCCAACAATCAAAAACCAACCGACGCCAACAGCGGCGCCACTCAAGAAGCAAAGGAGGGCGAGAACAATGAACAATAATCTGAAAATATTAGTCAACGGACTGATTAAGGAAAACCCGACATTCGTGCTTATGTTGGGTATGTGCCCGACGCTGGGAACAACATCGTCGGCCATCAACGGTATGAGTATGGGCCTGGCCACAACCTTTGTGCTGATTTGCTCGAATCTGGTCATCTCGCTCATCAAGAATCTGGTGCCCGACAAGGTGCGTATTCCTGCGTATATTGTTGTGATTGCGGCCTTTGTGACAATGGTTGAAATGCTAATGCAGGCCTACGTCCCCGCGCTCTACGCGAGTCTGGGCCTGTTCATCCCGCTGATTGTGGTGAACTGCATTGTGCTGGGTCGCGCCGAATCGTTCGCAGCCAAAAACGGCGCCATCCCGTCAATCTTCGACGGCCTTGGCATCGGTCTTGGCTTCACGGTGGCCCTGACGCTACTCGGAAGCATCCGCGAGCTGCTTGGCACTGGCAAGATTTTCGATTTTGCCATCTACCCCGAAAACTGCGGAATGCTGCTGTTTGTGCTGGCACCTGGCGCTTTCATAGCGCTGGGCTTCCTGATTGCGCTTGTCAACAAATTACGTAAATCATAAAACGCTGAAACTATGGAATATATATTAATGTTTATAGCGGCCGTATTTGTAAACAACATCGTACTGTCGCAGTTTTTGGGCATCTGCCCGTTCCTGGGCGTGTCGAAGAAAGTGAGCACGGCGCTCGGAATGTCGGGCGCGGTGGCCTTTGTGCTGGTGCTCGCCACCATTGTCACCTACCTTGCCAACTCGTGCATCCTGGTGCCGTTCGGGCTTGAGTATCTGCGCACTATCACATTCATTCTGATAATCGCCGCACTGGTGCAAATGGTTGAGATTGTGCTGAAAAAGGCATCGCCGTCGCTCTATCAGGCGTTGGGTGTGTTCCTGCCGCTCATCACCACCAACTGCTGCATCCTTGGTGTGGCTATCTTGGTGATTCAGAAGGACTTTAACCTGCCGCAGAGCGTTGTTTTCGCCTTCTCGAACGCCATCGGCTTCGGCTTTGCGCTGGTGCTCTTTGCTGGCCTTCGCGAGCAACTCGACTTCTCGGAAACCCCGAAAGCAATGCGCGGAATGCCTATCGCACTCGTAACGGCTGGCATCCTGGCTATGGCGTTTATGGGATTTCAGGGGCTTGTTAAATAATGACTGATTAACAGATTAATTGAATAACTGAAAAGGCTTCCGGGTACGGAGGCCTTTTTTGTTTTGGGGGCTACGTAAGTTCAAAATAGAAGTGTAATTTTTCAGTTGCACTTTTTATCGGAATAATTCAAGGAGTTTTTCTATTCAAAAGTTTGGAAAACACAAGGTTAATGTTTAGTTTTGAGAATGGGAATTCGTGAATTTTTGTTAACGGACTTCGCAAAAGTCACGAAAATGTATAATAAAAGAAGCCCCCCTTTATCCAATAAATTATGATACGGAAACTTTGGTCTAAAATAAAGAATTTGGGAAACAAATCAGGCAAATTGCCTATTCTGCCCATTATTTTGATTCCTATTTTGTGTTTCAATTTCATTACAGAGGAATACCAATTTAAAGAGAATCGACCAAAAATCACTATCAATAAGACTATTACGTTAAAGACGGGCAAGGATACAACTGAACAAAGGCAAACCTTACACAAAGGTGATGTGGTCTCATTACTGGGCTATGAAAACACATCAACTATGGAATTGGGACGACTGTATGTTGAAACAAAAGATGGTTTGCGAGGTTATTTCTATAGTTACGAATCAGGTTATCCCGTTGTAAGAGAAGAAGAAAACGATACCGTTACCATAATAAATCGCAACCCTAAAGGAACAAGCATGAAAGCGCTTATTCGTCTTGCTGACGGACAAGAAAAAACTTGCTCCAATAGTGATTTGAATGTTATACTACCCGATGAATTCTATTCTTTTGAACTTGGCGACGAACGCGATTGCTATTTGTCGGAGAATAAATTGAAGAAACTCTTTATTGGAAAAACGTTGCAAAAATGTGATAGTCTTATTACGCCATCATTGTTAGTCAATAGGAAAAAAGACGGAACGTATGAATCCTATTATAATAATCTAAACGTATTCAATCCAAAAGACGGTTTGTTTTATTATCCTATACTTTATGCTGATGCAAATATGATAGTGCAAGACTATAAGTTTGCCAAAAGTTACGGAAACAATTCTTTTCTTCTAAAACACTTACCATTCGCCGAACAATTAATCGACTGCGACTTTTTGGCAAAAATAATTGCTTCGCCTCTCTATGCTCACCAATTACCTTGGGGCATAAATAAATATGGTACTAAAACAGAAGGTGGGCTAAATATCCTCGGATGGATTATTACAATATTCTATATAATCTTTGGTTTACTATGGCTGTTCTGTACCGAAGCAATCATTATTCTTCTTATGCGTTTTGCGATGCAATGGCGTAGGAGTTTCTATATCATCAGCAATGGTATTCTTAATATTATCATAACTTTAATAGCATTTGTATGCACTTACGTATGGTTCGTACTCATTCTAACGTACGGTTTGGTCTGGCCGATAGCATTGATACTAATCCCTGTAGCATTCGGATTTTATGATTACTCAACTGCCCAACTTCATGATGTAATACCACATCGTCGTTGCTTGAACTGTAGGCGAACTGATTCTATGAAAT
>JAFZKK010000060.1 GCA_017551905.1 Salinivirgaceae bacterium
CGTCTCGAATTGAATCTAGGTGCTTTGTTCTCTCTTACCTCTCTTTTGTGCTCATAATGTCATAGAACTTCGAGCCTACCGGCCCTATCAGATTTCCCCGCGGAAACGGGTTGCAAATGTAACCACTTTTCTCTTCCCCGCAAGGACTTTCTCAACTATTTTTTCAAACACGGACTGTTAGCCTCTCCCCATCCTCCTTCACCGTCCCCCAGCCCGTCCGTTTTAAAGAACTTGCTCCCTCTCGGAAAGCGGGTGCAAAAGTAGGGAAAGTTTCGTTTCCCGCAAGGGGATTGTGAGGTTTTTTGAAAATAATTTTTACGTGTTTTTATTACGCTGTGCCAATGACTATTACACGAAAAACGAACCGCATTTTCATTAAAAACGCCTCCTAAAAAGGCGGTAACATTGATATTCGGGCAGCATTTTTCTGCGAATTTGAGTAAAAACAACCCAAATTTAACAGATTTGCCATGACACAAAAAAACTGCCTCGGATAACCATGGCAGCTTTAAACTTGTACCTATTTATAGGTTATGGCATAACAACTTTCTGCGTTTTATTGCCCGTTTTGACAATATAAACTCCTGAATTGTTGACGATTATCTCGGCTCGGACGCGATGAATCGCATCCCTACCAACCAATGCGCCCATAGCATTGTAAACAAAGATTTCATCTATTGCATTTTCTACTACAATGGTGTTGCCATTGGCGTAGATGTTGATGACGCTGGCTACATTCTCCTCAACGGCTGTGCCTTGGTTCTCTCCAGGCACACCCAAAGCTGGAATTGTATCTTGTGCCACAATTATAAATCCACAAACTGAGCAATGCGAACCTTCGGTTAAGCCGATTTCTGTTGCCGTTGCTGCAACGGCGCTATCAACGACTACAGTGTGACCTAAAGTAGGAATAGTATCTTGTACAACCAGCACAATATTACAAACCGAGCAGTGTTTTCCTTCTGTTAAGCCTATTTCTGTGCATGTTGCGGCAACAGAGGTATCGACAACTTCAGTGTGCCCAAGAGCGGCAATCGTGTCTTGTGCAACCAAAACAGCATTGCAAACTGAGCAATGTTTGCCTTCGGTTAACCCAAAATCTGTGCAAGTTGCCGCAACACCAGAATCTGTATTTATAGTGTGTCCTGTTGCTGGAATAGTAACATGGTTACGACTTAGTTCCATTTTGCAGACAGAGCAACAAACAACAGAATCGCGAGAACCAGTTTTTGTGCATGTTGCGGCTACGATATTCTCAAAGACAACACTATCGATATGTGCATCAAATGTGGCTATGTATGTTTTACTTTCTGTTACATTTTCGACACGTGTTCTTCCAGCATCGACATCATCTTCCCATTTGAGAAAGTGGTAACCTTCGTTTGCTGTCGCAGTTAGTGTCACTGTCCCCATCTCCTCTTCATTCAAATACCATAAAGAGCCTTTATTCCCCTTAAAGGCATAATTTGTTCCCTCTGCTATCACAATCCCATTATTGACCGCCATAGTTCTAATTACTTTGCATCCCCAATTCACAAGTATAATTCCTATATTCCAACTAGAATTCCAATTTGCAGGCTTTAAGGCTTCTTCACATTCACAATACAAAGTTGCATTACAATAATCAAAAGCTCCCCAACTAATATTCTTTACCGAATTAGGAATGGCAACTGATATTAAACCGCTACCTTCATAAAATGCACTACTACAAATAGTGGTTACTGAATCAGGGATAATATATAAGCCGTTTTTCCCACCCGGATAAGATATTAATGTTGTTTTATTCTTATTATATAATACACCATCTTCCGATGCGTACACAGTATTATCATTCGACACATTTATTTCCAACAACCTATAACAATTGGCAAAAGCATAATCACCAACACTGATTACCGAACTGGGAATAGCAACGGATATCAAATTTCCACAATATCTAAATGCATATTCACCGATGGTTTTAATCGAATCGCCAATGAGTGCAGAATTCAAGTTACTACAACCGTCAAAAGCTCCCCATCCGATGCTTGTTACAGTATTCGGAATGGTAACTGAATTTAAACTTTTGCAACTAAAAAAGGCATAGTCAGGAATACTTGTTACAGATTCAGGAACAATCAAATTAGTAACTTCTTTACCATACATATACAAATGAGCGGAATGACTCAAAGGATTAGCCTCCGGACCTTCATATTTTATTCCGCACATACTCTCAACACTTGCAAATTCCGCTATTTGCAAATTGTTGCAATTAGAAAACGCCCAAGCGCCAATGCTCTTTACTGAACTAGGAATAGAAATTGATGTTAAACTGCTACATCCTGCAAACGCATGGCCGATAATGGTCACAGAATCAGGAATGTTGACTGATATCAACCCATAGCAATTAGCAAAAGCATAATCACCAATACTAATCACCGAATCAGCAAGGGTAACAGATGTTAAATACTTACAATTTTGGAAGGCTCCATAAGGGATATGGCTACTTCCTGTTACCGTCACCTCTTTCAACGCTGATGGAATAGTGTAATCGGCTCTAATCTGGCTTATCTCAATGTAGTCGGTGTCTGACTCCGTCATTCTGAAATGACCAAATATATAGCCAAACGGCATTGGGTTTTCATCATTAGCTGAATATTCTTTATCTCCCACAAACGGCAGTGTTATGGACTCTAACGAAGGACAATGCTCGAATGCGCCATAACCTATGTTTTTAACTGAATTAGGAATAGTAATCGACGTCAAACTACTGCATTCCGAAAAAGCTTCCTTCCCAATACTGGTCACAGAATCACCAATGGTTACAGATGTCAGACCACTGCAAGAAAAAGCACCTTCACAAACGTTTGTAACAGAATTAGGTATGATAATTGATGTCAAACTATGGCGACCGCTAAATGCATAGGGAGCAATAACCTTGCAATTACTATTTATTTCACAGGATGTGATATCGGCAGTTTTGGCTTTGATAAGTACATGATACGGATTCTCATTGTTGCCCAAATACATAGCATTATCATATTCTTTATATTGTAAATTATCACAGCCATAAAATGCACGATTGCCAACATCAGTCACAGAATTAGGAATGACAACTGAAGTAAGACTACCACAGAACATAAACGCATCGCGCCCGATGCTGGTTACTGAATTCGGAATAACTACCGAAACAAGATTGTCGCAATACGCAAATGCAGAGGTGCCTATACTAGTAACAGTATTAGGTATGACAACCGAAGTGAGACTGCTACAAAAATCAAATGCAGAATTGCCGATGCCCGTGACGACAAAAGTATTATTAAAAGCCGTTACAGTTTCTGGTATTTCCACTTCTCCAGAATCAGAACAGGAAATTGATTTAATCTCAACTTGGTTTTTGTTCAATAGGCGATAACGAATACCATTTTTTGTAAACCTCAACCCCGTTTTGCTCAAATCGACATCACTTTGTATCTCTATTGATGTTAAAGGCAAATCATTAAAATTACTAAACGCATCTTGTCCAATGCTTGTCACGCCATTGCCAATAAATATTGATGTGAAGCCTGCACAACCTTGAAAAGCACTTACTCCAATGCTCTTAACCGAATTTGGTATTACGATTGATGTCAAACCACTACATTCAGAAAATGCATAGTTGCCAATGTTTATGACTCCGTTGCCTATAGTTGCAGACATTAGGCTATTACAATAAGAAAACGCTTCCTCTCCGATGCTGATAACCGAATTTGGTATTTCGATTGATGTCAAACCTCTACATTCAGAAAATGCATAGTCGCCGATGCTTGTAACTCCGCTCCCAATAGTAGCAGATATTAGACCGCTACATCCATTAAAAGCTGACCCTCCTATATTAATTACAGAATTCGGAATATTAATCGTTGTTAAACTACTGCAATCACCGAAAGCATTGTACCCAATACTTTTTACAGAATTAGATATTTCAACCGAAGTAAGTGCGTCGCAACTTTTGAATGCACTTTCAAATATAATTTTACAATTGCCGTTCACTTTACACGAAGTAATATTTGTTGATTTAGCTTTTATTAATACAACATACGGGTTTTCTGTGTTGCCCAGATACAAAGCATTATCAAATTCGTTGTATTGCAATTTATTACAGACCTGAAACAATGATGGATATTCTTCAATGTTTATTATTGAATTCGGAATAGTAACCGATTCCAAATTGCTACAACCGCTAAACGCGCCACCTCCTATGTTGACTATCGAATTAGGCAAGATAACTGATGTTAATCCGCTGCAATTATGAAACGCCCATCTTCCGATGCTGGTTACCGAAAAACTACCACCATTATAATCCACCTTTTCTGGAATAATTATATTGGTAAGTTCCGTAGTGTATAGTCCTACCACCTCTAACGTTCTGTCACTATTAAATTCATATTTCAAGTCACCGATTTGAAAAGCCCATGCACTAACACCGCAGACCATCGCAATCATTGTAAGTAAAAATTTCTTTTTCATCGTTTTATCTTATTAGTTGTTAATAAATTAATTGGCAGTCCTGATTTGCGAAAAGACAATAAAAAAACGCGGACTAAAACTTGTCTACGTTCTTGAGGTATCGCCAAACACCCTGCCTACATAAAAAGTAAAAGTCCACGCAACGCGTGAACATCAACTCATATCTTGTAGGCATAAAATTTGGCGAATTTCAAGAACAAGAACAAGCTAACGCTTATTTATCTATATGTCTTACATACACTTACATAGGCATTCCGTTTTTACGTTTAACAATCAATCAAAGATAGAAAATTTCTAACGCATACGAAAACAGAAAATACAAACTAAAAAAGCCGTCACCCAAGCGGGCAACGGCTTTTCGGTATCGAATTATCTAACAATCGATTATTCTGCCGAATAATCCATTTTAGTCATTCTAACGTAGCTTTGGTAGCGCAGTTTGGCCATTTCCTGGCAGGCGTTGAAGAGCTCGTCGGCCTCGGCGGGGAACATTTTCTTAACCGAGTTGAAACGAACCTCGCCCATAAGGAACTCTTGGAACTTCGACCAATCAGGCTCTTTCGAGTCGAGCGAGAACGGATTCTTGCCCTCTTTAGCCAAATCGGGGTTGAAGCGCCACAGATGCCAGTAGCCGCACTCAACGGCTTTTGCCTCTTCGGCCTGGCTCTTGCCCATACCAGCCTTCAGGCCGTGGTTGATACACGGTGCGTATGCAATCACGATTGATGGTCCGTGGTAAGCCTCGGCCTCTTTAAGAGCCTTCAGCGTTTGTGCCTGGTCAGCGCCCATTGCAATCTGTGCCACATATACATAGCCGTAAGTGGTGGCAATCATACCAAGGTCTTTCTTGCGAACACGTTTGCCGCTTGCCGCAAATTTGGCAATGGCACCCAGCGGTGTAGCCTTCGACGACTGACCGCCAGTGTTCGAATAAACCTCTGTATCAATTACAAAGATGTTGACGTCCTCGCCCGATGCGATAACGTGGTCCAAACCACCGTAACCGATATCGTACGAAGCACCGTCGCCGCCGATAATCCATTGGCTGCGTTTTACCAAGTGGTCTTTGTATGTCAGGATGTTCTTGCAAGTGTCGCAACCGCAAGCCTCGCAGGCGGCAACAATCTTCGGCGCCAGAGCCTTTGTGGCGGCAGCGTCCTCTTGTTTCTCAATCCACTCGCGGAACATAGCCTTCATTTCGTCGGTGCAGCAGGTGCACTCTTGAGCCTCTGTCATAAGACGGGTCAAGCGTTGTTTCATTTTCTTGTTGGCAATCTGCATACCAAGACCGAACTCGCAGAAGTCCTCGAACAGTGAGTTTGCCCAAGCAGGACCCTGACCTTTGGCGTTCTTTGTGTAAGGAGTTGATGGAACAGAACCAGAGTAGATTGACGAGCAACCAGTTGCGTTGGCCACAATCTCGCGGTCACCGAACAGTTGCGAAATGAGTTTCACGTACGGAGTCTCGCCGCAACCTGCGCAAGCGCCCGAGAATTCGAACAGCGGAGTTGCGAACTGCGAGTTCTTCACATTGGCTGTGATATCGACAAGGTCTTGTTTCGACGAAACCTTCTCAACGCAGTAGTTCCAGTTTGCAGCCTCTTTTGCGGCTTCGGCCGAAGTGTCGTCGTAAGCCACCATTTTGAGTGCAGGACCACCCTTCTTCGGGTTGCCCGGGCAGACGTCGGCGCAGTTACCGCAAGCCAGACAGTCTTTAACACCAACCTGCATTGTGAAGTACATACCCTTGAACGAAGGTCCGAGTGCCGGGATAGTAGCACCACCGAAGCCTGCCTTCTCGTCCTCTGTCATTACAAACGGACGGATACAAGCGTGCGGGCAGACGTATGCGCACTTATTACATTGGATACAATTCTCTGAATTCCAAACAGGTACGAAAGCACCTACGCCGCGTTTCTCGAATTTGGCTGTGCCAGCGGCCCAAGTACCGTCTTCGATACCTTTGAACGAAGAAACAGGAAGCAAATCGCCGTCTTGAGCGTTGATTGGGCGGACAACCTTGTTGATGAAGTCGTCGCCGTCGGTGTAAACCTTCGGTTGGTCTTGCAAATTAGCCCAAGCCTTGTCAACGGCAAGTTCTTTGTACTCGCCGCCGCGGTCAACGGCTGCATAGTTCTTATTTACAACGTCTTCGCCCTTCTTGCCGTACGATTTCACGATGAAGTGCTTCATTTCCTCAACGGCCTTGTCAACGGCTATCACGCCAGTGATGCGGAAGAATGCCGACTGAAGAATGGTGTTGGTGCGGTTGCCCAGACCAATCTCTTGAGCGATTTTGGTTGCGTTGATGTAGTAAACCTTGATGTCGTTCTTTGCGAAGTAAGCCTTAACCTTGTTAGGGATGTTGGCAATCAGTTCGTCGCCTTCCCAGATGGTGTTCAGAAGGAAGGTACCGCCCTTTTGCAGACCGCGCGTAACGTCATACATATTTAAATATGCCTGTTGGTGGCAAGCCACAAAGTTCGGGGTTGTCACCAGATAGGTCGAGCGGATTGGCTCGTCGCCGAAGCGAAGGTGCGAGCAGGTGAAGCCGCCCGATTTCTTCGAGTCGTATGAGAAGTATGCCTGACAATATTTATTGGTGGTCTCACCGATAATCTTGACAGAGTTCTTGTTTGCACCAACGGTACCGTCGGCGCCCAAGCCGTAGAATTTAGCCTGGAACTGACCAGCAGGCGCAACCGAAACCTCTTCGCCAACAGGCAGCGATGTGAATGTAACGTCGTCGGTGATGCCCAAAGTGAAGTGGTTCTTCGGGGTATTCATTGCCAAGTTGTCGTAAACGGCGATGATTTGTGCAGGTGTGGTGTCGTTCGAACCCAGACCGTAGCGGCCGCCAACAACTTCGATTTTCGAAATCAGGCCAAGTTCGGTCAGAGCGTCAACAACGTCAAGGAACAACGGCTCGCTGTTTGCGCCTGGCTCTTTTGTACGGTCGAGAACGCAGATGCGCTTGCAAGATGCAGGAATGGCCTCTTTCAAATATTTGAGCGAGAACGGACGATAAAGGTGAACGGCAATCATACCAACCTTTTCGCCAGCTGCAACCTTCTTATCAACAACCTCTTTGATGCATTCGGTAACAGAGCCCATAGCAACAATCACGTTGGTTGCGTCTTTTGCGCCGTAGTAGTCGAACGGACGGTGCTTGCGGCCAGTGATGGCGCTCACTTTGTCCATATAGTCGGCAACAATGTCAGGAACAGCGTTGTAGTACGGGTTGCACGACTCACGGTGAGCGAAGAACACGTCGGGGTTCTCTGCCATACCGCGCATTTCAGGACGTTCGGGCGACAAAGCGCGCTCGCGGAAAGCCTTAACTGCGTCCCAATCAACAAGTTCCTTCAGGTCGTCTTGCTCAACAACCTCAATTTTCTGATACTCGTGCGATGTGCGGAAACCGTCGAAGAAGTTCAGGAACGGCACGCGGCTCTTCAAAGTCGAAAGGTGAGCCACACCAGCCAAATCCATAACTTCCTGAACCGAACCCTCGGCCAGCATTGCAAAGCCTGTCTGACGGCAAGCCATAACGTCTTGATGGTCGCCGAAGATGCAGAGCGCGTGCGAAGCGAGCGTACGAGCCGAAACGTGGAACACTGTCGGGATAAGTTCGCCAGCGATTTTGTACATATTCGGAATCATAAGCAGAAGGCCCTGCGAAGCGGTGAAGGTGGTTGTGAGCGCACCTGCCTGCAACGAGCCGTGAACAGCACCTGCGGCGCCGCCTTCCGATTGCATTTCCTGAACTAAAACTGTCTCGCCGAAAATGTTTTTCCGGCCTTGAGACGCCCATTCGTCAACGTTTTCTGCCATTGGCGAAGATGGTGTGATGGGGTAAATGGCCGCTACCTCCGAGAACATATAAGCTATGTGAGCCGCGGCTTGGTTTCCATCACAGGTGATGAATTTTTTCTCTTTTGCCATCTTGTTTTGTTATTAAAAATTATACGTATAAGTTTTATATATCAAGTTTTTAGCCTTAATAGACAAACCCGAGCGGCCACCGTTATCGTCCACGGCGGCACAATGTGCAAAACTAACAATTGCAAAATTGCGAATGAAAAGAATTGAGCATTTTTTTTGATGATTTTGGCGAGGCGGCAAGAGTGATTATCCCGCGCTGAAAATCGCAATACATTTATACTTTTGCGAGCATAAAAGTACAGAGTAATGAAGAAACCGTTTTCCATCTATTGTATTGTTTTTATAGTTGCGACAATAGCTTTGGCCATCGCCTTGGCTGTATATCCGAAAGCTGAGCTGCATTTAGCGGCAAACTCTTTTCACACTCCATTTTTAGATTGGTTATTCCGCCATTACACGTTGTTTGCCGAGTTTCCGGTATATGTTGTCGCAATACTTCCTTTGCTTTTCTTCAGGGCCGGTTGGACTTATATGTACGCCATTGCCGAGCTATCGAACGGCTTTGCGACACTTGCTTTGAAAAACATTTTTACAGCCCCGCGCCCGTCAACATTCTTTGCCAATCTGGGCATCGAACTACCGACGGTTGAAGGTGTGGTTTTGCGCCACAACAACTCATTTCCTTCGGGACACACTGCCACTTTTTTCGTGTTCTTCACAATGTGCGCCTTGCTGTTATGCTACTACAAGAAGGATGACGCAAAGCGAATTTGGTCATTTTTATGCATGATAATACTGATAATTCTGGCTTATATGGGCGGTTTCTCGCGAATCTATCTGTCGCAACATTTCCTGTCAGATGTGTTTACAGGCAGCATCATCGGGTTCACAATGCCGTGCATAGTGTTTGCGCTGTTCTATCGGAAACAATGGCTTGACAAAGAGTGGTTTAACCGCTCACTTTTTGGTTACAACGCCTATTTCAAACGCAAATAAGACAAGCGATAATCATTCGAACAGATTGTGCTCCTCGTCGTAGACCGGACTATCGACCGACAGCAATTTGAGTACCGAATGGAAGACATAATGCTGGTCGATGACTCCGCTTTGCGGCTTGACACTACGGAAACCGGGCGTTGTCCAAATCAGGAAGGGAATCTCATACTGTTCTTTTGGCGCAATCTTTTTAGGCACGCCGTGCATAAACAGCTTGTTCTCACCCAACGACTCGCCATGGTCCGACACATAAATTACGGCGCAATTACGGTCGGTTATTGTGCAGAGCGTATCGATAAGATTGTTTAATAGATAATCGGTATAGATTATGGTGTTGTCGTAGGCGTTTATAAGCTCGGGCAAAGAATCCTTGGCATTTTCGACATTCGAGCATACCGGCTTAAATATCTCAAAATCTTCAGGATAATGCGAACTGTACTCCGGGCCGTGGCTGGTGCTTGTATGCAGAATAATCAGCACCTTGCTTTTCGCACTCGACTCGATGCGTTGGCGAATACCTGTGAACAAAAGCTCGTCAAACGACTTTGGAACATCGGGATACATTTTTGCAAGGTCTTTATCTGTCAGATACTCATCGATATGCACCGGCGGCTCGCCCCAGTTCGATGTCCGCCACACCACATCGGCACCCGCACGGAACAGATAATTTGGAAGAATCTCATAAAGGGCGGATGTGGCCTTATATTCAAGTATGGCCTTCACACCCTGAGTTGTATAAGTATCGTCGGAATTTGCCTGAAGCACAGTCAAATCGGTCCGTTTCGAAAGCAACGGATTGGTTGGCCGGTTGTAGCCATAAAGCTGGTAGTTAGCCTTGCGCGCCGACTCACCAATGACAAGCACAACCGCAGCCTTTTCGTCATCGGAAATTACGGCGTCGGGTAGCTTAATCTCCTCCTTGTTTTCAGCCTTTTTTATGTTGTAATGCCTGATTGTGTTCACCACATACGAATAAGGCATAACAAGTCCGCCAAGCTCAGTGTCGTATTTTCCAATCCACAAAACCTGATTGAAATTAAGCAGAACAAGCACCACCGCTGCCGCCAACGAACCGCCCGAGATTATTCCAAGACGTTTCCAAGTGCCGTATTCAAACTTCTGAAGCAGAACATAGACGGCCGGCAAAACGCCAAAAATCAGAATATAGATGTAAAGCGACCATGTCATGAAGCCCGAAGCCTCGGAATAACGTGTGTTAAAGACATTGCCAATCATCGGCTCGGTTATCATTGTGTGATATTTGAAGACGAAATATACCGATGCCGCGCTCAGAATATGGCACAAGGCTATCAGCACCCGACCGAAATATCTTAAAAGGAAGATAAGCAGATAGCAAATCATGAAGTTGAGAACTAACATCACAACAACTATAGTGCTTATAAACAGCACCTTAATCCAAACCGACACGTTATAGTTGGCGGATATGAACGAGAAAAACGGAATGTTGTATAAAACAAGGTTAACAAGACTCATAACCGCCGAAAAGAGTGTCAGGCTCATCGGCTGCCGAATCTTTTGAAAGATATTTTTCAGATTAACCATACTGAATATTTTAATACTGCAAATGTAAGCCGCAAACCGCCCAAGCTAATGCAGCTTCTGCGCTCACACCCCACTCCACTCCTACTTTATCGTGCTATACAACTCGTCGCCCGAGAACGAGAATTGCATATAGGCGGAACGAGTGTCTGGCGTTGCGGCTTTCGGCTCCTTGCCAATCAGCATAACGGCTTCGGTCTTGGTGTTATCAACCTTCGACACCCACAACGGATAAACCGATGATTTGAGCTCATAATGCTCGCCGTCGAGCCAGTTGCCATTAGCATCAAACGAATACTGGAACATTCCGAACGAGCCATTCAGATTAACATCCTTGTTGTCAAGGCTTTTGATTGTGCTGAATGCGCCAAACACATAGTATATGTCGTTGTTTTTAAGGATATTGACAAAATAACCGTTGAAATTCAAGCTTTTGCTCCAAAGCGTCTTGAATTTTGAATCGAGGCCGACAATACGCAGCTCGCCGTTCTCTACGGCAAATGGCTGATTGCTTTTTCCTCGGAACGCCACAATGTATGAATCACTGATATCGTTGACTATAAGTTTTTTAGGCAATAACGCCACGCGCACCTCAACATTTTGTTTGACATTGCCCGAAACATCGAACAGCACCATAAAATTGCGGATAACTCCATTCTTGGCCGTCGATGTTACCACTGCGGCAACCTCACCGTTTATCGGTGCGGCATGCAGACAAGTTCTGTCGCCATCACCGTTTTTCAACACCTTCAGCCACTGCACGTTATGCGCCGTATCGATGCTGGCCACAAAACCGAATCGCTCACGCTTCTTGGTAACATACGTGCCCGAAACTATCAGTTCCTTTCTGTCAGTAAATTCTTTGCTATGAACAAAATAGCCATTTGTCCATATTGCGGTTGGCGATACAAGTTGAGCAAAAAGCGTGTCGCCATTATAGACAATTGAGTTGCGGTTGGCTGCGTTGCGACGGCCAATATTCAAGACCGTAGCCGAAAAATCGTCAACCGTTTTATCGAACAATCGGTCGTTTTGCTGGCGCTGCTGCTGAACATAATCGCGCAGTCCTTTCTCGCCGTTATAGTGTTTCTCGAAAACGCAGCTGTATTTTTTTATTCCCTCCGGATTGATGTTTTTTTCGAACACTTTCAACAGTGAATCTGTGTCGTTTCGTTTAGCGATAGCATTGTCGAAATAATCGTTGAGCGGATAATTGGCACCCATCGACATAAAAGCGGTATCGATTTTATAAGAGACAAGCTGCTGCGCGTAATTTATCTGCGACTGCTGATAAGTCAGCAACTGATTGGCCATCGAGGTGTTGTCGTACTTCTGAATCTTGTTAAGCAGATAAAGCGACACCTTATAATTCGCAGGCACACCGCTGTCAATCTTATTTTCGAGCTGCTGCATATAAATCTTATGCTGATTGTCAAGCTCTTCGACATTCTTGTACAAGTAACCAACCTCGCTCTCACGCACCTCGTTGAACGTTTTAATCCACGAAGCGAAATCCCACAACTGAATCTCTTTGGCCAGAAAATCGGCTTGAGTCAAGCCATGCATACGGTACACGACAATGGGGTTAAGCCGGTAGTTGAACTTGTAGTTGAGCATTGGATATTCGGCCAGCGATTTCTGCAAAGTCTTCAGATAGAACAATGTTGAGTCGAAATTGTTCTGCAGCGCATCGAGCTGTTTCTCAAGCTGTTCGTCAACCAAAAAATAAAGGTCTTTGAGTTTGCTGTTGCGGCGGCATATATCGTTAAATATGCTTATGCACTCGTTATATTTACCCACCGCCTTATAAAGGTTATCCTTATTGGCGACAAAATAATTCTTGTAAATAGTCGCCTTATTCAGGTGATTTTCAATATCCTCGCTTATCTCAAGAAACGTGGGAGCCTTGCCAGGTTTCGAGTCGGGAGCGCGCACCACATCGTCGAAGAAATGACCGTCCTGACGGGCCACCTTCTCATTGAAGTTGAATTTTGCCAACCCGAAAAACAATTCCATGTCGTAAACCGCACGCTCGGCTGCTGTCTCCTGCAAAAAAGGGTCGTAGCCGGCCACGCGACGCTCAAGGATGATACCCATCTTGTAAAGCGAAGCGCAATGTGAGTTGTTCTTCGTCAGCGAAAACTGCTGAAGACTTTGGTACGCCTCGTTGTCCGACTGATGCTTAATGTTTTCGTACACATCTTTATACTTGCTCTGCGACGATGCTGACGCTGCAACTAAAAAACTTAAAAACAAGAATATATATCGTCTCATGACATTTTCGTGTTTAATTTTCAATCAATTATTTTCACCTCGATGCGACGGTTTTGCGCCCGGTTGGCATCGGAATTATTGGGCAATATAGGCTGTGACTCACCATAACCTTTTGCCACAATAGCCGATTCCTTCACACCCTTTTCTTTCAGATACTTAACCGCTGTCTGCGCCCGTTTTTGCGACAGAACCATATTATACCAATCGGGGCCGACATCATCGGTATGCGCCGAAAGCTCAATGCGCACATTATCGTTCAGTTTCATAAACTCAATCAAGCGATTAAGCTCCTTAAACGATTCGGCATTCAGCTCGGCCGAGTTAGTCTCAAACGTAATGTTGTTGAAGGTCATCTTGGTGTTCTTTGTCAGCAAATCGAGCTTGATGTTGAGTTTCTGTGTCTTGTTCGATTTCCCGACATCGACCTTGGTGCTGCTGTAGGTGTAACCCTTCTTGGCGACGTCAATCTCATAGCTGTCGCCCTCGCGCAACTCCACAATCAAGTTGCCGTCCTTGTCGCGATGTGCGACCACCGTCCGTGACTCATTGCGGCTCAAGTTCTTAACATTGACCAACACCGAATCGCCATCTGCACCAGCGTCGATATCCAATATCATAATCTTCTTCGACGGCGCCAGCTCAATGTCGTCTTCAAACTCGTTGTAGAAGACATCGGCCACAGCGTTGAAGTAAATATCGCGAGGCTCAAAGTGCTCACAATCAATATGTATCTTGTATGTCTTCCCGATTGTTATCTGGCTTTTGTACCGGCCTTCGCCAATAGCCGGCACGTTGTCTATCAGCAAGTTGTTGGTAGCCGAGTCGTAAACCGAAACTTTGGCCGCCAAGGGACTATACATCTCCTGGTCGAAAACATTCAGATAATAATTGATTGACGAGAAGATAGTTGTATCGAACTGTTTTACAATATCTTCGGTATAATAGCCGGTTGTCAGATGATAATTGGAATGTGAGTAACCGTCTTTGCCATAATCGATTCGATAATTGCCCTTGTCTTTCAAATAGATTGAATAGCGTCCGTCGGAATTGGTTTCGTACTCGCCCAAAACTGCCGACGTAATAGCGTCAGTAACAACAATTTGTGCTTGAACAGGCTTTTTTGTGTCGAAATCGGTCACTTGCCCCACAAGCTGCATTTTGCCATGCTGCTTATAGTCGGCCGGGACATCAATCTGGTATGTTTTGTTCGGATTTTTCTTGGTGACACGTTGCGGACTGGTGTTCTTTATAAAAATCGAGCCATCGTTATTCATCTTGGGCGACAAGTCGTTATACTCGGTGTTGAACTCATCGACATATCTTGGCAGCGTCCAAACATTCTCGTAAATGAATTCCGACACCACTTTCGTATAGTAAATGTTGTAAACATCGTCTGGCACTTTTTTGCCCGCTTTTGTTGTGTCGGGCCGCATCGATGAGAAGAAAAGCGTTTTGCCGTCGGCGCAGATGAACGGTGTCTCCTGACAGCCAGAGTTGAAATCCTGCGGTATAAACTGCGGACCTGTCCACTCACCGTCTTTATTCCTGATATACAGCACTATCTCCTTACACGAGACATCTTTTTTCTGGCCTGTGGCATCATGTTTCGGTCTTAGAAGAAAAATGTAATTGTTGTCGGCTGATATTGACGGTGAAAACTCATCGTCAACCGAATTGACCGGTGACGGGAATTTTTCCAAACCGCCCCACTCGCCATTCTCGTATTTCAGACTCATTATGTCGAACGACACTCCAAAGTTGATATGAAACAGAAGCTGAGTGCCATCGTAGTTGAACGAAAAACCGCCTATTCCTTTGGGCGACTGCGGAATCAGCTTGTCGAAAGCCGGGATTTCCTTTGGCTCGCTCCATTTTCCGTTCTCGTTCACCGACTCGTAAACTTTTTTAACCGCATCCTGCTCACCTAGAAAGACTATACGCTTTCCGTCGTGAGTTACCGCGGCATTTGTTACCATCCCCTGAAACCCGGGAAAAAGGTCGGTCTGCGCAAAGGCGCCGAACGGCATGGCAGCCAATGCCAGAATATTTATTATGCGTTTTCCTAACTTCATATATAACAGATTATTAATCACCTATCAGAATAAACGGCGCCCAATAATAAGGCCTTGCATAGTTTTTATCAGCAATCAGCGACAGTTTGGCTTTTTGCAACAGCTCGGCATAGTTCAAGTTGGCATTTTCCTTGTCGAGCATCAATTTGTAGAAAGCCACCATCAACTGCGAAGTCGAATTATCGGCTACTTTCCACAACGAAACCAGCAGATTCTGACTGCCGGCATATATGAAAGCCCTTGATAATCCGACAATTCCCTCGCCTTTCATTATCTTGCCCAATCCTGTCTCACAAGCCGACAAGATAAGCAAATCGCACTTGAGCCGCAAACCATAAACATCGCCTGAATAAAGAATTCCATCCTGACTGTCGCCTTTCAAACTGCACAACTGGACTCCTGACAGCTCAGGCTTTTCGGAATTGACAAAGCCGTGTGTGGCCAAATGGATGTAGCGATAACGCGACACTGAATCGGCATTGAAATTCTGACGGCTGGCACAACCCCACAAGCAAGCTTTGGCTGGCTGCCCCGATTTCTGGAACATTGCGAATATGTTGCGCACCTCGGTTTCCGATGATGTCAACGGCTCAAGTTTCCCATTGTTATTTATCTCGATATCAGTATAGTTGCGCTCGTTTTTCTTAATCCGGCTATCGAGCAAAACGCCCGAATACTTGCCTGTAGTGAATACTGGCGCCAAGCCTAACCAGCCTTCAGCTCCGTTCTGTTTGTTGCGCGTCAGGTCGCGATAGTAAAGCGTGGCCGAGTAGGCGTAGCTGACGGAATACTTCTTTATCAGGAAATTGTAAGACGAATAATCGTAAATAGAACCACCGACATCGGTCATCAACAAACTCTCGTAAGGAATCTGATTCAACGCTCCATCAGGAATAATCACCAGATTGCGGACATCGGCAGCTATGCTGTCG
This sequence comes from Salinivirgaceae bacterium, assembly GCA_017551905.1. Lineage (GTDB taxonomy): Bacteria > Bacteroidota > Bacteroidia > Bacteroidales > SZUA-534 > RUG13583. The sequence continues at coordinate 16,208 of JAFZKK010000060.1, forward strand.
GGAAGCAACAGACTATAGAACCGGCGCGAGAGTGCATTGAAATCCATCATTGCCTTCTGCGATGTCAAGAGCATCGAGTTTCGGTACATTTTGATTGTGTCGGCAAAATTGCTTTGTATGTTGCTGGCATCAATTTTGAAACTGCTATTGGTTATGTGCAGACTGTAAACACGCTCATCGCCAAGCACATACATAACCATCATTGTGCCTTTGCGCAACTTCTGTTGCAACTCACCCAGTCCGATGGTGTTATCGGCATATTTAAGTTGATGATACTCAGGATATTTCTTTTCAAGCTGTTTGACAAAATCCTCATGTCTGCGGTTGGCTGCCAAAAGGCTGTCGCGCACCTGAACAGCGTTTTTCGGTTTCTCGGCCAGCATCTGCTCAAAGTAGAGCACATCAGCCGACAGCCGGTTTTCTTTCTGCTGCAAGTCGTCGGGGATGTTTGCCAGCTGCATTGCGTCCTGCCCCACCATCGACTCGAGCAGCGAGTTGGCCTTGTCCTTCTCGGCAAACAGGAACACTTGCTCCTGATAGTAGCGAGCTTTGGCGGCCGGCAAATTATTGTTTAACAGCTGCATACAAACTTCCATAACGCCCTCGTAGCACTTCGACGCTATCTTTCCAAGTTCAAGTTTGTCGTTTTTGGTAAGAGCCGAGCGGCGCATAACTGCTATTATGTTGTCGCAAAGCAAATAATGATTGAAAGCGAAAACCAAATCGGCGTTATTCTTCGAGTTCAAATAACGCATAGCATAGGCTGAGCCCCGCAACAACAGCGAGTTGACAAAAACATTCTGGTCGTAATAGCCAACGGCTTCAGGCAGCGAGTCTTTCTTCGAATTGAAACGGTCGTGGTTCGACTCGATTGCCAAACTGTAGTTGAGAATGGCGTCATCGTATTTTCCCTGCTTCAGATCGATATTACCTATATTGTTGTATATCAAAGCCAAATACGGATGTTTGTTGCCAAAGACATTTTTGTACAAATCAACCGAGCGGTAATAGTAGAATTGCGCTGAATCGAGCTGATTTGTCTGCAGATAAGCCGTTGCGATGTTGTTGTTGGTGTTGCCCACAAGCACCGGACTAACCGATTTGATGCCACCATAAATGTTGCTGGCTTTCAGATAACTGCCAATGGCCTCGCGTGTCTTTCCTGTCTTAAGGTAAACGTTACCAAGGTTGTTATAAGCCTCAGCAACCTCAAGCGATTTTTCGCCATCGTACTTCCGGGTTATATCGAGCGACTTCTGGAAGTAGAACTGTGCAGGCCGGTAATCCTCAAGATTCTGATGCACAGTGCCTACGTTGTTGTAAATAGGCGCAAGTTTGCGGTCGGCGGCGCTGTTCTGCTCTTTTTTAATGGCAAGCGCCTTGTTGTAATATACGAGAGCTAACTCATACTGTCCCAAGCGGTTATAGAGGTTTCCCTTGTTTATGTACACATCGCTGACAGCCTGCGACGACTCGCCGCTCACCTTCATCAATATTTCCTCGGCTGTGTCAAAACACTCGGCCGACATGTTGAAGTTACCCAAACGGTCATATATGGTTCCGAGATTATTGAGAGTGTTGGCGTATTTGGCATTATCGGTTCCATAGGCTTTCCGCTTGACATCGAGCGACTTGGTTGTATAAGCCAATGCCTTTTTGTAGTCGCCGGTTGCCTTGCAGTACAAACCGTAATTGTTGTAGAAAATATCGAGGCGGCTGTCGGGAATGTTGCCATTCTCAATAATCCGCAAGCATTTCTCATAATTGGCGCCAGCATTGTCATAATCGTGCATATTATACAAAGCGTTGGCGTAATTAGCATATAAATCAATCAGTTGAGCGCTTTGTTCGCCCATAGCGGCCGCCTTGACTGACAAACTGTTAGCGTAAATATCGGCTGCTCGGCTGAAATTCTCCATCGCCATATAAGCCGATGCAATATTCTCCTGTGCCGACAAAGTCCTTACACTCGCATCGCCAAAGTGTGCTGACAGAATATCGTACGCCGCTTGATAGCTGCGCATTGCCGAATCTATTTTGTCGTTTTTAAAATACTCATTGCCCATCAGCTCGTTGATGTTAGCCTCAAATTCGGCGTCAACTTTCGAAACGGCTTTCATTGCGCGCCTGTACTCCGCCAATGCCTTGTCTGACTGATTTTTAGCCGAATTGATATTACCCAAGCCGCATACCGCCTGCGCATATATCACCGGATATTTCTGACTATCGACATTGGAAAGCACCTGATTATAAATGCGTTCAGCTTGTTCGAGATTACCGTTTTCGTAAATTTTTGCCATCTCGATACGGGCCTGATTCTCCAATTCCGGATTTTTCGACTCCGCCTCAACTTCGCCCCATTTCTTCAGTGCATCTTGCTTATTGTCTGCACTTTCCAAACGTCCGTAAGCTAAAAGGATGTTATAATAGGTAGCGTTTTTATCTTTTTGATATTCAAGAGCTTTTGACAGGAACGTCTTTGCTTTGACTGCGTTTTCTTCAGCTTCGTAAAGCTGTCCCAGATAGAAACATGAGCCGACATAAATATCGTTTTTCAAGCCAGCCACTTCGCATAGGTTCTTCACCTCCTCAAAACTCGCCCTTGCCTCCTGACGCAAACCTGCACCATAGAATTTCTGCGCCTCTTTGAATTTCAGATATGCCACTGATTCCAAGTTGCTTACATCGGCATAATTAGCCGCCTTCTTGTAGTAATAATCCGACGAATCGGTTTTGCCCACAGCCTGGTAAATATCGCCAAGCGCCGAGTAGGCCTGATAAAAATCATCGTCGCCGGCAACAGACAAACGCTCCTTCATGCCTATCGACCGCAAATGGCACCGCACAGCGGCATCATTCTGCATAAGCGTTGCATACGAATTGCCAAGATTGAACAAGCATACGGCCAACGCCTCCGAGTCGGCATCGCCCATAATACCGGCGGCTTTCTTGTAATAGTAAACCGAACGGTCGGGGTCATTAAGACCGTAATGCACCTCGCCCAAAGTATGGAAAACGAGCATACTGACCTCTGAAGTGGAGTCAACCAGTCCGCGAGTGTCCTCGATACTCTTTTCGAGCACCTCTCTGGCTTTTGCCAAAGAGCCGATATTGTAATAAGCCGCGCCCGCCTGATAAGCGGCAATAAGGTAGTTGTCGTAGAGCTTGCAGCAGCGGAAACCGTCGGCGGCCTTTTCGAACAACTGCGCGGCATCGGCATCTTCGCGCTCCTGCGCCTGTGTGAACAATTTTATCGCCTCGTTCTCATTACAGCCCTGCCCGAATGAGAGAAACCCGGCCGAAGCAAACAATAAAACCAGAAGAACCCTGTTCATAGCTTATCCTAAAAAAAATGCCCGGCTGCAATCACAATCGGGCATTCCCATTATCTAAATAACTCGTTATAATTTCAGAATGTTTTTAACCCACGCATCAATCGCATCCTCGGTGGTTTTTCCATAAAACTCGTTCACGAACGATGTCACCGCGGCTATTTTAGCGTCACGCGAGCCTTTTACATTGTCATATACCATACTGATTTCGTCTTTAAACGATACATCGGCATAAACCGGAGTGAACTCTGTCTTGTTGCTCTCGCCAAACTCATCGTTGTATGTCAGCGTAACTTTGGCCGGCTTGTCAAGAATCATGCAGTAAGGCAGAACCAACTTTCCGTTAGCGTACTCCATGCGCTCAGAATAGTCTTTGCTGCCCGTATTGTAGCTGACAACAAAATAGCCGTCGTCGTTGATGCGGAGTTTCTCGTTGTCGATTTTGAGGCTGTCGTAACCCGAGACAAAAATATCGCCAAAGTAATACTCGATTATTTCTGACGGCTGGGCCGGCAATGTAACTCTGACACTCATGCTGTTCGACATTGGGAGGAACTGAGGGCCGACATTGTCGTTGCGGGCGCTTAAAACCTTGCAACCTGTTTCTTTGTTGACAACAAATGCGCGCGAATAAGATGTTTTAAACTCGAAATTCTCGTTATCAAGAATGTCTTCGCCAACTGCAAGCAAACCGCCGGTCTTGACACGCTGTATCTCGCCCTGCACCTTTACAACCTTGTAGTTTTTCTGTGCGACAGTTGTCAATGGAATCAACATCAATGAAACAACTATCGCCTTAATGCTTATTCCTGTGATTTTCATTTCAATAGTTTTTCGTTTTTATTGGGCTAACCGTTCAAAGCGTTTTGGCTTCCGCACCTTGTGCAAAATGCGGAAACCAAGACTGCTGTTAAAGTTGAGAGAAAATTAGTAGTTCAGATTCTCTTTAATCCAAGTGTCCACTGCGTCTTCAGTGGTCTTGCCATAGAACTCGTTCACAAACGACGACGAAGCAGTAATCTTGGCGTCGCGTTTGCCTTTGATTGTCGAGAATATCAGTTTGATTTCCTCTTTCAGTTCATCACCCGCATAAATCGGAGTGAACTCGGTTTTGTTGCTCTCGCCAAACTCATCGTTGTAGGTGAGTATCACCTTGGCTGGCTTGTCGCTAACCAGACTCTGCGGCAGAACAAGTTTTCCGTTCTTTAGCTCCATACGCTCCGACACTTTTTTGCCGTTTGCGTTATAGCTTACAACAAAGTAGCTGTTGTCGCCAATTTCAAGTTTCTCGGTGTCGATTTTCAGGCTGTCGTGGCCCGAAACGAAAATGTCGCCATAGTAATACTCAATAACTTCAGACGGCATGACCGGAACCGACGCTCTGACACTCATGCTGTTTGATGTTGGAAGGAACTGCGGGCCGGAGTTGTCGTTGCGGGCGCTCAAAACCACGCATCCGCTTTCCTTATTTACAACCACAGCACGCGAATAATCTGTCCTGAACGAAAAGTTCTCGTTGCTTACTACATCCTCTCCCACTGAAAGGAGGTTGCCAGTTTTAACACGTTGTATTTCGCCTTGCACTTTAACCACTTTGTAGTTAACATTTTTCTGTGCGCTTGATGCTAATGGCAATAACATCAGCGAAATAGCTGCCACCTTAATGCCTGTTACAATGTTTTTCATAATTAAGATGTTTTAGTTAATAATTTTAAAATATGACAAATGTAAGAATTATTTAAGTCGGTATTATAATGCGATAAGAAATAGACCATTTTTTTGACGAACAGAAAATATGACGCACTTTAAGAAACAAAAAAAGCGGCCCGAAAGCCGCTCTTTCCATATAAACCTATGATTATCAATCATCATTTGTGAATCCTGTGTAACGGAAGCCCGAAACACGGTATTTGGCAAAGCCGTATGCATCCGGTGTGTATTCAAAAACATCATCGTCAACTTCTGTCAAGTCGTCGTCGAACTCAACAAAGAACACGATTGAGTCTGCCGGCATTCCGCTTGGTGTTGTTGCTGCACCATTAAGGATTTTGCCATCATACAATTTCACACCGCACTCATATTTGATATTGTCGGCATAATCACTATTTCCGAAGGTTTTGTCGCTTGTGCTGCAAGCCACTTTAACCTTGAAATTCCAGAAACTCTCCAAATCATCGACAAACAACTCATCTGCTGTATTTGCAGCTGTATTGTATGTCAGGAGCATGAAGTTACCGATGCCATACAATTCATCGTCAGAATACACAAGGTCACCGTTTGCGTCGACAGCGTCAACATGAACGTACCATTGTCCGGCCAATGCCTCGGTCGCTGTACCACCTATCTCCTCTTTTGCGCACGATGCGAACAGAAGCACCGCTGCGAATAAATAAACTATCTTTTTCATACTAAGCATTATTCAATAGGTTGTTTAACTAATGTAACATTGAATGTCATCAAACCGGCATAGTCGACTTGATACTTAAGCGTACCAGCGCTGTAAGATGCATCGTGGAAATCGTCGATTGAATCGCCCCAACCCGGTACAAAAGTATCGGTTGGGTCAACTGAAACACTTGAACCCGATATTTCCATAACAGCCTGGCAAGCATAGTTGCTGCCATAGCCCGCACGTTGGTCGTACCAGCCAGCAAACAAGTCAGAAACATTGTAAGTGCCGTCGCCGTTGCTTATAAGCAGAATCTCAAAGGCAGCTCCATAAAGAGCTACTGTACCACCATAATCGCGGAAGCTGTCATCTGAAAGAACATAAATGCCTTCAATAGCATCGTCAAAATCCAACACTACAACCTTACGTGTTGCGGCATTATCAAAACCGTCTTCGTTTTGAACTGTTACATAGTTGATTGTGTAGACACCTGATTTGCTCTCGTCAACATTGCTCACAACCGTTACTTGGCTTGTAACATCTTCGCCGTTAAGGAACGATGCGTATCCTGGCTCAACATAGCTGTCGCCTTTATTCACATAAACCGTTTCGTCGCCTTGCAATTCAATTGTAGGATAATAGGTTATGCGAGTCTTGCCCTCGGTCTCCTTTTCGCAGCTTGAAAGCGAAACAACCGATGCGGCAAGCGCCATTAACAATAAAAATCTATTTTTCATTTTCTTCAATTTTTACTTAACCATTAATTATTTACCCCAGAACACTGGTTCAGTATAACCCGGGAACTCAGGAGTATTGCTGTTGCGCGACGATGAGCTCTCGGCGTATGGGAAACGCTCCAAAAGCTTGTTGGCGCCCACCTGACCAAAGTATTTGATAGGTGTGTACAGTGTACCCGGAACATAAAGGTCCGGTTGGTAATCATCGGTAATTTCATTGTAAATATCGCTACCTTGAACAGTACCGAATGTGGGATAATCCAAGCGGCGGAGTTCGCACCATGCCTCATAGTCGTTGGTGCCGGCCAATGCAATCCATTTGGCAAGACCAATCGATTTCTTGTAGTTGTCTTTGTCGTATGGATTTTTCTTGATATTCTCCTCTGCTCCTGCAACACCAAACTCATCGAACGATGCGGTAATGGCTGCTGCGTAATGGTCGGCTGCGGCTGAATGGTCGCCTTTCTTTGCATAATACTCGGCCAGGAAGAACTCGATTTCAGGAATTGTAATCAAGTAAACCGGCATATCGTACGATGCTACAGGACGGCACCAGTAACCTGATTTGTAGCTTGCTGTTGTCGAGAAGTTGGTTCCCGAAACACCGCCTGTATAGTTACCCGACTCGTTTGGCGTGTAGAAAGCTGCCAGACGCGGGTCAGTGTAAGCATCGGTCTGCATTGTACCTACAAGAGCAATGTTGGCTATGACATTGATTTGTGTTGAGCCCCATTTTGTTGAGAACTCCTCAGCGTAGAACGGGCTCATCTTGCCAGACTCATCGGTCCAGCAATTGACAAAAGCTACATCCTCAGTCGGGAAGTTGCCTTCCGAAATCAAAGCGTCGAGTTTCGACTGAACATCGGCAACACCGCTCATACGCATAAGCATTTTCAGCTTCAGAGCGTTGGCAAATTGAATCCAAACAGAAGCGCGCTCGTCGGGGAACAGGAAGTTGGCGCAAACCAAATCGACATCCGACACTTTACTTAAAGCGTTGTCGATTTCAGCCAAAACACCTTCGTAGATGGTTTTGCCATCATCGTATTTAGGTGTCGGGTTTTTCTCGTCGAGAGCCTCAGTGTAAGGAACCTCGCCATAGCAATCAACCATAGCCTGATAAGTGAAGGCGCGGATTACGGTTGCAGCCAAATAAGTACCCCACTCCTCGTTGGCCTCAGCCTTGCTTAACACTGTTTTCAAGTTGTTGAGCACCAACAGGTTTGTCTGCTCGTATGCCAAACTGCTGCTGCGAGTAGCCGACATTGAGAATTGTGAGTAATCAAGATAGTTGCTTGTACCAAAGGCATGCGCAAAGTGTTGTGAGTAGTAACCACCAACAGTGCGCAGATAGTCGCCATAGCTTGCTGCCAAGTTCATCTCCACAGCCGGGAAAATCAAATCGGTTGTAAGGTTCATCTCACTTGGCGCATCGGGAGCGTAGTTTATGTCAAGATAATCGTCGCACGAAGCAACAACGAGTCCCAATGCAACAACTGGTATTAAAATGTATTTCTTCATTTCAGTAATCTCCTCTCTTTAGAATTTAGCACTAAGGTTCAGACCAAAAATGCGGCATGCCGGGTTGGCATACAACTCACCGAACTGAGTAGCCAAATCGCCAAACGACTCCTGGTTGACTGTTGTTGTCTCCGGGTCGATGTAGCGGTTGGTTTTAGCTGTCCAAGTGAACACATTGTTGCAGAACAACGAAACTGTAACATCGGTCAGTTTGATTGGAGCAACCCACTCTGCAGGCAGAGTGTAGCCAAGGCTGATGTTACGCAGTTTTGCGTAAGTGCGGTCAACCAAGTAGGCCTCGCCACCCTGGCCCCAGCCTGATTTGTCGTAATAATCCTGATAGCTGCTGTTAGCCAAATACAACGGCATTGTGTTTTCAGCGTAAGTGCCGTCTTCAAGCTCAACAACCGAATTTGGAACTACAAACGGATTGCGGCCGTTGTAAGTTGTCTCGATACCGTTACCGGTGAATTGCATCAAGTTCTTGGTGCGCGAGAACATATAGCCACCATAGCGGATATCAAGAGCAGCGCTCAATGTGATTCCGTATGCGGTCAGCGATGTTGTAACACCACCAGTCCATTTGTTGTTGATTGATTTGCCAGTCGACTTAACCTCGTCTTCCAACACTATGCTGCCATGGTCATCAACAATAATCTTACCATCATCGGTGCGTTTCGGCATATATGTGTAGAAAGTACCAAGTTCGGCATCTTTCTCAGCATACATATAAACGGCGTCGTTGCCGGCGGCATAGTCATAGATTGATATGCGGCCACCTTCAAGACCTTCAGGCATCTCAAGAACTTTGTTCTTGTTCACTGCAAAGTTGAAATCGACATCCCAACGCAAGTTTTCGGTGCGCACCGGAGTAGTTGTGAGCAACACCTCGAATCCTTGGTTGCGGACCTTACCAACGTTCTTAACCTCGGCCGAATATCCGCAAGCCGGGTCAACCGGAAGCTCGAATATCTGGTCGTCGGTTGTACGGTTGTAGAACGAAGCGTCAACTCCAACACGGTTCTTGAAGAATTGCAGGTTGACACCAAACTCAATCTCTTTTGTCATCTCAGGTTTCAAAGTTGTACTACCTGCTGTTGATGATGTAACAAAAGCGTTTCTGCCATTAAGCGGGAAACGGGCAATGTTACTGCCATAATATCCGTCGGCATAACCTTGCTCATATTTATTACTTGTACGATATGGGTCAGTGTCGTTACCAGTCTTACCAAAGGCGAAACGAACTTTACCGAACGAAAGAGCATCGTTCTGCGGAAGAACCTTGGTGAAAATCCAGCTCAAAGTTGCGCCAGAGTAGAAGTAGCTGTTGGCATCGACAGGCAGAGTTGACGACCAGTCGTTACGAGCTGAAATCTCCAAATAAGCCATATCGGCCCAACCGAAGGTAACATCACCAAACAAACCAACGGCGCGGCGTTTCTCTTGTCTTTCGGTCAAAGTTGTTTTGGTAGCACCGTTGCTCAACTGCCAGAAACCAGTTGCAATACCCAACTCGTCGGTCTGACCTGTTGTGCGAGTGAAATAACGCTCGTTGATGTTGCTACCAACGTTCAAGTTCACATCGAACTTGTCGTCGAGATATCTCTTAGCGAAGTTGACGATAATATCGTGGTTGAGCTCATATTTACGAGAGTAGCGAGTGTAAACATAACCGCTCTGGTTCATATTCGATGGAGCATAACCATAATCCTCGTTAATCAAAGCATCGTTAAGGGCGATTTCCGGTTGTCCCTCTTTCTTATCGAAGTCAGAATAGTCGAAACCATAACGATAGGTAAGTGTCAAAGCCTCAATCGGAGTTACATCCACCTGCAGTTTTCCAAACACCTGCTTGCCATCGATGTGCAAGTAATTGTTCTCCAAAGCCCAATATGGGTTGGTGATTCCGTAAGGAGTGAAGTAAGCCTCCGGAGTGTTGAATGCGCTCGACAAATCTTTCAAATCGACGAGTGAAATATCGCGCGGGAACTCATACAAACCGTCGATTACCGAAGTACCCTGATATGTACCAACGGCGTCGGTTTTGGTGCGGGCAAAACTGAGGTTCGAGGTCAGTTTGAACCAGCGGCCTTCGTCGAAAGTGCTCACCATCGATATCACATTACGTTTGTATTTGTCACCGTCTGAAGGCATAATACCATCGTCACCAGCGTAACCGTACGACAGACGATAAGTGAATTTGTTGTCCTCAGAAGCTGCGCTCAAAGCCACGTTGTGGTTTTGTGACCAACCAATTTCGAAGAACTCCTTAACGTTTTTCTCCAAAGCTGAATATTCGTGGATGCGCTGTTGGTTGTTCCAAATCGGGCCATAAACCTGAGTCGAACCGTCGAAATGAGGACCCCACGAACCATTCTCGATATAAGTCTGTTTGCCGTTCCAACCTTGGCCGAAATCGTTTTGGAACTCAGGCAGAACAGAAACTGTGCGAGCCTGAACGTTTCCTGAATATTCAACCATGAAATTCTTGTCGGCACCTTTCTTACCTTTCTTGGTGTTGATGATGATGACGCCGTTGGCTGCACGCGAACCGTAAAGGGCGGTTGCGGCTGCGCCTTTCAGCACTGTCATCGACTCGATGTTGTCAGATGCGATGTTCGAGATACCACTGGTAGAGATGTTCTTACCAGTACCCGAAGTGAAGGTGTTGTCCATTGGCACACCATCGACAACATACAACGGCTGGTTGCTACCGTTGATTGAGCTGAAGCCGCGGATAACGATGTTGCTGACAGAACCCGGGTCAGACGATGTGCTGTTGACCTGCACACCAGCCACACGGCCCGAAAGAGCGTTGGCCACGTTGGTCGAACGGGCTGTAACAATGTCATCGCTCTTAACTGTGGTGGCTGCGTAACCCAGAGTTTTCTCGGCACGGGTGATACCCATTGCTGTTACCACAATCTCCTCCATGCCAATCGACTCAGGGTCGAGAGTAACATTGAAGGTTGTTGTAGAACCGATAGGAACTTCCTTGGTCTGCATACCCATAAATGAGAAGACCAAAGCTTCAGCATCGTCTGGAACTTTCAAACTAAAATTACCATCAAAATCGGTAATTGTTCCCTGTGTAGTCCCTTTCAGAATCACATTGACGCCTGGCAATGGTTGGTTATCTTCCGAAGAGATAACTGTACCGCTCAAGCTCTTTTGTGCAAATAGTTGCTGTACGCCAAGAGACAACAAGCATACCAGCAACATCGTAAATTTCTTCATACCTTGATGAAATTAAATTAAAGATTAGTTGCTATACCAATCGGCAAAGTAATACAAAAGCTAAGTTTTTTGCAAGTGTTTTTAAAAAATGCGTGTTTTTCGCAACTATCACTCCACCACTTGCAGCTTGGCAAATTTCAAAAGGAGCTTCTTTTCGCCGGCTTTTGGGAAGAAGATTATAGCCGCACGGCTATCCGCATCGCCGTCCATACGGAGCACCTTGCCCTGACCGAACACCGAGTGAAAAACCGTCACTCCCGGACGGATGCTGCTCACCGGCGACGGTGTGATATCGGCCGACTGACTTGATGGCTGACGAAGCTGCTGCAGACGCTGCTTGGCCGCAAACGAAGCGCCCGTCGGAATTTTAGTCTGCCCGAAAGAACCAAATGTGCGCTCGCCGGAACCGAAACTGCCTGAACTGAATGTGGGGCGCGATGAGAATTGTGATACCCCATGCGACAGATACTGTGGGTCGATGTCTTTGATAAAGCGGCTTGGAGTAACCGATTCATGCGCACCGCCATATTTTGAGCGGCTACGGCAGAACGACAATGTAGCCTGTTGCTTGGCGCGTGTGAGTGCCACATAAAACAAGCGGCGCTCCTCCTCAATCTCCTGTTGGCTATAAACCGACTTGCCAGACGGGAAAAGCCCCTCCTCCATTCCCACAACATAAACAAACGGAAACTCAAGACCTTTGGCCGAGTGAATAGTCATAAGTGTAACGCTGTCAAGGCTTTCGGTCTTTTTGTTGTCTTGGTCGGTGATGAGCGCCACATTCTCAATAAAGCCGGCTATTGTAGGCGTGTTGCTTTCAGAAAAATTGGCTGACACGTAATCGTTTATGCCATTCAGCAACTCCTCGATGTTCTGCAATCGGCTCTGGTCCTCAACATCGCCCGAGTTGGCATACTCATTTTTAATTCCAACTTTATCTATTATGTTGCGAGCAAAATCATAAGCGTCAAGCGTGGCGGCTTGTGCGGCAAACTCCTCGATAATCTGCACAAAAGCGTTTATCTTGTTTATGGCCGCCGATTTCAAACCTGAAGGATTAACGTTCAGATTCTTGACAATCTGCCACATACTGCAATTATTGGCTCGGGCTGTGTCCGAAATATGCGATATTGAAGTCTCGCCAATTCCACGAGCCGGATAATTTATTGCACGTTTCAGAGCCTCGTCGTCATCAGGGTTGACAATCAGGCGGAAATAGGCGATGACATCCTTAATCTCCTTGCGCTGATAGAACGACTGGCCGCCGTAGATGCGGTAAGGAAAATTACGTTTGCGCAGCGCCTCCTCAAACACGCGGCTTTGCGCGTTGGTTCGGTAGAGGATTGCAAAATCGTTATAATGCAGATGGTTTTCGTGCATATTCCTGAATATGTCAGCAACAACATTGTAGCTCTCCTCGATGTCGGTCATGGCCTCAATAACCTTGATTGGCGCGCCCTCATCGCCTTCCGAAAAGACATCTTTCGGAATCTGATGCTGATTCTTCTTAATCAGGCTGTTAGCCGCCGAGACAATGGTCTGCGTCGAACGGTAGTTTTGCTCCAGCTTGAACAACTTGCAGTTTGGGTAATCGCTCTGGAAATTAAGTATATTCTCGATTTTGGCGCCACGGAACGAGTAGATGCTCTGCGCATCGTCGCCAACAACGCAGATGTTTTGGTGCAGCTGCGCCAACTTTTTGATTATCAGATATTGCGAAAAGTTAGTATCCTGATACTCATCGACCAAGATGTATTTGAATTTGGTCTGATACTTGTCCAAGACATCAGGATTGTCGCGGAAAAGAACGTTTGTGAAAAGTAGCAAATCGTCGAAATCCATTGCTGCGGCTTGCTTGCAGCGTATGGTGTAACGCTTATAGATTGTACCGATAAGCGGCATTTTGTTGGCGGCATCGGCAGCTTGCAACTCGCCATTGGCCAGATAAGCATCGCAAGTCACAAGGTTGTTTTTCGCCATCGATATGCGGCTCATTATATGATTCACCTTGTAAACATCGTCGGGCAGCCTCATCTCTTTGACTATTATCTCCTTCAGCACGCTTTTCGAGTCGGTTGTGTCGTATATAGTGTAGGTTGAAGGAAAGCCGAGCCGCTCACTCTCGATGCGCAGAATCTTGCTGAAGATGGAGTGGAAAGTGCCCATCACAAGGTCTTTGGCATTCTCGTCGCCGACAAGCGTGGCAATACGGTTCTGCATCTCACGCGCGGCTTTGTTGGTGAATGTCAGTGCAAGAATGTTCCACGGCTTGACGCCATTGGCAAGCAAATGCGCAATGCGGTAGGTGAGCACTCGCGTCTTGCCCGAGCCGGCACCAGCCACAATCAGGCTTGGCCCGGTGGTAGCCTGCACGGCGGCACGCTGCACATCGTTGAGTTGGTCGAGATAGTTTTGCATTATATAATAGGTATCAGACAGCAACAAATTACGGCAAAAAAGTTGAGCAATCGGAAATGTCGGCTGACATAGTTTTTAACAAAAAGGCAAATCGAATCATTTGCCCTAATTTTTATAATATTGCAGACGATTTTGAGTTATAACTACCTACACATAATCAGAATGAGCCGACATTTATTGCTAACTCTACTTTGCATCTGCATGCTGACAGGCAACAGCTTGGCTCAGATTTCAGCCGACGCAAACCGTGTCGACTCCACAAAATACAGCACCGACAGCATTGCCAACGACCCGATATTCATCTACTACTCCGACCCGCGCGGCTTCAACACTTCGGGAACGCTGACTGCAACCGTACCCGACAGCACCAATCTGACTTTCAATTGGTATAAATACAACGAGCGCACATCGGCTTTCGACATAAAACTCAAAACCGAAACTGCCGACCGGCAATCGGTTCAGGAAGACTGCACGCAGGGCGGCTACAAAGTTGCCGTAAGCAATGCCTGCAACACTTGGGACACAGCGTTTTACGCATGGATTTTCCAAAACGAATTCAATGTCAGCGGAATAAACGTGTACAACTCCACTTGCGAGATAATGGAGTTGCGCACAACAATGGCCTACGACGAGGAGTTTGAGTATTTTGACCGCGTCAGCGGCGAGAAACTGACTTTCTTCAACGAGAAAATCAACAATCTGAAATACCAATGGGAATCGACACCAAAAGGCGGCGACATACCGTCGGTGCGCAACCCGAGTTTCAAAGCCCCGACAAAACCAACCATCTACCGACTGAGCGTGAGCAACGCCTACGGCGAGACGCGCACCAAGAAACTTGAAATTGAGGAGGGCGACCATAACGGCGACGGCAACCTCTACCTGAAAGCCGTGAAAGCCGCTTTTTCAGTATATCGCGATTATGTTCCTGAAAACGAAACTGATAGTTCAGGGCAAGCTCCGTTAGCTGTGCAATTTTCTGACAGTTCGGAAAACGCCACCGAATGGTGCTGGTATTTCTACAAACAACTCGACCGGCGCCGTTTTGAAGTTGACTCGCTGTTGTGCGATTCCGTCAATCTGCAAATACCTGAGCCTTTGATATATACAATGCCAAACCAGAAATACGGCTACGATGTGGCTCTGTGCGTGAAAGGCCCCGTATATATGCAGAATGGTGTGGAAAATCAATGCCACGACCGCCTGTTGAAAGAGGAATACATAAATGTCGATTCGTCGTTCATTGCCAAGAAATCGGACATTCCGAACGCCTTCACACCCGGCGGCGCGAACCCGAAATTTGTTTTCCAAGATGAGTCGATGCCGCGCTCGATACGCTCGTTCAGCATAAAAATCTACAACCGTTGGGGGCTTAAAATCTACAGCTACGAGGACAACAACGGCAGCTGGGACGGCTGGGATGGTGAGACAATCGGTTTTGGCGCGGCGCCCGCAGGCGTCTATTACTACACCATTGTTGCCGAGGGTTGGAACAACGAGACATTCCGCCGCAACGGCTATGTGCATCTGTTCCGACAAAAGTGATTCTTTGGGTAAAGTTGAACAGGTTTAAACGCTTCGCTGTTTAACAGGCTTAACGCTCCAAACTCAATCCTTCAATCAGTCAGTTATTCAATCATTGTTGCACCATTCCATCCTGCATGGTTATAGTGCGGTCCGACATCTGCGCCAATCCCATATCGTGAGTTACAATCACAAAAGTCTGGTTGAATTTGTCGCGCAAGGCGAAAAACAGTTTGTGCAACTCTTCTTTGTTATGAGTGTCGAGGTTGCCCGAAGGCTCGTCGGCTAAAATAACCTCGGGGTTGTTGATGAGCGCCCGCGCCACAGCCACACGCTGTTGCTCACCGCCCGACATCTCCTTCGGTTTATGATTCAAGCGATGGCCAAGATTCAGAAACTCAAGAAGCTCACGCGCCCGCTCCTCGCAACGGCGACGTGTGCTATTGTTAATCAAGGCCGGAATCATCACATTCTCAATGGCTGTAAACTCCGGCAGAAGCTGATGACTTTGGAAAACAAAACCAAGATTCTGATTGCGGAACTTCGAAATGTTACGCTCCGACAACGCCGTAACATCGGTGTTGCCAATAACCACGCGCCCACGGTCGGGACGCAGCAATGTGCCAATTATTTGCAACAGTGTTGTCTTTCCGGCACCGCTCTTGCCAACTATCGACACTATCTCGCCTTGTTTCACCTGCAGATTGATGCCTTTCAGCACCTCAACATCGCCATACGATTTGTGAATATCTGTAATCTCTATCATCGCCTTAAAATGAATGTGTAAAGATAAACAACGCCGACACAACAGCAAACCAAGAGTGATAAAAACAAAAAGGGCCGCTCTTGCGAACAGCCCTTTCAAACTATTATATGTCTAACCTATTTTGCAGCTTCTGCAGCCTTACGCTCTTTGCGCGAAAGAAGGTCGTAAGTGATTGGTGTTGCGACAAATATTGATGAGTAAGTACCAACTGCGATACCAATCAACATTGCGAAGATGAATCCGCGGATAACCTCGCCGCCGAAGATGAAGATGATAATCAACACAAGCAATGTTGTGATAGATGTGTTGATTGTACGAGCCAACGTGCTGTTGATAGCTGCGTTAATCAAATCCTTAAGCGAGTGCTTTGTCATAATGGTCTGATACTCACGGATACGGTCGAACACAACCACGGTGTCGTTGATTGAGTAACCAACCACCGTCAAGATTGCAGCGATGAACGACTGGTCAATCGACATTGAGAACGGCATGATGCTGTATGTCAGCGAGTAGATACCGAATACGAACAATGTATCGTGTGCCAATGCAACCAGACCGCCAAGACCGAATTGCCATTTTTTGAATCGGAAGGCGATGTAGAGGAAGATGACGATGAGTGAGAACAACACAGCCCATGCAGCCGATGTCTTGATGTCCTCGGCTATTGTGGCGCCAACCTTCTCCGAACTCATACGGTAATCGTTCTTGAAATCCTCGAACGTTGTTCCTGCCGGAAGCATATTCTGCAATGCGATGTAGAATTTAACCTCAACAATATCGTCGACTGAAGGCTCGCCCTTGGTGTATTGTTTTGCCTCTGCAATATCGGCATCAGTAGCCACTGAACCAGCCTCGTACAGATATTTAGTAGTGATTTTCACTTGCTCGTTGCCACCATAGGTTTTAACCTCCGGAGTCTCGCCAATAACTTCGGCAATGGCGTTCTGCACGGCGATGGTGCTAACCGGTTTGTCGAAGCGAACCACGTAGGTGCGGCCACCAGTGAAGTCAACACCGAAGTCGAGA
The DNA here is from genome assembly GCA_017551905.1 of Salinivirgaceae bacterium. Lineage (GTDB taxonomy): Bacteria > Bacteroidota > Bacteroidia > Bacteroidales > SZUA-534 > RUG13583. The sequence goes on from JAFZKK010000060.1 coordinate 33,158, forward strand.
CTACGAGTGCAGAGCGATATAACACCTGCAAGCAATACCACACCCGAAATAATATAGCTGTATTTGCGGGCGCCAATGAAATTGATTTTTGTATTCTTGAAAGCGCGCGCTGTAAGAGGTGTCGCAAAAGAAGGAGTCTTCTCTTTGGCAAGCATGCGCTCGAAAATCAGACGTGTGATGAAGATTGAAGTGAACAACGATGCCAAAATACCGATGCCAAGAGTTACAGCGAAACCGTGGATTGGACCGTCGCCGAACTTACCAAGAACAAGAGCGGTAAGCAAAGTTGTGATGTTAGAGTCGAGGATTGCCGAGTAAGCGTTTGAGTAACCGTCTTTCACAGCTTGTTTGATACCCTTGCCCGTAGCAATCTCCTCTTTAATACGCTCGTAGATAAGCACGTTGGAGTCGACGGCCATACCAAGAGTAAGCACGATACCTGCAATACCTGACAATGTAAGAACAGCTCCCAACGAAGCAAGCACTCCGAAGATGAAGAACACGTTCAAGAACAATGCAACGTTAGCTGCCAAACCACCTGTACGATAATACAGAAGCATGTAAACCAACACAATGATAAATGCAAGTATGAACGACCACATTCCTTTGTCGATTGACTCCTGACCAAGTGAAGGTCCAACGATTGTCTCCTGTTCGATGCGAGCCGGTGCAGGCATCTTACCAGATTTCAAGATGTTGGCCAAGTCTTTTGCCTCAGTAACGGTGAAGTTACCGGTGATTGACGAGCGGCCACCCTTGATTTCGCTTTGAACAACAGGATAGCTATATACATAGTTGTCGAGAACGATAGCGACACATTTGCCGATGTTCTCTTTGGTGATACGAGCCCATTTGCGAGCACCCTCAGCGTTCATGCTCATCGAAACCTCCGATGAACCACGGCCTTGAGTGTACTCGTCAGAAGCGTCGGTAACAACGCTACCCGAAAGAGCCGGCTGACCGTCACGGCTTGTAACCTTGATTGCAATAAGCTCGAAGATGTTGCCAGCCTCGTCGATTGACTTAACACCCCACAACAGACGAAGGTTGTGCGGGAACTCGGCTTTAACGCGCGGGTCGTTCAACATTGCGTTGACAGCGGCTGTATCTTTAAAGTGGCAGTAGCCGATAGCTGCGCCCTGCAACGGACGACCGTCTTGTGAGTAACGCGGTTGCAACAATGCGAACAACGGATAGTCTTTGGCTACATTTGTGCTTGTAGCGGCTGTTGTGTCGGCATCCTCTTGAAGTTTGTCAATCAATGAGTTCGACTCTTTATCCTCAGTTTGTTTTGCGGCCTCGGCCGGAGCTGCCTCAACATTTGTCGATTCAGCCTCTTTCAAATCGTTGATTTCCTTGATTTTTGTATTTGCAGCATACAGATATTGCTGAACCTCAGTGTTGTCGAATGTCTCCCAGAACTCGAGGTTAGCTGTTCCTTGCAACAGTTTGCGGACGCGCTCCGAGTCTTTGATACCCGGCAACTCAACCAAGATGCGGCCAGTGTTACCCAAACGCTGAATGTTTGGCTGTGCAACACCGAAACGGTCGATACGGGTGCGGAGGATTTGGAACGAGTTGGCGATTGCGGCTTCCGTCTCATCACGCAAAACGTTCAGCACCTCAGCGTTGGTGGAGTTGACATTCACCTTGCCGCGCAAAACCGTTGTATTGAATATTGCGGCCAGCTCGGCGTTGGGGTCAATCTTCTCAAAGCATTGTCCGAACAGAGTGACAAAGTTTGTCTGACCGCCCTCGGCTTTCTGCATGTCCTTAGCCATTCTGATGGCCTGACGGAAAGTAGAGTCGGTACTATAGTTCGACAACGAATTGATGACATCGACCACGCTCACCTCAAGAATGACGTTCATACCGCCCTTCAAATCAAGACCGAGGTTGATTTCACGTTCTTTACATTCACGATAAGTGAAATTCTTCAAGAAGAAGAAATTGTAAACCGGTTCACTTGACAATGAGTCCAAATAGTTGTTGTATTTGGTCAGATTCAAATTACCGTCAGCCTCTGTTGCTATGGCAGTGGCTTTCTTTTCTTCACGCGTTGTTACTACTGTAAAAAACAATTGATACAGGCACACTAAGACAAGTGCGATAGCAACAAACCTAATAGCTCCTTTATTCTGCATTTTAAATTTAAAATTGAATTATTTGTTTTTCGTAATTAGCCCCTTTGCAGGGGGTGCAAAAAGCACGCAAATATATCGGTTTTTTAAAAAAAACGAAAC
>JAFZKK010000061.1 GCA_017551905.1 Salinivirgaceae bacterium
GCCAAAGGCTGCTTTGATAAAAATTCGGGAGATTCGTGAAATTTGTGTTCAATAAATATATTTCTGTGGTTTCAGTGATTTCTGTGTGAGATTATGAAAAAGAGTGTGAGGAAGTTGTCAAAAGTTGTCAGGGGGCTTGGGGGATGTAGTAACTTTGCATTGTCTTCGAGGACAAATTTACGGGTACGTGTACTAGTAATTTCTCCTACGTGCACTAGGAAATACTCCCACGTGTAACCCCAAATCTTTAATCTTTAAACGTTAATCATTACTCATTAAATCAGTCCGTGAATCAGCTTGTAGGCGATTGAGCCTGGTTGCGGGCTTGCGGGGCAGTTGTCGCGGCTGAACCAGCCAGCGTCGGCAATCTCGTCTTTCTGAAGGCGGATTTCGCCGCTCTCGTATTCGGCAGTGAAGCCCAGCATCAGTTGGTCGGGAAAAGGCCAGCTCTGGCTGCCGCGGTAGCGAATATTCTTAACCTTGATGCCGATTTCCTCCTGAAGTTCGCGCTCCACGGCGTGCTCAGCCGACTCGCCGCCCTCGATGAATCCTGCAATGCAGGCGTAGATGTCCTGATTGCGCTGTACGTGGCGGGCAAGCAAAATCTTGTCGCCGCGGCTCACAAGCACAATCACGCACGGCTCGATGCGCGGGAAATGAATCTTGTCGCACTGCGGACATTGCCGAGCGGTAAACTCCTTGTTCTCAACCAGTTTGGTTCCGCAAGTGCAACAGAACCGCGTGCTCTGTCGCCAGTTGGCAATGGCTTTTGCCCGCGACACGCGGAAAACCGTCGGCTCGTCGCTCTCGTTGAAGAACTGGCGGATGGTTTTCGTAATGAAACGGTCGGGCAGAGGCTCGGCGGTTTCAAAACTCAAAGCGCAGATGCCAAATTCTTGTTCTTCAAATAAATCGGCATTGTTATCTAAAGTCTTGATTTCAGCCAAATCGGCAAGAGTAATGGCTGTGCCGTCGGCTCTCAGCACAATGTTGCGCCCCGTTAAAGCAAAGCATTGGCACTCAGTTGATTGTGGATTCTCGGTTATTGGCATTGTTCTGTTTGTTTCTTGTTTCAAATTCTATGCAAGTTTAACCGATTTTTGTTTCAAATCATAGGCGACAGCGTTTAAAACGAAGACATATCAAAAAGTTGAGATTTTTGTTAGATTTGTTGAATTGAAAAATGCGAAATGGAACTGACCGAACAACTTATAAGGCTACTTAACGAATACAATGAGTTAGGGATTGGCGAGCAGATAGACCACGACAAGTTCTATCTTTACTCACTCATCACTCATTCCACGGCTATCGAAGGTTCGACAGTGACCGAAATTGAGAACCAATTGCTTTTCGATGAGGGTATTACCGCAAAAGGACGCCCGATGCAGGAGCAATTGATGAACATCGATTTGAAAAACGCATACGAGCAGAGCCACCGTCTTGCCCAAAAACACACCGAATTGACGGTTGATGGGTTGAAAGCGTTGTCTGCCATTGTTATGAAGAGCACTGGCGGCACATACAACACGCTACAAGGTTCGTTCGATGCTTCGAAGGGCGATTTACGGTTGGTAAATGTAACGGCGGGCTTTGGCGGACAATCGTATCTCGATTATCGGAAAGTCCCCAACCGTTTGGCTGATTTCTGCGACAATACAAACCGCCTACGCGCTGAACTTACTGATGCTCATAGTGTTATAGACCAGTATTTGTTTAGTTTCGATGTTCATTTAGACCTTGTAACAATACATCCGTGGGTTGACGGCAATGGCCGAATGTCGAGGCTGATAATGAATCAGATACAGTTCGAATTTGGACTGGTGCCCGTCAGAATAAACAAGGAAGACAAAGCCGAATACATTCAGGCGCTGATTGACTCTCGTGAGCGGCAAAGCAACGAACCGTTCCGTAATTTTATGCTACGCGAACACATTAAAAACCTGCAATCCGAGATTGATAATTTCAAGCGGACGCAATCAACTAATTCCGAAGCAAAAGGTGGACAGAAAATGCAAATGGTGGACAGAAAAAGTGGACAGAAAACCCGCGAAGCCATTTTAGAGATGATTGTAGCCAACGGAAAGGTGACATCAACGCAAATGGCCCAAACGCTAGGTATTAACCGCAGCGCCGTATCGAAGCACTTGAAACGACTACAAGACTCTGGCATTATCAAGCGCGAAGGCCCGGATAAGGGCGGTATTTGGGTGAAATGCTGAAATAATCATACTTTTTTCAAAAATTTTTCAAACCTCTGCTGCAATCTCGCGTAGGTTGCGGTTTTATTTGCTCAAAAATTGATTGTCTAACTTTAAAAAGCATTGATTATGAGAGCAAGAAGACATTTTTTTATGGATTGCCACCTGGCAGGACGTAAGTATCACGATGCCGACCTGGTTTGGAACGAACTGAAGGTTGGAACAGAGTTGCAGTTGGAGCTTGAACCCGACAACCGCTACGACCCGAACGCAATTGCCGTGTTGTACACCAGGCAGGGCGAGGATGAGCCGTATTTGCTTGGCTATATTCCACGCTCTGAAAACACGCCGTTGGCACATTTGCTGGAGGCTGGTTGGAGTAGTTTATTCACTTGCCGCATAAGCCAGCTTTTGCCCGATGTGCACCCTGAAAATCAAGTGAACCTCACAATCACCCTCAAACGCAACCCCGAAGCCCAATAACGGCTCGGTTGTTAAATCTGGCAGACGGGCGAGGAGCCCGTTTTGCTTTATGGGGAATAGTAGGAGATGTGTTGAGTAGTTAAAGAGATGAGATTTTTGCTAGATTTGGAGAATTGATAAAAAATGAACCGATACGCTGTTGCTGAAGGTAGACAGAAAAACCATTAGTGGACAGGAAAAGTGGACAGAAAAAAATGAATAATATGTCAGAGAATAAGATTGAATTAAAATCAGTTGGTGAACTTTTGGAAATGAAGTTCTTTATTCCTTCCTATCAACGTGGGTATCGATGGACAGAACAACAAGTAAAAGATTTGCTGAATGATATTGACGAATTTAGGCCAAGAGAAACAAGTTGTGGCAAAGAAACGTGGTACTGCTTACAACCATTGGTAGTAAAGAAAATGGATGAAAATGACAAACGTTTAAATGATGAGGAGAACAAAACGTATTGGTATGAAGTCATAGATGGGCAGCAACGTTTGACAACCATTTTCATTATTTTCAATGTATTAAACAAACAATCTTTGTCTATCAAATACCAAACACGTTCTAACAGCAAAAAATACTTAATGGACATTGCTAAAAAGACAGACGAAACCAATATTGATTTTTTCTTTATGGGTAAAGCAAAAGAAGTGGTTAATAATTGGCGAGGCGATACGTCTGCACTTGTGAACAAACTAGAAAATTATTGTA
>JAFZKK010000062.1 GCA_017551905.1 Salinivirgaceae bacterium
CATTTTTGAAGTCCTTTTTTGTTTTCCCTATGAGAAACCAATGTTGGCAAAGCGATTAAAGAGTAATCTTTCGCAATTCAAAACCACTTATGCCTTATGCCTTGTCACTTATACCTTATCACTTATGCCTTATCACTTATGCCTTATCACTTGTAACTTGTCACTTAATTATTCTCATCCTGCAGATAAACCAGCCACCACTTGCCGCCTATCAGCTCAAAGCGGCACTCGGTGACAAGACCGGCGTTCTCAATCCAGACGCGCTCGGTAAAGGTCTTGTCGGTTTTGTTGTAGCTCACCTTGTATTTGGTGGTGTCAACATCGTAGATGCGGGTGCGCATCATCAGCCAGTTCTGGGTTGACCATTTGGCTATGGTGTCGGAGCTGACACAAAAACCCTCAATCGGAAATTTGACGCGCGAAATCTGGAACAGACTGTCGGTGTGGAAACGGTTGTAGAATTTGTCGAAATCTTCGGCGGCGGTCTTCTTTTTTCCCGTTGTGCTTTCGGTTTGGGCGGCACCTTGTGCCGGCTGGCCCTCTTTGGCCGTTTTTGCCGTCGGTTTGCAACTTGCTATAACACAGCAAACAAGCGCAATAATCAGAAGTTTTGGGTTCATCTCGTTTCTGCTGATTTGTTTATAAACGCAAAAACCCCTCGTTGCGCAACGAGGGGTTGGATATGCAAATAATAAATAATTAAGCTAACGAATTCACATGAAGAGCCAGACCCGATTTCAGGTTTGCGGCTTTGTTCTTGTGGGTGATGTTGTTTTTAGCAAGTTTGTCGAGCATAGCGGTTACTTTCGGAAGCATTGCCTCTGCATCGGCCTTAACACTTGTTGCGCGCAAATCGCGGACAGCGTTACGGGCTGTTTTTGCATAATAGCGGTTATGCTCGTTGCGTGTTGCTGTCTGACGAATTCTCTTTTCTGATGACTTATGATTTGCCATAATCTTTAAAATTAAACCTTAAAATTTGTAGTCGGTAGGGGATTCGAACCCCTATGGCAAGAATGAAAATCTTGAATCCTAACCCTTAGATGAACCGACCATTCTGTTCAAAAAGTTGTTTATAAAATTCCGAAGAACGTTGCTAAAACGTTTCATTTTTAGCGGTGCAAACATACAACTATTTTTTGAATTGGAAGAGCTTGCCCTAAAAAAATATTTCTTTTTGCCACGATGCCGATAAACCTCTGAATATTAACAAAATGAGACCTCATTAAGCACAATGACGAAATATGCGCCAAAGGGTTGTTTTCAAATAGTGTCGAAATCTTAAAATCAAATTATCTTTGCCGCATAATATGAAAGACGACAGGCCTCGTGTCAGCCGTCGGGAAAACTCACAAAAGTATGGAATTATCAGCATCTGAGGTGTTTGCGGTGTTGCGCACGGTTATCCACCCCGAACTCAAAAAAGACATTATAGCACTCGGAATGGTGCAAAATCTTGTTATTGAGGGAAATAAAATCAGCTTTGCGCTGGTTGTCGGGAAAAAGGAGAGCACCAACATTGCCGTGCTGAAACAGAACTGCGTCAATGCGTTGGAGCAAGCGCTGGGCAACATCGATGTGCGCGGCAACATCAGCGTTCAGGCCAAGCCCGAGTCGGAAGACGACGAGCCGAACGGACTGCGCAACGTTAAGAATATCATTGCCGTGGCGTCGGGCAAAGGCGGCGTCGGCAAATCGACAGTGGCCGCCAACCTGGCTGTGGCGCTAGCGCAGAAAGGCGCAAAGGTGGGACTGGTGGATGCCGACATCTACGGGCCTTCGGTTCCGATAATGTTCAACCTGCACAATGTGCGCCCCACAATGGATGACGAGCAAATGATTGTCCCCATTGAGAAATACGGCATCAAAATGCAGTCGATAGGCTTTTTTGTGTCGGAAGCCGACGCGCTAATCTGGCGCGGGCCAATGGCTACAAGCGCGCTGAAACAGATGATTATGCAGTCGGCCTGGGGCGAGCTCGACTATCTACTTATCGACATGCCTCCCGGAACTGGCGATATTCATCTGGCTATCATTCAGATGCTTGCCATTACCGGAGCCATTATTGTAAGCACGCCGCAGCAAGTCGCCTTAGCCGATGCCATGAAGGGCATGAATATGTTCACCAACGACAAAGTGAACGTGCCGGTGCTTGGGCTTGTTGAGAACATGGCTTGGTTCACCCCCGCTGAACTGCCTGAAAACAAATATTTTATATTCGGCCGCGAAGGCTGCAAACGGTATGCCGACGAAAACGGAATAAAGTTGCTGGGGCAGATTCCGCTTGTTCAAAGTGTTTGTGAATCGGGCGACAGCGGCACCCCGGCGGCTCTCAACAGCTCGACCATTACGGGCAGCTATTTCCACGCCTTGGCCGACAATGTTATCGATGCCGTCGAATATCGTAACGCGCATCTGGCCGCCACACAAAAAGTGCAAGTTAAGAAAGGATAGATTATTTAGAATTCAGGAGTTAGGAATTAGGAGTTAATTAATTACGATGTAGGAGCGCATTGTTTGTGTCAGTGTCAGTGTTATCGTAATCGTTTTAGTTATCGTTATCGTCATCGTTTTAGTCATCGTCATACATGAAAACAGTTTTTGGAACGGATATTCGCCGCAGCGACATCGAGATAATGGCGCCGGTGGGCTCTTACGAGTCGCTTGCCGCCGCCATTCAAGCCGGTGCCAACTCGGTCTATTTCGGCATCGAGAACCTGAATATGCGCGCCCATTCGGCCAACAACTTCACAATAGCCGATTTGCATAAGATTGTCGGCATCTGCAAAGAGAACGGACTGAAATCGTATCTGACAATAAACACCATTGTATATGACAGCGAGCTGGAGCTGATGCACCGCATTGTCGATGCCGCCGCCGAGGCCAAACTGACGGCTATCATCGCTTCCGACCTGTCGGTTCTGCAATATGCGCGGAGCCGCAATGTTGAGGTCCACGCATCAACACAACTCAACATAACCAACATTGAGGCGGTGCGTTTCTTCGCCCGGTTCTGCGATGTTATGGTAACCGCCCGCGAGCTGAATCTGGAGCAAGTGGCGGCCATTGTCGAGGCTATCCATGAGCAAAACATTCGCGGGCCCAAAGGCGAACTGGTTCAGATTGAGGTGTTTGCGCACGGCGCTTTATGCATGGCCGTGTCGGGCAAATGCTATCTGAGCCTGCACCAATACGGACGGTCGGCCAACCGCGGCGAGTGTTTTCAGGCATGCCGGCGCGGCTACGAGGTAACCGATTGTGAGACAGGCCAACAGCTGTTGATTGACGACAAATACATAATGTCGCCCAAAGACTTGTGCACCCTCCCCTTCCTCGACCGTGTGCTGAGCGCCGGAGTGTCGGTTTTGAAGATTGAAGGGCGCGCCCGCGGACCGGAGTATGTCAAAATGGTGGTGGACAGCTACAACCGCGCTATCGACGCTATTTTCAACGGCGAGTTCACGCAGGAACTGATTGACAATCTGACAGAACGGCTGCGGAAAGTGTTCAACCGAGGATTCTGGGACGGCTACTACCTTGGCCGCCGGCTTGGCGAATGGAGCGGCGTTTACGGCTCAAAAGCCACCAAGCGCAAGGAGTATGTAGGCCGATGCACCAATTATTTCACAAAACTGAATGTGGCCGAGATAACCCTCGAAAGCGGCGAGCTGAACACCGGCGACGAGCTTCTGATAATTGGCGAGACGACAGGCGTTTACGAGCATACTATCAGCGAGATGCGTGTCGATTTGAAACCTGTGGCGCACGCCCAGAAAGGCGAGGCTCTGTCAATTGCCACAAGCCAGATTATCCGCCGTGGCGACCGCGTTTACAAACTCGTCGATACCCGGCAAAGCCTGATGGAATAATTCAGAATTATGAATTCAGAATTACGAATTACGAAATGATAATCAAACCATTAATCATTAAACTTTAATCATTAATCATTACTCTCTAAACTTCTAAACTTCTCCCCCCCCTATCCCTTGTCACTTGTAACTTATCCCTTGTAACTCATGATACACTCCGTTATATTCGATATGGACGGTCTTTTGGTCGATTCGGAACCGTTTTGGCGGCAAGCCGAGATGACCGTTTTTTCCAACTACGGAATCAGTCTGACAGAAGACGATTGCCGCTCGACAACAGGAATGCGCGTGTCGGAAGTGGCCAAACACTGGAGCGTGCAAAATCCTGGCAAAATAACTGATACTGAAAAAGTTGCTTCCGAGATTCTTGCCGAAACAACACGCCTTGTCGGCTTGCACGCCCAACCAATGGACGGGGTGCAACATGCCGTTGAGCTTTTTTCTTCATTAGGTTTGAAAATGGCTGTGGCATCGTCGTCGGCAATGTCGCTCATAAATGTTGTTCTCGACAAACTTTCTATCCGTCAGCATTTTAGCGAAGTGCTGTCGGCTGAAAATCTACAACACGGCAAACCGCATCCCGAAATATTCCTGCGGACGGCTGAAATACTGCAAACCAACCCAACAGAATGCCTTGTGCTTGAGGATTCAATTTACGGCATGATAGCCGGCAAGGCCGCTTGCATGAAGGTTATTGCCGTGCCCGACGCCACCATGTTCGAGCGCAAGGAGTTCGTTATTGCCGACGCGCGGCTGCACTCGTTAGCCGAAATCGACAAAAAACTGATTCTCTCGCTATGATACGTGGCAGATTCGCTCCCTCGCCAAGCGGTCGCATGCACCTTGGCAACATCTACAGTGCGGTGCTGTCGTGGCTGTCGGCGCGCAGTCAGGGCGGCGAGTGGATTCTGCGCATTGAGGACCTCGACCGGCAACGCTGCCGACCCGAATATGCCGCACAGATTGAGGACGATTTGCTTTGGCTCGGCCTCGACTGGGACGAAGGCGGAAGCCGCGGCGGAGCAAACGCACCATATTTCCAAAGTCAGCGCGATGAATTTTATCATGCTGAATTAGAAAAACTTCAGCGCAAGAATCTACTCTATCCGTGTTTTTGCTCTCGCGCCGACATTATGGCGGCAAGCGCACCACATGCTTCCGACGGCTCGGTTGTGTATAACGGACATTGCCGAAACCTTACGAAAAATGAGCGAATGACACTATTGGCTATAAAAATACCATCTATTCGCATTGCAGTTCCCGACGCTGTAAGTTCCTTTATTGATGGACATTACGGCGAGCAAAAGTGCAATTTGCAGCACGATTGCGGCGATTTCATTGTCCAACGTGCCGACGGCAATTTTGCCTACCAGCTTGCCGTGGTTACCGACGATGCTCTTATGGGCATTACCGAGGTTGTTCGTGGCCGCGACTTGCTGCAATCAACACATCAGCAAATTTATCTATATCAGCAACTTGGCTATACAATTCCTGCGTTTTCGCACCTGCCATTGCTCGTCACCTCACAAGGCGCAAGGCTTGCCAAACGCGACCGTGCCGCCGACATGGGCGTTCTGCGTCAACAATTCAAACCGGAAGAACTTTTAGGGCAAATCGCCTTCCTCTCCCATTTAATTGACCGTCAGCAACCTATATCGCTCACTGAACTGACAAAGGAATTCTCGTGGAGCAAAATTCCGAAAGATGATATTTGTTGTGATTTGTGAAAGAGCTGATAATCTGGCAGATGCTTTCACATTCTACTTCCTCGTCCTAACCACAATCATATACATTGCCGCTGCCACGGCGCCCAACGACAACACAATTGTGAATAGAGCTTTGGTGCCGAGGCGTGCGTCGAGTTTGAGGCCGCCCCATACGCCTAAAACAATAATGCCAAGCATTTCGAACGCGATGCCCGAAAACTTGGCATAGTTGTTAAGATTGTTTTTCTGATTGTTATTTTTCTCCGGCATTGGCCTGCGCTTTGCCGTCCATTTTGCAGTTGCCCGTAAAGGTAGCGCCTGGCTCAATGGCGAGTTTTGTGGTTGTGATGTCGCCAAGGATTGAGGCCGTGCTCTTGAGCACAAGCAACTCGGCAACAAAAATCTTGCCTTCTATCTTGCCCTCAATCTCCGAGTTTTTGCAGTTTATCTGTCCGTTGATGTCGCCTGTGGTGCCGACAACAATCTTGCCCGAGATGTTGATGTTGCCCGTAACCTTACCGTCGATGCGCATATCGCCGTTGCAGTCGATGTCTCCCTTGATGGTTGTTCCGCTGCCGATGATGTTAATCTGGTCGCGGAGCGATTCTAAGTCTTTAGCCATAGTGATTGATATTTTCGATTCCGCCTTTGCGGAGTGCCAAAGTTAATCTTTTATTGATAAGGTGCAAACCGTTATTTGCCGTCGTACGACCATTTGAGATAGATAGCGCCCCACGTGAAGCCCGCGCCAAACGACGACAGAATCAGGTTGTCGCCTTTGTGCAAGCGGTTTTCCCACTCATTCAGGCAGAGCGGAATGGTGGCCGATGTGGTGTTGCCGTATTTTTGGATGTTTATCATCACTTTTTCAGGCGACAATTCCATCTGGTGCGCCACTGCGTCGATGATGCGCAGATTGGCCTGATGCGGAACCAACCAAGCCAGAGTGTCGGCGGTGATGCCGTTGCGTTTCATTACCTCCACGGATACATTGGCCATATTCGTGACGGCGTATTTGAACACCGTGCGTCCTTCCTGACAGACAAAATGTTGGCGTTTTTCAACCGTCTCAGCCGATGCCGGATGACACGAGCCGCCGGCGGTCATATACAAGTAGTTGCGCCCTACGCCATCGCTTTGCGCTATAAAATCGATAACGCCTGTTCCGTCGTCAGTCGGCTCGATGAGCATTGCAGCCGCGCCATCGCCAAAGAGCGGACAAGTGGTGCGGTCAGTGTAATCGACAATTGACGACATCTTCTCTGCCGTCACCAACAGTACTTTTTTGAACTGCCCCGACTCAACGTACATTTTGGCTGTTATCAGCGTGTAGATGAAGCCCGAGCAACCTGCGTTGATGTCGAAGTGCATTGCGTTTTTGATGCCCACCTTGTCGGCAATTATGCTTGCCGTCGAGGGGAAAGGCATGTCGGGGGTTACCGTTGCGCAGAGTACCAAATCAATATCATCGGGATTTGTGCCGGTTTTTTCAAACAATTGGCGCACAGCACGTTCGCCCATATACGAAGAGCCTTCGCCTTCAATTTTGAGAATATGCCGTTCCTTGATGCCCACACGAGTGGTTATCCACTCATCGTTGGTATCAACCATTCGGCTCAACTCGTCATTGGTAAGTATGTAATCAGGCACATACGCTCCAATGCCGGATATTTTTGCTCGAATTTTTTCTGACATTACTTATACAATTCGCAGATTTTTTCCGAAACCTTTGCCTCAATCATGCGTTTGGTTTGCAGAATCATTGTCTTAATAGCCTTGTCGTTCGATATTCCGTGGCCAATCATCACTATGCCGTTGACACCAAGCACCGGAACCGCGCCTGTGTTCTCGAAGTTGAATTTCTCGAAGAACTCGTCGGTGAGGCCTTTCTTGCGGATAATCTTATACAAGCCTTCAGCTTCTTTCAAGACGATATTGCCTGTGAATCCGTCGGTTACAACCACATCGGCCGGGCAGTTGCCCAACAGCTGGTTGCCTTCGATGTTACCAATGAAATTGAAGTCCTTGGTGTCGGCCATCATCTCGTAAGTGCTTTTAATGACAAGGTTGCCTTTTGCAGGCTCGGCGCCAATGTTGAGCAATGCCACTTTCGGATTTTTCACTCCGTAAACCGACTCGGCATAAACCGAACCTATCTGTGCGTATTGGTATAACACGTCGGGGCGGCAGTCGGCGTTCAGCCCGACATCGAGCAACAATGTTGGCGCGCCTTCGAACTGAGGCATCTCGGTAGATATGCAGGGACGTATAACTCCCGGTATCGCTTTAATGGTGTACATTGCGCCAACAAGCATTGCGCCGGTGCTTCCGGCACTTGCGAAACCGTCTATCATCTTTTTCTGAAGATAGCCGAATCCCATTGCTATGCTTGAGTTCGGTTTTGCCGCAAACGCTTTTGCGGGGTGGTCACCCATTTCGATAACTTGCTGGGCGTCAACAATGTCGAAAAGATTCTTGTCAACATTCTCACGATTAAGAATCTCCTCAATCTTGTCTTTCGGACCAAACAGCACCAATTTTACATCCGGAGGCAGTTGTTTTTGCGCCAGTATAGTGCCCATCACTGTGGCTTCTGGCGCAAAATCACCTCCCATTATATCTACTCCGATTCTCATTTCTTGAGCAATTTGTTATTTATGCGGCAACAGTTTTCTCAATTGCCAGTTTTCCACGATAGTAGCCGCACTCAGGGCAAACGTGGTGATACTCAATAGGAGCTCCGCAGTTTGAGCAAGTAGCCAAAGTTGGAGCAACTGCCTTGTAATGAGTTCTTCTCTTGCGACCTCTTTCTTTAGAGTGTCTGTGTTTTGGATGTGCCATTTTTGAAAATATTAATTAGTTAACCAAATCTTTCAGTTTGTCCCAACGCGGGTCGGTTGCGCCGTCATTCCCGCTTGTTTTTATCTCGTTCAGCCTCCGCAGCATCTCGGGGTCACACGCGCTGTTGCCGTTTTCGTCCTCCGGATGATACTTCTGAGCCGGTATGGCAAGGCTGATGAATTCATATATATATTGTTTCAGGTCGAGACGCGAATCGCTGCGCGAAATCATTATCAGCTCGTCAGAAACCTCGCCCGGCTCGTCGCCCTGTTCAAAAAACAGGTGGCCTTCGTTTTCTATCGGCATATCAAACTCGTCGAGGCAGCGGTCGCACACAACCGTCACTTTTCCTTTCAAACCGAAAAACACCTCAATATTCGTGCCACGTTTTACTAATTCGACATCGACGTGAATAGAGCACTTCTTCACTTCCGATTCGGGAAATGTCTCAAAGAACTCGTCAGCAACATCGAAGCCGTACTGATGCTTTCCGTCTTTTAAATCATTGATTGGAATAGTGTAGTCCATATCAAGCCTGAAAAATCGCGCAAAGGTAAAACTAAATATCAAATTTTGAAAAACAGGCCGCAAAATTATGCTTTTTGTTAACCGAAAGTCTTTTTTGTTATCTTCAAGCGTTTTTATTTTTCGCTATGGAGAACATTTTGAAAATGACGCGCGGTGTTATCCGCCAGATGGACAGCTTTTTCGACGGCGTGGAGAACGGCCTGATGCTTTTCCGCGAGGCTGTGAACGATTATGCCGACAACCGATTCGATGATTTCTTGCGGCGGCTCAAGATGATTGAGGAGAAGGAGTCGGAGGCCGACCACCTGCAACGCCGCATCGAGAACGATTTTCTGGTTCACTCGCTTCTGCCGCAGGTGGCGGGCGACGTGCTGCGGTTGCTCGACAAAACCGACGACCTGATTGACAAGTCGAAATATGTGCTGCAACAGTTCGATGTGGAGCGGCCGCAAATCCCCGACAAGTTGAAAGACGGCCTGAAACGGCTGAACGAAGTGTCGAACGCCGCCACTGTTGAGGCTATTGCTGCCGTAAGGGTGTTCTTCTCGTCGCAAGCCGAGACCAAAGACCACATTAACAAAATTTACTTCTACGAGCGGGAGTCGGACCGAGCGGCCAACGAGCTGCGGCGTGTCATCTTCCAACAGATTGACGACATCGACTTGGCGCGCAAAGAGCAACTCCGCTACTTTACTCGCCACATTGAGCAACTGAGCGACGCAGCCGAGGTTGTGGCCGACATTCTGTCGCTTCTTTCAATTAAAGTTATGCTCTGATGCTGTTGTTTTTTCTGTCGAGCGGATTGTTCTTGGGTTGGAGCCTCGGTGCCAACGATACGGCCAACATTTTTGGCGCGGCCGTCGGCTCACGCATGGTCAAATTCGGCACGGCAGCCATTGTCGCCAGCATTTTTGTCATTCTTGGCGCGACATTTCAAGGCGAAGGCGGAGCCGAAACGCTAAGCCGGCTGGGAACTATTGACGAGATTGCCGGAGCCTTTACCGTTGCCCTCGCCTCAGCTCTGGCCGTCTTCACAATGATTCGCGCAAAGCTGATTGTTTCGACATCGCAGGCCATTGTCGGCGCAATCATCGGTTGGAACATATTTGCCGGCCGGCATACCGATATGGGACAGTTCGCGCAGATAGCCTCGTCGTGGGTGGCGGGCATGATTTTGGGCGCCGTGTTTGCCGTGTTGCTCTATTTCCTTGTCCGTTGGATTTTCGACAAACTGAAGCTGCATCTAATCTGGAAGCACACCGTTCTTAAAATAATGCTGATAGTGATAGGCGCATTTGGTGCTTACAGTCTGGGCGCCAACAATATAGTCAATGTGATGGGCGTGTTTGTCAATTCGGTTGACATTCAGCCAATGAGCATCGGATTTCTGACTTTGAACGGGACGCAACAGTTGTTTTTCATTGGCGCGATAGCTGTGTCGGCCGGCATCTTCACCTATTCGAAAAATACGATGCAGACCGTCGGCTGCGACCTTATGCCGCTGTCGGCGGAAACGGCCATGGTGGTTGTTTTGGCGCATAGCATTGTGCTTTTCATCTTCTCATCGAAAATCATTTCCGACGCCATTGCGCTTACGGGCTTGGGGCACATTCCGCAAGTGCCAATTTCGAGCACACAGGTTGTGATTGGCGCCATTGTGGGCATCGGCTTACTGAAAGGCGGACGCAGCATAAAATACAAAGTTCTGATAAACATAATGTTAGGCTGGGTAGTTACACCAATATTGGCCGGATTGATTGCCTACATCTTGTTGTTTTTTGTGAGCAACACGTTCCAGTTGCCGGTGTACAAATAGGCCGACACACATAAAAAATGCGCAAACAAGTAAAAATGGGCGCGTTGTTCTTTGTATTGAAAAGTAATTTTTGTTCTTTTACGCATATAATTTTTAACAGAAACAAATACCGAGAGCGAGGATTCGGCTCTCACAACTTTTTGTAAATGAGTGAATCAATATTGAAGGCATTGATGCAGCTTTTCGCCATCATCGCCACAGCAAACCAAGAGGGAGTGAACGACAAATCGCGTTCGCTTGTTGAATCGTACTTAAAACTAATGCTCAGTTCGGAGCAAGTGTCGGAATACCTTTTGCTTTTCGACAAATATGTTGAGGAACGCGGCGGCGGCGTCAAGAAAGACGACGCACAACAGAGCCGCAAGCGTACATCGCTCAACTCGGTGAAGGTGCTTCGCATCTGCGAACAGATTAACGGTGAGCTTAAGCAAGACCAAAAACTGTTGGTGCTGTTGCAGTTGCTCGAGTTTATATGCTTCGACGCAAACATAACCGAACAGGAGCTCGACTTTGTGAAAACAGTGTCAGACATCTTCAATATACCAGAAGATGAGTACCATAACTGTTACGCATTCACCCTCAACCCGAAAGTCGAGGATATTCCGCACAAAGAGAACATACTTGTACTTGACAAGAATGACGAATCGCCAAATCCGGAGGTAAAACACCTGAAATTCAAAGAATTGGATGGCCGGATACTGATTCTGTTCCTGCCGTCAATCAACACATACGCCTTCCGCTATGTGGGCGAGACCGACCTCTACCTCAACGGCCACAGCATTATGCTCAACCGCACCTATATGTTGCCAAAAGGTTCGGCCATCCGCAGCCCGCGCATCGGCTCAATCTATTACAGCGACATTGTTTCGAAGTTCATCAATGCGATGAACGCCGAGAAGGTTGTGTTCACGGCCAAAGATGTTGAGTTCCGCTTCAAAGGCAGCAACAACGGTCTGCACAACTTCAATTTCTGCGAGCAAGGCGGCGAGCTCATCGGTATTATGGGTGGCTCGGGTGTTGGCAAATCGACATTGCTCAACGTGCTCAACGGCAATCTGGAGCCACAGAGCGGACAGATTCTTATCAATGGCTACAACATCTACACCAAAAAAGAGAAGCTGAACGGCGTTATCGGCTTTGTGCCGCAGGATGACCTTTTGATTGAGGAACTTACTGTATATCAAAACCTTTACTATAGCGCCAAACTTTGCTTCAGCGAGTACACCGAGGAGCAAATTGACGAGGCTGTGAACAAGGTTCTTGAGGACCTTGACTTGAAAGCCACCGCCGACCTTGTGGTGGGCAACCCGCTGAACAAGACCATCAGTGGTGGTCAGCGCAAGCGTTTGAACATCGCGCTGGAGCTTATCCGTGAGCCGCTTGTAATGTTTGTCGATGAGCCGACATCGGGTCTTTCGTCGATGGACTCTGAAATGGTTATGGACCTTTTGAAGGAACAGACTTTGAAGGGTAAATTGGTGATTGTCAATATTCACCAGCCGTCATCGGTCATCTTCAAGATGTTCGACAAGTTGCTGATTATGGACAAGGGCGGTTACCTTGTTTATTATGGCAACCCGGTTGATTCGGTTGTCTATTTTAAGACAATGAGCAATCACGTAAATGCCACAGAGAGTGAGTGTTACCATTGCGGCAACATCAACCCAGAGCAAGTGCTTCAGATTCTGGAGTCGAAGGTGGTTGACGAGTACGGCCGCACCACACACAAGCGTAAAACGTCGCCTGAGGAGTGGGCAAAAATGTACGAAGAGCACTCTAAATCGAAGATTAAGTTCGATATGGAGAAGCAGGATTTGCCGAAAAACAACTTCAACATTCCGGGAATGTTCAAGCAGTTCCGCATCTTCTGCGAGCGTAACATTCTGTCGAAACTGGCCAACCGCCAATATATGCTCATCAATTTCCTTGAGGCACCGGTGTTGGCACTCATCCTGGCCTATTTCACAAAATATATAGCAGGCGAAGGCAGCAACCCGAACATCTTTGTGTTCAGCGGCAACGAGAACCTACCTATCTATTTGTTTATGGGTGTTGTGGTTTCAATATTCATCGGCTTGACCGTGAGTGCCGAAGAGATTATCCGCGACCGTCAGCTGTTGAAGCGCGAGTCGTTCCTGAACCTGAGCCACGTGAGCTACCTGAACAGCAAAATCGCCGTGCTGTTTGTCATTTCGGCCATCCAGACGCTGTCGTTCATGCTCATTGGCAACACTATAATGGAAATCCACGGCATGACGCTGGCTCACTGGCTGATACTGTTCACCGCGTCGTGCGTTTCGAATATGATTGGCCTGAACATCTCGGCCGCGCTCGACTCGGTTGTCACAATTTATATTTTGATTCCGTTCCTGATAGTGCCACAGCTACTTTTCAGCGGCACAATGGTCAAGTTCGACAAGTTGAACAAAGCCATCAGCTCATACGAGGTGGTGCCTGTGATTGGCGATATGATGCCATCGCGTTGGGCTTACGAGGCGATGGCCGTCAAGCAGTTCCGCGACAATGATTATGAAATCGATTTCTTTGAAATAGAGATGCTTAAGAGTGAAGCTGGATATGTGGGTTCTTATCTGGTTCCGGCTCTTAACAATAAACTTGCCAAGTTGACTTCCGATGCCGACGAGGAACAACGCGCACAAATAATCCGTTTGCTTCACACTGAGGTTACGAAACTGAACAATCGTACTCCGCAGCTGCAATTTGCCGATGTCGATGACATTACACTTGACAAGTTTGACGAGAGCATGCAGAACAAACTGAAACAGCATCTCGACAAAACAGCCAAACTCTATCAGCTGAAGCAGAACAAGGCCATATCGGTTCTCGACCGCGCCATAGCAGAGAAAGCTGAGGCTCTTGGCGGCAACAAGGAGCTTGTTGAGCAGAAAAAGAAGTACACCAACGACGCTCTTGCCAATTTTGTCACCAACCGTATCGAAATTGAGAAAATCCACGATATGGGCGACTACTTTGTGCAAGTTTCGGACCCGATTTTCAAACGTCCGGAAAGCCGTTGTGGCCGTGCCCATTTCTACGCACCGTTCAAACAGATTGGCAACATGCAGATTGACACCTTCTGGTTCAACATTGTGGTAATGTGGATACTTGCCGGCTTCTTGTACTTGTTGCTTGTGTTCGACGGCCTGCGCTGGATGATTACTAAACTGTCGAAAAGGCATTGATGAGAATTTCATTAGCCCCGATGCAGGGGTTTTCCGACCAGATATACCGTTCAACCCTTAGCCATATTGGCGGGGTTGACGTGTTTTATGCGCCATATATCAAGGTTGAAGGCGGCGAAATCAAACCCAAAAGCCTTGCCGACATTGCCCCCGAAATAAACAATGGATTGACTGTGGTGCCGCAAGTGTTGGCCAACAAAACCGACGATATGCTGCAGGTGGCGCACACCGTCGGCAAGTTAGGCTACACCGAGCTGAACTGGAATCTTGGATGTCCTTTTCCGATGGTGGCCAAACGACAGCTGGGAGCCGGACTTTTGCCCTATCCCGAAAAAATCGACAGCTTACTTTCTGATTTTGAGGCGCAAAGCGATATCGCCATTTCGGTAAAAATGCGGCTGGGCTATCTGTCACCCGATGAGATTTGGCCAGTGCTGGATGTGTTGAACCGACACAATATTAAAGAGATAATCGTTCATCCGCGCATCGGCAAACAGATGTACAATGGCGAGGCCGACAAAAGTATTATGCCCGAAATTATGCCCGAAATCATTTCCGAATCAGCACATCCGGTGGCTTACAATGGCGACATACTCACAGCTGAGCAAGCCCGTGAGCTACTTGATGCAAACCCTGCGGTCACACACTTGATGATTGGCCGCGGATTGCTCCGTAACCCGTTTTTAGCCAACGAAATTAAAGGCGAGACGCTGAATATAAGCCAAAAACGCAGTCGGTTTTCCAATTTTACCGTCGAAATAGCCGGACGCCAGCTTAACCGCTTGCAGGGCGCCGGACATTTCCTGCAAAAAATGACAACCTATTGGGAATACTGGTCGCAGATGTTTGCCGACCAGCATAAAGTGCTGAAGATGGTGAAGAAATGCCACTCGGTTGATGAGTATTTCAGTGTTACGGAAATGGTCACAAACAATTATCCGCTATCGTCCATGGCATAAAAAACGGGTTCCAATAGATGTTGAAACCCGCATAAAATAAAAAAAGCCCTCAACTGAGGGCCTCTTTTTTAACCAACTTTGTCGGCCAAAGCTTTACCAGCTTTGAATTTGGCAACTTTCTTAGCTGCAATGGTGATTTTTGCACCAGTACGTGGGTTCTTGCCAGTTCTTGCAGCACGAGCGCTAACTGAGAATGTTCCGAAACCAACCAGTTGAACGTTTTCGCCTTTACCAAGGGCGTCAGCAACTGCAGCTGTGAAAGCGTTTAAAGCTTTTTCTGAGTCGGCTTTTGTCAAGCCTGATTTTCCTGCCATAGCAGAAACTAATTCTTGTTTGTTCATCACCGAGTGTTTTAAAGGTTTTTATAACAAATTGATTTGCTTAAAGCGTTGTAAATATAATTAAAATGTACTGTTATGCTAATGTTTAAGCCATAAAATGAAATTTTTTTAGAAAAAAAACACGTTTTTTCTTGAATGTCGATTTCAACCGCGTACTAAAAAAGCTTTTCATGTTGATTTATAAGCAGATATACTCTAGCGTCAATCTGCCCGCCGCTTCGCTTTTCGGCTTTGTTTTGACATTATCCTGTCGGTTTCGGCCTCTAAAATGCAAGGCGCAGAGCCAAAATGTCGGATTATAAGCGCGTCGGCGGTGCTTTTTTCCGCTGTCGGAATGTCAAAAAATCGGTTTTGCACAAAAATCTAATCTGATTAAGTTTGCGCCAAATATTTACAGACACACCGATATGGAAACAGTAGTTAGCGGGATTCGCCCGACAGGAAATCTGCATCTAGGGAATTATTATGGGGCAGTGACAAGTTTTGTGAAAATGCAGGAAGAGTATAACTGCCTGTTTTTTATCGCCGACTGGCATTCGCTTACAACACATCCCAAGCCGGAGAACATACAAAACAGCGTGCGCACCATTCTTGCCGAATATCTGGCTTGCGGCATCGACCCCGAAAAAGCCACTATTTATATACAGAGCGATGTGCCTGAAACTATCGAGCTATACCTATATTTAAATATGAACACCTACATTGGCGAGTTGGGCCGCGTCACCACTTTCAAAGAGAAAGCGCGCAAACAGCCCGATAACGTGAATGCCGGTTTGTTCACCTACCCAACGCTTATGGCTGCCGACATTCTTCAGCACAAAGCCGTGAAGGTGCCCGTGGGCAAAGACCAGGAACAGAATATGGAAATGGCACGCAAATGCGCCCGCCGATTCAATAATATATATGGTGTGGAGTTCTTCCCCGAGCCGCAGAATTTCCATTACAGCCAGCAAGCTATCAAAATCCCCGGCCTCGACGGCAGCGGCAAAATGGGTAAAAGCGAAGGCAACTGCATCTATCTGTTTGAGGACGCAAAGACAATTAGCAAGAAAGTGATGCGCGCCGTTACCGATGCCGGTCCGCAGGCGCCAAACAGCCCCAAACCCGAGGTGATTCAAAACCTGTTCACCTTAATGGAGATAGCCAGCTCGGCTGACACATATAAATATTTCGATGAGAAATGGAACGACTGCACGCTGCGCTACGGCGATATGAAAAAGCAACTTGCCGAGGACATTGTTAAGACGCTGTCGCCCATTCGTGAGCGAATTTTGGAATATTCAAACAATACCGAATTGCTCGACAGCATTGCCCGCCGCGGAGCCGAGAAAGCCCGCGAGAGCGCTGCAAAAACATTGAAGGAAGTGCGTCAGATTATCGGATTCAGGACTTATTAAAAATACTCAATCCCGGTATCCATGCCCTCTTTGGGCACATAATACTCTTTCTCCTCCACAACTTTCTGATTGCGGATGTTGAACACCAGGCCGACTGAGCCACTTAACTCTTTCAGCCTTGATGTCTGAATTTTGTCGGGGTGTTTCTTGAAGATGTTCTGTCCGCCGGCAATCTGCAAATCGTAACGGACATCGGCGAAAACCGACACTCGGCCGATATTGTACCGTATGCCGCCGCCAACCTTGTTTCCGAAATCGAAGTCGCGGACGGTTTGCACGTATGGATTGAACTGCGGATTTTTCATCACAGCGTCGTAGTTTTTTGAAGATGCTTTGTCATCTTGCTTAAAGGCGATATACGGGCCGAACAGTCCAAAAACGCGCAGGTTACGCTTGCCAAGTTCAAAATGAGTCATAAATGGCACCTCAAGGTAGGTTATCTCATGCTTGTACTCCGACCCCGGAATGTCCTCGTCCTCCTCGCGCCAGCCTTTTACGGCGTAGTTCACCTCAAGTTGAACGCCAAAGTTGTTTTCGTTGTTGAAAATGCCGACAATACCGAAATTCGGCTCATAAAGATTCACTTGATTGCCATTGAGCGATGGCGGCTCAAAATCGACACCGAAAACACCATAGCCAGCCCTTACGCCCACCGACAGCTGGGCCATTGCCGGCATTGCGGCCATCAGCAATAATATCAATGCGATTTTTCTCATTCGTTTGTCGGAATCTAATTGGCGGCGAAGCTATCAAAAAAATCGGCGCAAGCCTAAAACAAACTTGCGCCGGATATAATTGCAGGTCGGCAAAGGCTAATCATCTTCAGCCTCTGCATCGGCCGACGACTCAAGCATAGGAGCGTCCGACTTGGTCATTATCTCCATAATCTTGGTTTCGATTTCCTTGGCAAGTTCCTGATTATCAACCATTAGCTGACGTACATAGTCGCGTCCCTGACCAAGTTTCGCATCGCCATAGCTGAACCACGAGCCCGATTTTTTGATGATACCAAGCTCGACGGCCATATCGACCAACTCGCCCGATTTGCAGATGCCTTCGCCGTACATAATGTCGAACTCGGCCTTGCGGAACGGTGCGGCAAGTTTCTTCTTGACAATCTTCACCTTAACATGGTTGCCGATTGACTCGTCGCCGTCTTTGAGTGTCGATGTGCGGCGGATGTCGATGCGGATTGAGGCGTAGAACTTCAACGCGTTGCCGCCGGTGGTAGTCTCAGGATTGCCGAACATCACACCAATCTTCTCACGCAACTGGTTGATAAAGATGCAGCAAGTGTTTGTCTTATTGATATTTGCAGTGAGTTTGCGCAATGCTTGCGACATCAGTCGTGCTTGAAGACCCATTTTAGAGTCGCCCATCTCGCCTTCGATTTCGGCTTTTGGTGTCAAGGCTGCAACCGAGTCGATTACAATAATGTCTATGGCTCCGGAACGGATGAGGTGGTCGGCAATTTCAAGAGCCTGTTCGCCGTTGTCGGGCTGCGAAATAAGCAACTCGCTGATGTTGACGCCAAGTTTTGCGGCATAGAAACGGTCGAAGGCGTGCTCAGCGTCGATAAAAGCGGCAATGCCACCGTTCTTCTGCGCCTCGGCAATAGCGTGAATGGCAAGCGTGGTTTTACCTGACGACTCGGGGCCGTAAATCTCGATGACGCGGCCGCGCGGATAACCGCCGATGCCCAATGCCAAATCGAGGCTGATAGAGCCCGAAGAAATGACCGGCACGTTCTCAACCACATTATCGCCCATACGCATTATCGAGCCCTTGCCGAAATTCTTTTCAATCTTGTCAATCGTCAGCTGTAAAGCCTTAATCTTCTCACTGTTAGCCGTGCTAACATTTGCTTGTTCCTTTGCCATTTTTATGTTGTTTTTTGATTTGTTATCGAAAGCGATAAATATAAAAAGAAAGTCGAAACAAATTGGAAATGCAATAATTGTTTTTCGACAAATATCGGCAAACTGAGCAACAATGCGGCCTTCAACTATTTAAAATGATTTTTACGAAACTATTTTGCAAAAACATATCGGAATTCAAAAAAAAATGCTATAACTTTAACCTTGTTCGTGACACACGAAACCACGTACTTTTTTAAAACTATATACCATTTATTATGAAAGTGTATCAACCTAATGAGATTAAGAATCTCTCGTTAATTGGTGCGGCCGGCTCTGGGAAAACCACTCTGGCCGAAGCTATGATGTTTGAAGCCGGAGTGATTTCACGCCGAGGCGACATCGAAAGTCAGAACACGGTGTCGGACTACAACGCCATCGAGCACGAGCAAGGGCGTTCAGTTTATTCAACTGTTTTGCACGTCGAGTTCAACAACAAGAAGCTGAACATTATCGACACCCCGGGATTGGACGATTTTGTGGGCGGTGTGATATCGTCGCTCGCCGTAACCGATGCCGCCATTATGGTCATCAACTCGTCGAAGGGCGTTGAGGTGGGAACGCAGACAATTTCGCGCCACTGCAACCGCCTGAACACTTCGATGCTGATTGCCGTGAACCAACTCGACCACGAAAAAGCCAACTTCGAAAAGACGGTTGAGGAGCTGCACGCTCTCTACGGCAACAAAGTGGCCATTGTTCAGTACCCGATTAATCCGGGCACGGGCTACAACGAGATGATTGACGTACTGAAGATGAAAATGTACCGCTGGAAACCCGAAGGCGGTGTGCCGGAGGTGCTCGAAATCCCGGCCGACCAAATGGACAAAGCCAAAGACCTGAACCAGAAACTGATTGAGGCCGCCGCCGAAAACGACGACTCGCTGATGGAGAAATTCTTCGACGAAGGCTCGCTTGACGAGGACCAGATGCGCGCCGGAATCCGCGCCGGAATCATCAGCCGCGGAATGTTCCCGGTGTTCTGTGTTGCAGGAAAGAAAGATATGGGCATCCGCCGTATGATGGAGTTTGTGGGCAATGTGGCTCCAAACCCGACCGAAATGCCTGCACCCGTCAACTCTGAAGGCAACGAGGTTAAGTGCGACCCGAACGGCAAGACATCGGTATTCGTGTTCAAGACAACCGTCGAGGAGCACGTTGGCGAGGTTCTCTACTTCAAAGTAATGTCGGGAAAAATCACCGAGGGTATGGACCTTGTGAACACCAACAAGAACGCCAAAGAGCGTCTGTCGCAGTTCTTCTCGCCCGCAGGCAAAAACCGCGAGAAACTGACCGAAATGGTGGCAGGCGATATTGGCGCAATGGTGAAACTGAAAGAGACAAAAACCAATCACACGCTGAACGACAAGGATTTAGACTGGACCTATCCGGCAATCCAAATGCCCGACCCGCGCTTCCGCACAGCCATCAAACCGGTTGACGCATCGGAAGAGGAGAAATTGGGCGACCTGCTCGTCCGCAAATCGCAAGAGGACCCGAGCATTGTTGTCGAATACTCGAAAGAACTGAAACAGACCATCGTTTACGGACAGGGTGAGTTCCACATCAACTCGCTGAAATGGCAGTTGGAAAACCTGCACGGCCTGAAAGTGCAGTTCATCGACCCGAAGATTCCGTACCGCGAGACCATCACCAAGGCCGCACAGGCCGACTACCGCCACAAGAAACAATCGGGCGGCGCCGGACAGTTTGGCGAGGTGCATATGATTATCGAGCCGTACTACGAGGGAATGCCCGCACCATCGACCTACAAAATCGATGGCAAAGACTGGTCGGTCAGCCTTCGCGGAACCGAGGAAATCAGCCTGCCGTGGGGCGGAAAGCTCATCTACTGCAACTGCATTGTGGGTGGCGCCATCGAGGCAAGATTTATGCCGGCAATCCAAAAGGGTATAATGGAGAAGATGGAAGAAGGCCCGCTCACGGGTTCGTACGCACGCGACATCCGCGTCTGCATCTACGATGGTAAGATGCACCCGGTTGACTCGAACGAAATCTCGTTCAAACTTGCAGGACGCAACGCCTTCAGCCAAGCCTTCAAATTAGCCGGCCCGAAGATTATGGAGCCGATATACGATGTTGAGGTGCTTGTGCCGTCGGAGTATATGGGCGACGTGATGAGTGACCTGCAAGGCCGCCGCGCTATGATTATGGGTATGAGCAGCGAATCGGGTTATGAGAAGTTGCAGGCACGCGTTCCGCTGGCCGAGCTGAACAAATACTCGACATCGTTGAGCTCACTCACATCGGGTAGCGCAACCTACACAATGAAATTCGCCGAGTACGCTCAAGTGCCGAGCGATGTTCAAGAGAAGTTGCTCAAGGCTTACGAGGCCGAACACAAAGAGGAAGAATAGTTATTCGATATCTTTTGCAACAGAAAAGCCCTGCCGGTTGGCGGGGCTTTTTTGTTTAAGATTATGGTGTAAAACGTTTTGAAGTTTAGATGATTGACTGTGTCGATAATAAGAGTGTTTTTCTATTTTTGCATCAACGCAAATGGGGCATTAGCTCATCTGGCAGAGCGATTCGTTCGCAACGAATAGGTAGGCGGTTCGAGTCCGCTATGCTCCACCCATCCACAACCGCTCGATAGCCTTCGAAGCGGTTTTTTCGTTTATAATGACATTTATTAGCACTTTTTTGCCTTCCATCGGCCCGTTTTGGCTACCATTTCAGTAGGTTTCTGTGGAATAAATTTCTGCAAGGCTCAATTTTGAACATCGGTTTTAGAACAAACGCGCTAATAAAAAGCGAATTATAGGCGAATATTCCAATATCAAGCATTTATTTGGTGAATACTTCCAAACACCCCATCTTTGTCGTGTCAAAAATTCTAAAACGAAACGTATTTAATAACAATAAAAAATGTAAAGCTATGACACAGAAAAAACTTCATTTCGAAACGCTACAACTTCACGTAGGACAAGAGAACGCCGACCCGACAACCGACTCGCGCGCAGTTCCAATCTATCAAACAACATCGTACGTATTCCACAACTCGCAGCACGCAGCCGACCGCTTTGGTCTGCGCGACGCGGGCAACATCTATGGTCGCCTCACCAACACTACGCAAAGTGTTTTTGAGGACCGTGTGGCAGCCCTCGAAGGCGGTGTAGCCGGCTTGGCAGTAGCCAGCGGCGCGGCAGCCATCACCTACGCACTGCAAAATATCGCAAGAGCGGGCGACCACATTGTGGCAGCCGACAACCTCTATGGCGGTAGCTATAATCTTATCACTCATACACTTGCAACACAAGGCGTGACTAACACAATTGTCAAAGTGAACGACTTGAAGGCGCTTGAGGCCGCCATCAAACCGAACACCAAAGTAGTTTTTGCCGAGACTTTTGGGAACCCCAACAGCGACGTTCTGAACATTGAGGCAGTGGCCGAAGTGGCTCACCGTCACAACATTCCGCTGATTGTTGACAACACATTCGGCACTCCGTATCTGATTCGTCCGCTGGAGCACGGCGCCGACGTGGTTGTTCACTCGGCAACGAAATTCCTTGGTGGCCACGGCAGTAGCCTCGGCGGTGTGATTGTCGACGGCGGCAAATTCAACTGGAAAGCTAATGCCGACAAGTTCCCGACACTTGCCCTGCCCGACCCGTCGTACCACGGAGCCGTATTTGCCGATGTGGCAGGCGCTGCGGCCTTTGTTACCCGCATCCGCGCGGTCATCTTGCGCGACACTGGCGCTGCCATCTCGCCGTTCAACGCTTGGATTCTGTTGCAAGGTGTCGAGACGCTGAGCCTCCGTGTTGAGCGCCACACCGAAAACGCCTTGAAAGTTGTTGATTATCTGAGCAAAAACCCGAAAGTTGCAAGCGTGAACCACCCGGCTTTGAACAGCCACCCCGACCACGAACTGTACAAAAAATACTTTCCCAACGGCGGCGGCTCAATCTTCACCTTCGAGATAAAAGGTGGCCAGGAAGAAGCCTGGAAGTTCATCGACAACCTGAAGATTTTCAGCTTATTGGCTAACGTGGCCGATGTAAAAAGTCTTGTCATTCATCCTTATACAACCACCCACTCGCAGCTGTCGCCCGAGGAGCTGGCCGAACAGCACATCACGCCAAGCACAATCCGCTTGAGCATCGGAACCGAGCACATCGACGATATTATCGACGACCTTGCGCAGGCTTTCGATAAGATTTAATGCAGGAAAAGATTGGCTGACAGCCAACATGCAAAAACACCGCAATTGTTAGATGCAGTTGCGGTGTTTTTCGTTTGTAAAAACCGGATAATCAAATTCCCGTAATCCGCTTAATATCATTCAGTTTGTTCAGCGCCTCGATAGGTGTCAGATTATCTATGTCGAGATTTTTTATTTGGTCGCGGATTTCTTTCAGGACGGGGTCGTCGAGTTGGAAGAAGCTGAGCTGCACACCGCCCGACGATTTAGCGGTGCTTACCGACGGCTCGGTGTTGCGCCGCGATTTTTCAAGGTCGCCAAGAATAACCTCGGCACGCCGCACCACACTTTTCGGCATTCCGGCCATGCGCGCCACATGAATACCGAAGCTGTGCTCGCTGCCGCCCGGCACAAGTTTGCGCAAGAACAGCACTTTCTTGTCAACCTCACGCACCGACACATTGTAGTTCTTTATACGCTCAAAACTCTTGCTCATCTCATTAAGTTCGTGATAATGAGTGGCGAACATCGTTTTTGCCTTATACAACGGGTGGTCGTGGATATACTCAACAATGGCCCATGCGATGCTGATACCGTCGTAGGTTGAAGTGCCGCGGCCAAGCTCGTCGAGCAAGATAAGACTGCGCTCGCTGATGTTGTTGAGGATGTTTGCCGCCTCGTTCATCTCGACCATAAAGGTCGATTCGCCAACCGAGATGTTGTCCGAAGCCCCAACGCGTGTGAAGATACGGTCGATGAAGCCGATGTGCACCGCCTCAGCCGGCACAAACGAGCCTATCTGCGCCAACAGAACAATGAGCGCCGTTTGCCGCAGCAAAGCCGATTTTCCGGCCATATTCGGACCCGTGATGATGATGATTTGCTGGTCTTCGTCGTTGAGCGAGACATTGTTTGATACATATTCCTCGCCCGGCTGCATCTGCGTTTCGATAACCGGGTGGCGGCCTTCTTTTATCTCGAAGACGCGGCTGTCGTCGACCTCAGGCATGCAGTAATGATGGATGCGGGCGGTGGTGGCAAACGACAACAGACAGTCGATTTTGGCGAGAAGCGAGGCGTCGAGCTGGATAGCCGTCACAAACTCCGACACGGCAAAAACCAAATCGTTGTAGATTTTTTGCTCAAGAGCCAGAATCTTCTCCTCGGCACCCATAATCTTCTCCTCATACTCCTTCAACTCCTTGGTTATGTAGCGTTCAGCGTTGACAAGCGTCTGTTTGCGAATCCAATCTTGCGGCACCTTGTCGCGGTGGGCGTTGCGCACCTCGATGTAGTATCCGAAAACGTTGTTGAAGCTCACTTTCAGCGACGGAATGCCGGTTTCGAGGCTCTCGCGTTGTTGCAGTTCAAGAAGATAGTCGCGGCCTTCGTAAGCAATGTGGCGCAGCTCGTCGAGCTCGGCGTTCACACCGTTTTTTATGACATTGCCTTTGGCCACCTGCACCGGCGGGTCAAGGCTTATCTCGTTTTCGATTTTCTGACAGATTGACGCGCACGGATTAAGTTGTTCGCCGACAATCTTAAGAGCTTCAATGCCAGATTGTTCGCATATCTTTTTAATCGGAACTATTGATTTGAGCGCGCTTTTCAGCGTCAGCATCTCGCGCGGATTGATGCGGTTGAATGTGACCTTGCTGATGAGCCTCTCAAGGTCGCCCATATTCTTCAGTTCGGCCTCAATTTGCAGTTTTACATCCTCGTTGTCAGCAAAATACGAAGCTATCTGTTGACGCTCGTGAATAGCCGTCACGTTTTTCAGCGGCAACGATACCCAGCGCTTCAGCATTCGCGAACCCATAGGCGTCAAAGTGTTGTCTATCACATCGATAAGACTGTGACCGTCTTCGTTTAGCGGCGCAAAAACCTCGAGGTTGCGGAAGGTGAAACGGTCAATCCAGACATATTCGTCTTCGGCAATACGCTGAATACCAGTTATATTGCCTATCTGCGTGTGCTGTGTAATGTCGAGATAGTGAAGAACAGCGCCGGCAGCTATTGTGCCAAGATGCAACTTGTCGATGCCGAAACCTTTGAGCGACTGCGTCTGGAAATGCTTGAGCAAACGGTCGGTGGCGGCTTGAGCCGAATAAACCCACTCGTCGACGGCGTAGATGTAGAAACACATTCCGAAAGTGTCCTGAATCATTTCTTTGTTGCCGCGCTCGTAAAGTAACTCCTTGGGGCGGAAGGTCTGAATCAGTTTGTTCACGTAATCAATACTGCCTTCAGCCACGTAGAACTCGCCTGTCGAGAGGTCGAGGAAGGAAATGCCAGCCGATTTTTTTTCGATATAGACCGAAGCAAGGAAGTTGTTCTCGCGATTTTCGAGGATGTTGTCGCTGACCGATACGCCCGGCGTAACAAGCTCAGTAACACCACGTTTCACAATGGTTTTGGCGAGTTTTGGGTCTTCAAGTTGGTCGCATATTGCAACGCGCTGGCCGGCACGCACCAGTTTGGGCAAGTATGTGTCGAGCGCATGGTAGGGAAATCCGGCCATTTCAACATCGGCCGCCGCACCGTTTGAGCGTTTTGTCAGCGTTATGTTCAGAATCTTGGCCGTTGTGACAGCGTCGCTCGAATATGTTTCGTAAAAATCGCCCACGCGGAACAGCAAAATGGCATCGGGATAACTCGACTTAATCTTGTTGTACTGGTCCATCAACGGGGTTTTTGACGTCTCTTTGCCCATTTTCGTACTATTTGTGAAACAAGCAAAACTAACCATTCGCGCCGATTATGTTTTTGAACGGAATCGGCATTTTTTAACAAGTTTTAAGTTTTCGGTTTTTTCACACATAAAAAAACGCCCCGTCATCATTCATGACAACGGAGCGTTTCAAGTTATCGGTTCACTTAATAATTAAACCGCCATAATATCCTGTTCCTTTTTCTTCAGAAGCTCGTCGATTTTTGCAATGTAGCTGTCGGTGAGTTTCTGCATCGACTCCTCGGCGTCTTTTGCCAAATCTTCGGCCAGACCGTCTTTCTTCATCTTTTTGAAAGCCTCGTTGGCGTCTTTGCGGACATTGCGGATAATGATTTTGGTATTTTCACCCTCGGCCCTTGCCTGTTTTACAAGGTCGCGGCGGCGCTCCTCAGTCAGAGGCGGAACGGCAATTATTATCGCCTCGCCGTTGTTGGTCGGGTTGAAGCCGAGATTCGATGCCATAATGGCTTTCTCAATAACATCGAACATCTTCTTCTCCCACGGCTGAATCTTGATTGTGCGGGCGTCGGGCACGGTAACGTTCGACACCTGCGACAGGCTCATCTGCGAGCCGTAGTAGTCAACCATCACGCCGTCGAGCACGCGAATGTCGGCCTTGCCTGCCCTGATGCGGGCTATTGAGTCTTCAAG
>JAFZKK010000063.1 GCA_017551905.1 Salinivirgaceae bacterium
AAGTTGCTACTCATTAAAGATTCTTTGATTCACCAATCGGATGCTCAAGCAACCACCGCAACCCTGTCAAACCTTCTTTTTTTGTAGAAGTTTTATTTTCTTCAATTTGCAAATCTTTTTCTCTCAACTTATTAGCAAGCCATTGTTTTTCACTTGCGGTCAACCCAATTCCTTCAATGTAAGCCAACAAAATGCCGCGGTAGTCATAGCAAATTGTTTTTTGTTTGTAAAAGTACAAAATATATTTCTACCAATTAAACATCTAAACAATTCTCCATTTCAACTTGTTAAACAGCAAAGCGTTTCAACCCGTTAAACCTTAAACGATTCACCGATTCACCAATTGACCGATTCACCCTCACTTAACTATCTCCATCTTAATAGTCACCGCCTTAATCGGCCAGTCGCCTTGGTCGGTTTCGACGGCGGCGATGCGGTCCACAACGTCCATTCCCTCAACCACTTCGCCAAACACGGTGTGCTGCCCGTCAAGATGGGCGCAGCCGCCCTGCTCGCGATAGACGGCGCGGTGCTCGGGGCTGATTTTCACGTCGTAGTTGAACTCGGTGCCATTCAGTTCGCCGTCGGTGTACTTGGTGCCCTGCACAATGAAAAACTCGAACGGCGACGAGCGTTTCTCTGGGTTGTTCTCGTACTCGCGCACCATCGACAGCGCCCCGCGTTTGTGAAAATTCTCCTCGCGGAACTCGGGCGGCAGCGTGTATTTGCCGATTTTCTCCTTCACGGCGCGGCGCTCGTATCCGTCGGTGTCGCCGCCCTGAATCATAAACCCGTCGATGACGCGGTAAAACTCCGTGCCGTCGTAGTAGTGTTCCTTAACCAGATGGATGAAGTTGGCGCGGTGCAGCGGCGTGTTGTCGTACAGTTCCACCACAATCTTTCCCATTGGCGTGATGATGCGCACCCGCTTTTCGGGATTTTCGCGGCCGTACCGTGTAAGTTCCTCAACCACATTGTCTTCGGTCAGGCGCACCTTCTTGGGTTTGTCGGCCTTTTTCTTTTGAGTCGATGCCTGTTTCGGTTTTTCAGTTTTCGGTTTTTCGGTCTGCGCCGATGTCTCGGCCTTCTGCTGTTGGCCTTGCGGCGATGATTGGCTTCCACAGGCGCACAGCACAACTGCCAAAGCCGTGCTAATCAACACCTTGGCGATATTTATCCTCATCTTCATCGTTCAAAAGGCTTAAATAACTATTGTAGCGGCTCTGTGCAATGCGTCCTTCGGCAACAGCCTGTTTCACAGCGCATTTCGGCTCGTGAGTGTGGGTGCAGTTGTAGAATTGGCAGTTGGCCGACTCGGCGAACATTTCGGGGAAATAGTGCGCCATCTCGTCCTTCATTTCGATGGTCCCAAATCCCTTAATTCCAGGTGAATCAATAATATAGCCGCCATTCATCAACGGGTGCATTTCGGGGTAAGTGGTGGTGTGCATTCCGCTGTCGTGCGAGTCGGAAATGGCCGATGTACGCAGGTCGAGATTGGGGTTCAGACGGTTGGCGATGGTTGATTTGCCCACGCCCGAATGCCCCGCCAGCAACGAGAGTTTGCCGCGCGTGAGTTCTTCAATGCGGTCGATGCCGATGCCAGCCTCCGCCGATGCCTTAACGCACTCATAGTCAATCTTTTGATAGATACCAACCAACTCGTCGAGTTCGGCGGTCTGCTTGGCGTCGTACAAATCTATCTTATTGAAAACCAAAACAGAAGGAATATTATACGCCTCGGCCGATGCCAGAAAGCGGTCGATGAACTGCGTGAATGTCCGCGGACTGACGAGCGTCACCACCAGAATGGCTTGGTCGATGTTGGCGGCCATAATCTGCGCCTCTTTCGACAAGTTTATCGACTTGCGGATGATATAGTTTCGGCGCTCTTCGATGTTCTGTATCAAGCCTTTATCCATTTTCTCGTCGATGCAGAACTCAACCGAGTCGCCCACCGCAATGGGGTTTGTGGTGCGCAGCCCCTTGGTGCGGAACTTACCGCGCACGCGGCACTCCACCACGCTCCCGTCGGCCTTCCGAACCCAATAGCAACTGCCCGTCGATTTTATTACGATACCTTTTTCCAACGAATTCATTTTTTGCAAATATAAGCCGATATCAGAACCTCAACTGCATTTTAGCCAAAATTCCGAACGGCAGCACATCTTTGTGGTCGAGATACGAGAGGCGCCAAATGGCATCGACACGGAAAAACTTGAAAATGTTCTCGATACCGACGCCAGCCTCAGCGTAAGGTCGGTGCAACAGGTTCATATCGGTTGGGAAGAAAAGGTCGTTGCTGGTGCGCTGGGTGAAGTCGCCAATCAGCACCTTGCCGGTGGCCACCTCGCGCCATTTCAGCCGTCGCATCAGCGGTATATGATTAAGGAACAGACCTTTAAAGTGATGCTCGAACATAAAAGTCAGATACTCGTTGCTGACAAACTCGTAGTAGTTCATCAGGTTGAAGGCGTACTCGTCGTAGGCGTAAGTCTGGTTGCCCTCGTGCAGCTGCTGGAACGGGAACGGCGCTTTGCCAAAGGTTTTTCCGGCGTCGATAACGTAACGGAAATCGCCCAACGGGTTGACCGGCACCGTATGGTCGATGCTGGCGTGCAGCTTGTAATATTCGTATTTGCTGCCCAGAATGTTAGGTATGCCAACGGTCAGGCCGATATTGAAAATCGGGTATTTGGTGCCAAGACTGACGCGCTCAAATTTGCCCATCACAAACTTTTCGTTATAGGCAAACCGCACATTTACTGATACTTCCGATGTCCGAAGACTTGAGACATCGATGGTGTCGCCCGTTTCGAGGTCCGCCATTCTGAAAGTGACTGTTTCCGACGCATAAATCTGCTTGTGGCGCACCTTCAGCTTGGTCGACAAGCCCGGAAACCACTCGTGGTCGTAGTAGGCGCCGCCCTCTTTCACAATGGTCAGCTTGTCGTTCTGCTTGCGCGCAAACAACGACGACAGAATGTTGTCCGTCAAGAATGCGTTTTCCGTCAACCCAAGTTGTTCATTATCATTAAAATAATAAACGTTGGCACATCGTCGGGGCATTGTGCTGAACATCTCGGTAAATCCAAATCCGTATTTGAACCTCTGGTCGCGGGTGCCGTAGGCTATGTGCCCATAGAGCATATGACGGGTGCTGAACTCGTTGCTGGTGCGCAGACTCAGCTTGAAGCGGCTGCCCTCAATTGGGTTGAAACTGTAAAGCGTATAATACGGTCCTATTTCGACATATTTATGCACCCAATATCCTGTTATTAAGGTGTTTACAAGATTGACAATATTATTGAACATCGGCACCTCGCGCACCGAATCCACCATTTTGTAGATGTCCTTCTCGCGCTGACTCAACTCCTCGTGGCGCATAGTGTTCCACTCATCGGTCGATTTCTGCATCGCGTCGTCGAGCAATACGGTCTCGGTCGGTGCCGACGGCGAGAAAGTCTTTTCGGGCAGGTCGGGGTGGATATCTATGTTGCTGTACGACGTGGTTTTACGCCCGAAAAAGCCATAGTCTTTCTGCGTTACCGAAAAATCGATAAACAGTTCCTGTTTCTTCGGAAACCACACAGAATCATCGACATACGTAAACGACTGCTCGGCCACAAAATCCGACACAAAGTTGATGTTCACGCCCTCGGAAATGCGGATTTTGTAACTCTCAATGGCGAAGGTGGTATCGTGCACCCAGAAATATCCGGTGAACGTTGGCTCCTGTTTGCGTTTGGGCTTGAACGAAATCTGATAGCACCAGCGGTCGTCGCGAAACGCACTGTCAATCAGGTAATATTTGTAATATACGCGACCGATATTTGCAATCGGGCTAACAAAATCGTGGCCAAGAATCGGCACAAAATTGTCGTACAAGTTGAAATCCAAGTACATTTTGCCCGTGAATTCCGACACCATATCATCATCGGTACCCGAAATGCGGCTGGCCTTAATCACCTCTTTCTCGCGCTTCGGGTTCTTCTGATAGTAATAGTCTGATAATGTTTCGGTTATGAATATTGGCAAAAACGTTTTTCCTGTTATCGCCGATGTGTCGACATAATCGAAAATGAATTGGAATTTCTTGAAAATCTTTTGGTTGCGGTATTCGTCGGTAATGTTGTTCACGTCCAATTCCATCTTGTTGTAAACCTCGTAGGTGTAGAGTTCCTGGCGCATCGGGTTGTTGCGAGGTTTGTTGTCGTTAATCTCACGCAGGATGCGGAAAGCGGGATTTTCGCCCGGGTGCACCACAATCTCGTCCATCACAATGTTGTCTGGCTCAAGGCGGATGTTAAGTTCTTGATACACACCGTTTCGCAGTGCTGTTTTGAAAGGTCGATAGCCAAGGTACGACACTTCAAGCGTATCAACCCGCAAACGCGTCTCGATAAAAAACGTGCCGTCAACACTCGTAATGGTGCCGATTGTTGTGCCCAAGATAGCCACGTTCACAAACGGCATCGGCTCGTCGGTGTCCGCATCGACTACCGTCCCGCGTATGCGCGTCACCTGCGCCGAGAGTTGCACGGCGCAGAGCAACAAGGTTAGTAATATGTTGAATTTGAGTTTCGTGGTTATTTTTTTTGGACTACAGACAACGGACTACGGACAACAGACAGATACTTATTTCCGTGTATTCTGTGTTTTCCGTGGTTGAAACAATTATTCGCGCAGCACAAAATTCTGCCCCAAGTAAACTCGCCGAACTTCTTCATCGTCAGCAAGTTCGCGTGCCGAACCTTCCTTCATTATTCGGCCATCGTAAAGTAGATATGTGCGGTCGGTGATGCAGAGCGTTTCCTGCACATTGTGGTCGGTGATGATGACGCCAATGCCGCGTTCTTTAAGCTGACGCACAATGCGTTGGATGTCCTCAACGGCAATCGGGTCAACGCCGGCAAACGGCTCGTCGAGCAAGATGAAATGCGGGTCGATAGCCAAAGCGCGGGCAATCTCGGTGCGGCGCCGCTCGCCACCCGACAGCTGAATGCCAAGGCTCTTGCGTATGTGGTGCAGGCTGAACTCGGTCAGCAACGACTCAAGTTTCTCCTTCTGTTGGTCTTTGGTCAGGTCGGTCATCTCGAGAATCGACATTATATTGTCTTCGACGCTCAACTTGCGGAACACCGACGCTTCCTGCGCCAAGTATCCGATGCCGAGTTTCGCGCGTTTGTAGATAGGCTCTTTTGTAACGTTCAGGTCGTCGAGATAGATGTTGCCGCCGTTGGGTGTTATCAGTCCCACAATCATATAGAACGATGTGGTTTTGCCAGCGCCGTTCGGTCCCAGAAGTCCCACAATCTCGCCCTTTTCGGCGTGAAACGACACGTCTTTCACCACCGTGCGACTGCCGTAACGTTTAACCAAATGTTCAGCTATAAGTTTCATTTTCGGAAATAGTATTGGTGCAAAAATAGTAAATTGCACTCAAAACAAAAACGATTATGACACCACTCACACCTCCCGACCGCCACGAGCTTATCGAACTCGCCAACACCCGGATGCCATACGGCAAATACGAAGGCCGGTTGCTCATCGAACTGCCTGAGCCTTACCTTGCTTGGTACGCGCAAAAAGGCTTTCCCGCAGGGAAAATCGGCAATCAGCTGCGGCTGATGTACGAAATTAAGGCAAACGGATTAGAAAAACTTATCTGGCCGTTGGCGAAACAATAATTTTCATACCTTAGAGCAATAAAACTTAACTTTAAAACAATGTATTATGATTAAATGTGCAAAAGAGATGCGCGCCACAGCGGCTGCCGCTCTCAAAGGGAAATGGGGAGACGCCGTTCTCACCACATTAGTTCTTTTGGCAATCGTTATGGTTGCAAGTTTCTTATTAGCTTTTTGCGGGCCTTTGTCTTTAATCGCCTCAATAGGCGCAGTTGTTCTTGAAGCCGGATTAATGGTAGCGTTTCTGAAAATGATTCGCACTGGCGAGACCATAAAAACTGAATGCATCTTCGCGTTCTTTAAAGAGACACGTCTTTGGGTAACAATGCTTTTGGTGTTTGTTTACACATTTTTATGGACATTGCTGTTCATTATTCCCGGAGTAATCAAGGGGTTGGCATACGCATTGACACCATTCATTCTTAACGACAACCCGAACCTTCAGAATAACGAAGCCATCGAATTAAGTATGGCTATGATGGACGGACACAAATGGGATTTGTTCTGCCTTCAGCTGTCGTTCATCGGTTGGGCAATTTTGTGCACGCTGACCTTTGGCATTGGCTATTTGTGGCTGATACCTTACATCTACACTTCATACGCAGCATTTTATGAGGATGTTAAGGCCGAATACGAAACACGCGCCATTGCTCAATAAACTGATTTTAACCGATTTAAGCCGCTCTGCACAGGGCGGCTTTTTTTATGCGGCTAAAACAGATAGCCCATCTTCACATAGATGTTCGATTTCTTGCCAGAATCGTCGGAGCTGAATGGTGTCGCCCAA
Organism: Salinivirgaceae bacterium; assembly: GCA_017551905.1. GTDB lineage: Bacteria > Bacteroidota > Bacteroidia > Bacteroidales > SZUA-534 > RUG13583. The sequence continues at coordinate 6,478 of JAFZKK010000063.1, forward strand.
TCGACCGAAAGGATAAAATTCTCATTCATAGCTACTTTCACCCCGGCGCCACCCGAAAAATGCGGACGATAGACGCTGCCCGAGAAATCGAAATAATCGTCGGCATTGTCGCCGGTTGAGGCTGCGGCAAGGCGAACTTGTTGCTCGTCAACGCTGACGGGCTGAAGCACCATTCCGGCATCGACAAACGGATTGGTGGCGATATAGTAATGGTTCGTGCCGGCGTCGAATTTTATCAGGCGCAAACGTAACTCGATGTTTGTCAGTGCAAAACCATCGCTGACAATGCGATTGCGAGTGATGCCGCGCAGCGAGCTTGAGCCGCCAAGACTCTCGTAGATTGCGCGTTTCATATTCAGCACGTTATGCTGCGAGGCCATATAAAACGGCGTTTGTCCGGCAAGTGTGAACTGCGCCGAAAGCCGGTAGGCCAGCACCGCGGCCGGCGTGCCCAAAGCTATATAATTGCGGAAATCGGCATTGAATTTCAGACTATTGAAGCGGCTGAGGTTGCCGAAAGCGGCTGTGTAGGTTACGAACGCATCGGCCCAAATGCCCGCCGACGGCGCCGCGGTGCGGTTGCGGCTGTCGTAGCTGACGCCGCCGTGAATGTAGGGGAAGGCGCCGGTTCGCATCTCGCAGCTGTCGATGAGGCCCCATTGCAGATATTTATCGAAAAGCAGGTCAACGTCAGGCAGTTTCTTGTCGTCGGACTGGCCGCGGTTCAGTTTGTCGATGTTGACGCGGTCGGCATTGAAAACGAGCACACCAGCGCCGGCGTTCCAGTTGAGGTTGCCGCTGATATCGCCTTGAATATCAACAATTGTGCGGAACAATCCGCGGCGATATTTGTAGAAGGCGCGCGAACGGTAATCGGCTTTGCTGTCGTCGGCCCAATCTGTGTTGAAAACCGCCTGATGGCCGTTGAAGCCCGAAAAATCGCACATCTCGTCGGGCATATACGAAATGTCGGACGAAATGAGCAAGCCCGGCACCAGCGCGCGCGACTCAAGGTTCAGGCGGAAAAGCCCGTTCTTTTTGGTGGTGCGGTTCACTTCGGCGTAAATGGAGTGCAGATATTCGGGATAGGTACTGCCGTCGCCGAAATAATAGAGGTTGGTGAGCGCGCCGTATTGAAACCCGAGGTCGGCGTCGTAAGCAACTGACGGCAACACGCCAAATGTCCAGCCAGTTTTTGTATCGCTTTGCGCCACAGCGGTTTGCACCGACAGCGCAATCGCCAGAATCGATGCCGAAATCAGTTTTTTCATCACATCAAAGTTTTAAGCAAATATGCCATTCCGACGCCCAAATAGGTGCCCACGGCGTAGCCCACAAGGCCAATGATGATGCCGCTGATGAGCACTTTGCGGTTGCCCATTGCGCCAACCACGGGCGGAATGAACGGCGGCGAGCACAAAAGGCCGATGTTGGCCACCGTGAAAAGGTCGCCGCTGATGCGGAAAATGCGGCAGAGCAACAGGTGCAGCGCCACGGTTATCGCCATAATTGTCAGCACGAAACACATCAGCGTGAATGCCGATTGGTAAAGGCAGTTGATGTCGAATTTCGAGGCCACCACAACGCTGAACATCAGTATGAAAACCATTCCCAACTCGAATGTTTTGGGCAGGTTGCGAACTTTTTCGGAGAACGATGCTGCAATGGCCAATGTGGTGATTACCAAAATGATAACCAACTCACTCAAAACACCCGTCAAAAGCAACGACAGACCAGCCGCGATGGCCAAAAAGAGCACCGCCAGCAACAGACCGAGCATTGTGCGGCCAAAGGTTTGGCGTGAGAAAAAGTGGCTGTAATCTTCAACACCGCCGTCGGTTTCGACACCGGGATGCAGTGTTATCGACTCGTCGGGGAAGGGCAGAAGGCGGCGGAACAAGCGGTAGCCACCGGCTACAATGAACATTATCAGCGGGAAAGTAACGAGCATCTCGAAGGCATAGACAAGCAAAATGACCGACTCATCGACGCGCAAAGCCGAGCCGAGGGCGAAAAAGTTGAGCGTGCCGCCAGTGTAGATACCCATCATCAGGCCCGAGATGCGGTCGAGGCCGCCGATGCCAGCGTTGCGGAACGCGAAGAATGCAACCGCCACCGCCACGGTTATCGACAGCAATCCGCCAACCAACGCCAGAATGGTCTTTGGCAGCGAGTGCGTCCAGAGGCGGAAGTTGCAGTTGAACAACATCAGCGGAATAGCAATCGGCACCGAAACGTCCATTATAATGTTCTGCGCCGACTCGAGCGCGTGCACATCGGCCATCTTGACAAATCCGCCAAGCGCCAGCACAAGCCCCACGGCGTAAGCGATTATAACGGTTCCGGCCTTGCGGACAAACTTGCTGCGTTGAAACGACGCGGCTATCAGTATCGGTGCAATCAGGTAAATTGCTGTAATTAAAATCGTCATCTTCTTTTTTTGAGTGCGAAAATAATGTTCTAATCGAAAAATTGTCAACCCGCGAGCCGTTTTCGCTTATTTCGACTGAAGAAAAAAAAGTGATTAAAGCCGACATTTTTTTGACCGACTTTCCGATTCGCCTCTTTGATAAAACATTTTACTAATGTAATTTTGCAACATCCAAACAAAAAAGGATATGAAAAAAGAAGAGGTTGAATGGATTATTGACCGCGCTAAACGCACTGGTTGCAAGTCGCTTGACCTGTCGAACAAGGATATCACCGAGATACCTGAAAAGATAGGCGAACTGACTGAGCTGCGGACATTAGACTTGAGCTACAATCAGATTTCGAGCCTGCCCGATTCGATTACCAAACTTGAGAATCTGGAAAGCCTATACCTGATGCGCAACTGCATCAAATCGCTGCCCGAGAACATCGGCAGCATGAACCGGCTTAAATCGCTCGATATCAGCTACAATCCGTTGGACAAGCTGCCTGTTCAGATTGGCAAACTCGACAATCTGCAGACATTCGACGCAAGTTTCTGCCTACTTCAGAAGATTCCCGTTGAAATGGCTAAATTGCAGAATATCATCCGCATCCATTTCGACGACAATCCGATTGACTTCCCGCCGCTTAAAGTTATCCGCCGCGGTTGGTACGCAATAAAATATTACCTGACAGAGCTGCACGACAACCGACTGAGCACTATCAGCATTCAGGCGTAAGAAGTGTTAAAAGGCATAAGCCATAAGGCACAAGGCATAAGTGGTTGGAAGTTTTAAGTTTTCGAAGTTTAAAGTTATAAGACATAAGGCGCAAGCGAAGTTTTTCGTTTGCGTTTTTTGTTTGCGTTGGCTACTCCATTAGCCGCATCATTCCGTTCCACAAATCGACAGCCGACTTGTCCCACGAGAATTTCTGCCGTTGGATTTTGGCGTTTTCAATCAGCTTCTGACGCAGTTCCGCATTAGTCGCCATTCGAACCATTGCGTTGGCTATCTCGTCGTCGGAATGAGGATTGATGAGCAATCCGGCATCGCCAGCCACTTCAGGCATCGAGGTGCAGTTTGAGGTTATCACCGGCACGTCGCAATTCATGGCCTCAACTATCGGAACGCCAAAACCTTCGAGGAACGACGGCAGCACCAACGCATCGGCGCTTGCCGTTACATCGCGCAAATCGGACGGTTGCAGACGGCCCATAAACACCACATCGTCAGCATGTTCCATTCGCTCAATCTCGCTGTCGATACTTGTCATCGACCACATACACTCACCCACAATGACAAGCTTGTGCGGGAAATTGCCCTTTTGCTTGAACAGGTCGAACGCGCGCAAAAGCCCTTCGACATTCTTTCGCTGGTTGAGCGACCCGACAAAAATGAAATACGGGCTGCCGCCGGTCGTTTTTTCGCGAACCTCTTTCCGCGCGGCTTCGTCAAGCGGCGCAAAAACCGTCTTCACACCATTATATATAACATCGATTTTGTCGGGATTGATGTCCCACGTGCGCACAATATCGGCCTTCGAATACTCCGACACGGTGCCAAGCCTGTCGGCGCCACGGGCGAAAATCGGGAAATAATGGTTGTAATATCGGTTTATAAGATACGGCTGGCTTTGCGTGTCGTGCACAAAACCGATGTCGTGAATGACATTGTAGGTCTTGACCGCCGGATGCACAGGCATAAAACCGTCGGTGGAAAGGAAAAGGCTCACTTTGTGCCGCTTGAGAAGGTTTGGAATGATGAACTCGAAACGGCTGTACCACAGCACCGGATGCCGCGACGGCAGAAAAGTCTTGACCGGAATCACATTGTCGGCATAGACGAATGAGCTGTCCCAGTCGCGGTCGAAGATGAACAGGAATTGGTGCTCGGGATGATTGCGCACCATGCGGCGCATGATTTCGTCGGTGAAACTCCCCAAGCCTTCAAGTTTGTCTTTCAGCAATGTCTGCGTGTTGACGGCAATAATCATCAGCAAAAAAGTAAGTCCGCAAAAGTAGAAAAATTGTTGAAACCAGATGCGAATTCTCTAATTGGTATAACCGAAAACAACACCGTCAAAAAGAAAACAGCGCAAACTATTTTTCTCATAAATTGCACCGACAATTATCAAATAAATGTGTTTTTGTTATTTTTAAACGTTTTTTGTAACGATATAATATGCGAGTTTATTGTAAATCACTGTTATTGCTTGCTCTAACTGGTGCAATATTAGCAAGTTGCAACCGCAAGCCTATTGAAATTGAAGCAAATGTGACGCCACTTTCCGACTACGGAAGCAACGACGGCTCGATAGCGATAACCATCAGCGGCGGCAAAGCACCGTACGCTATCAAATGGTCGAACAATCAGGCGGTGGCCGAAATCAGCGACCTTGCAGCCGGCACCTACACCGTAACCGTAACCGACGCACGCGGCAACTCCACCAACGAGTCGATAACCGTCAAAGGTCCCGACTGCCCTCTCTGCATCGACAACGAAGGCAACAGCTACAAGACAACCGTTGTGAACGGACGCGCCTGGATGACTGAGAATCTGCGTGCCACAACCAACAGCAACGGCGACGAAATAAAATATTTCCAAAACCCCGACGCTCCCGAGCTTGGCCTACTCTACACCTGGGATGCCGCCATGGACGGCAGCACCGATGAGGGCGCGCAAGGCCTCTGCCCCGACGGCTGGCACATCCCGACCGACAAGGAACTGCAAGACCTGTCGGTAAGCCTCTGCGACGACTCGGTGGTAACGAATCTCATCAACCCGTTTGAGCTGGTTTACGCCGGATTCTACAACGGCGATTTCCAGAACGCCGGCTACTCGGCATCGTTCTGGTCGTCGAGCAAGGCGCACGACAACGTTTGGAAGCTCTACTACCACAAAAGCCTGAAAAAGCCGTTCCGCTACTACGAGAGCCCGCGAAACGCTATCTCGGTCAGGTGCGTAAAAAATGCCGAATAACGGCTTAAGGAAGGCCTTCACATCGGGTAGAAAATCAGAAAAATAGCTGGCGGTAAATCCTTAAATCTCATTATTCGTATTTTTGCAAAATATTGTTAATGAAGATGAACAAAAACGGCTATACAGAAATAACCCCTAACGACCGCCTGTTAAACCTCAACCTTCGCGAGCTTATCGCCTACAAGGACTTGATTTACATGTATGTCAAGCGCGACATTGTAACCATGTACAAACAGACGATTCTTGGTCCACTGTGGTTTGTTATTCAGCCCATTCTGACAACCGTGATGTTCATGTTTGTGTTCGGCAACCTGGCCGGCATCTCAACCGACGGCATTCCCGGACCGCTTTTCTATTTTGCCGGAATCATACTGTGGAACTATTTTGCCGACTGTCTGAACAAAACCTCAGGGACATTCACCACCAACCAAAATGTCTTCGGAAAGGTCTATTTCCCGCGCTTGGTGGTGCCCATTTCGGTCACCATTTCGAACCTTGTTAAATTCTTCATTCAATTCGCGATATTCATAATAATATACATCGTGTATTCGTTCAAAGGCGTCGGCATTGCGCCCAACTGGTATGCGCTTTTGTTCCCGTTGCTTGTGGTAATGAGCGCCGGACTGGCCTTGGGTTTCGGCATCATATTCTCCTCAATGACAACCAAATACCGCGATTTGACGTTCCTTCTGCAATTCGGAGTGCAACTGTGGATGTACGCCACACCGGTAATCTATCCGCTCAGCACAATGCCCGCCGACAAACAATGGATTTTCCAACTCAACCCGATGACTTCCATTATTGAGACATTCAAATACGGAGCTATCGGCAACGGCGTATTCTCGTGGAGCTGGTTGCTTTACAGTCTGATATTCATGGCCATAACACTCCTACTTGGCACAATTATCTTCAACAAGGTTGAGAAGGATTTTATGGATACGGTGTGATTTATACTATGACGAAAAACGATGACGATAACGAAAACACTGACACTGACACTAACGTAAACTAAAACGATAACGAAAACTTAAAACTTATTTACTCCTAACTTCTAAATCCTAACTCCTAACTTAAAACAATGCCAACCGCAATAAAAATAGAGAACGTCTCAAAACAGTACCGATTGGGAGTTATCTCGACAGGCACGTTGAGCCACGACCTTAACCGATGGTGGACCACCCGTGTGCTGCGCCGCGAGGACCCATACCTGAAAATTGGCTCGGTGAACGACCGCTCGGCAAAGGCCGACAGCGAGTATGTGTGGGCCTTGAAGGACATAAATATGGAGATTGAACAAGGCGATGTGGTGGGCATTATTGGTAAGAATGGAGCCGGGAAATCCACTTTGCTGAAACTACTCTCGCGTGTGACAAAACCCACCACTGGCACCATAAAATACCGTGGGCGCATAGCCTCGTTGCTCGAGGTTGGCACAGGCTTCCACCCCGAAATGACCGGCCGCGAGAACATTTATATGAACGGTGCCATTATGGGAATGACGCGAGCCGAGATTACCCGCAAACTTGACGAGATTGTTGATTTCAGCGGCTGTGAACGCTACATTGACACCCCCGTAAAGCGCTACTCAAGCGGAATGACCGTGCGCCTTGGGTTTGCCGTGGCCGCCCACCTCGACCCTGAAATCCTTGTGGTTGACGAGGTGCTTGCTGTTGGCGATGCCGAATTTCAGAAAAAAGCCATTGGCAAAATGCAGGACGTGAGCAAGGGCGAGGGGCGGACGGTGTTGTTTGTTAGTCATAATATGACAGCAGTGAAGAATCTGTGTAAGACAGGTTACATTTTGAAAAATGGCCTTATTGATTATACTGGAAGTATAGAGAATGTTATTGAACGATACCTTGATGGGCAAGATGAACGTTCGAAAATAAATATTGGAGAAATTAAAGAGCGTCAAGGCAATGGATTGCTTCGTTTTACTGACATAAAATTCATTGACGAAAGTGGCCAATCAAAGGAAACGTTCGAAGTTGGTGAACCATTAAGAATATGTATAGCATTCAAGATTGAAAACGAAGCTTTAAAATCCGCAACTTCACGAATTGACATTGGCATTAACGATATGATGGGAAATCGTGTTACGTGGTTAAGCACATATATGTATTCTGATACGGTTGATTTGAAAAAAGGGAATGTTGTATTTGAAATACCACAACTATTGTTGAATGAAGGCACATACAATGTCAACTTGTTTTCTCAAATAGATGGCGATTTGGCTGATTGGATATGCAATGTGGCAAAAATCAACATCGTATTTCACGATTTTTATAAGGAAGGACGTGTAATACCAGAAAGACAAGGTTGTTTAGTAACAAACTTTATATTGAAATAAAATGAAAAATTGGTTTATAAATCATATATGGAAACTGTTGGGAATAAACAGGTTGCTGTATTACCAAACTGAGCAGCAAAAAAAACTTGATGAAATTGCCAGAACCAACAAAGAAATATTAAAGGCATCTATTTTTAATGATACTATAAAAGACTGCGAATGGCTTAAATACAAAAGTTTTTCTGCTGGACAATGGGCTGTTGATTATGGTTGCTTGTACACATTGTTTCGCGTTCTAAATGACACTCATCCCAAAAGTATTTTGGAATTCGGATTGGGCCAATCTTCAAAATTAATTCACCAATATGCCGATTTTTATACTGATGCAACGGCTATTACGTACGAGCACGATGGAAACTGGATAGAATTTTTCCTCAAAGGTAAAGCGGGAGACTATAAAGTGAACATAAACAAAACTGAGTTACAAAGCATAGAATACAAAGGGGAAACGACGTTGTCATATAAGGATAACTGCGAGGAGTTAAAAGGGAAGAAGTTTGATTTTATAATGATTGATGCGCCATTTGGCTCTGCTCGTTATTCTCGTTCGCAGATTTTAAATATAGTTCCCGACTGCCTTGCTGAATCATTCTGCATAATTATGGATGATTTCAACAGAAAAGGGGAACAAGAAACAATGGCGGAATTACAAAAAAAATTGCAGAGTAATGGTATAGAAGCAATTAAAGCCGTTTATTGTGCCAGCAAATACCATTGTTTGATTTGCTCGAAAGATTTGAAGTTTTTAACAACTCTATAGTTATCCGATGAAAAATCCTCTTTTTTCTGTTCTGATTGCCAACTATAACAATGGTCGCTATTTGCAAGAAGCTGTTGATAGTGTTCGCTCCCAAACATACACTAATTGGGAAATAATACTGGTTGACGACGCTTCAACTGACAATTCAAAAGAGTTATACAAAGAATTAGAGAAAGATTCTCACATTCACATTTTTTACAACGAAGAAAACAAAGGTTGTGGTTATACCAAGCGCCGTTGCGCCGAATTAGCGAAAGGGGAGGTTTAAAGTTTTTAACAACTCTATAAAAATGGACACATTTCCAACCAAACTCAAACGCAGTTTTTCGCACGATTACCATGCGCCGAGTATTTATTGGTAACGGATAAAAAAACGATTATATGAGGGCTTAATTGATAGGAAATCATATTGATACCATAAAAATTATTCCAGAAAAGTTGTGATTTTGCAACGTTTGTGGAATAAAATGGCAAAACAGAAAACAGCCAAATGGTAAAATAAAATTTGTCAAAAGGCAAAGCAAAAAAACGCCAGCTCTCCAAGTTAAAAATAGCCAACTCTCCAAAAAATATTTGGAAGATGCTGATTTTCTGCAAAATTTATCCTAATGGCAAAATTGTTATTTATTACAAACAAAACAAACAACTAACTCAAAGAGTTCGGAGTGAAACCATCAAAAAGTTAGGAGTAGGTTTTGTTATACAATGTATTTTGAGGAATTCATCCAAAGTTATAACTTTTGCGGATTCAATTCCAAAAAAGTCATGTTTTTGGCTGTTAACCCCGATAATATTGAGAGTTTTGTGATGTAGTAGTGTCGACTAATGAAGCATCAATGCATCACCATCACCACACCCACACGGCTGCGGCCACCATACGATATCCGATAGTGATACATTCCTGATTTCAAGAGGCTTGCATCGAGCCTAAGTTCGTTGTAGCCAGAGGCGGCTGTGCCGTTGAAAAGTGTGCCGACAAGTAGTCCCGTTTGGTTATAAAGTTCGATTTTCACGTTTCCGTCTTCCGGAATTATATAGCTGATTTTCATTAGGTTGTCGGCCGGATTCGGTTTGACCGGCTCAATGCTGAATTCATCGGGGTTCATTGTTATGCAGAACTGGTTGTTGTCGGGCGTATTGTCATCATTAACGGCCGGTTCAACATTAACGCAGATGTATTTCAGACGGTTAGGCGTGTCTGCCCCTATTTTTGCGGAGAAAGTGTAATGATAGATTTTCCCCGATTTTATGGTGTCGGCTATCACCTCACGCACATTGTGCCCCAAATTATCGTTCCAATTGATGACGGTGTTGGCAAGGTCGTAGGGGCTGTTGTTGGCCACCAAAGCCGAAATGCTGATGTAGCCGTCGCTTAAATCCGATTCTGCATCGATAAGAACCAAGTCGGTGTTAGGCACAATGGCAGTAACAATGCGGCGCAAGGTGTCGATGCAGCCGTACTGATTTTTGGCAACAAGCGTTATGGTGTGACAGCCACTCTCGGCAAAGGTGTGCGACAGTTCCTCGACTTGCGATGTGGTGCCGTCGCTCATCAGCCACTCATACGAGTCGGCGTTAGTCGAATTGTTCAACAGCTCGGTTTCGAAAGGCACGGGGCCACGGTCGGGCAAGGCTGTGAACAACGCCGTTGGAGTTGGGCGGACAACAATGGTGGTGTCGCCCTTATCAGTGCAACCAGCTGTGTCGGTGGCGGTTATCGATATGCTATGCCGCCCTTCTGTCTCAAAATTGACGGTTGTTGTTTGACCTTCGGCACCAGTTGTTTTGTCGATTGTCCAAACCCATTGGCGCACAATGTTGCCCGGTTCAATGTTGGTTGCGGTTATAGCCGACGGCTGATTCTGACAAACAGTGCCTGCGCTGATTCTGACATCAGGTGGCGGCAAAATGCTGATATATCGACTTCGTGTTGCCGCACAGCCATTAGCCAATTGTTTAACTGTCAGCGATATTTTATAAGTTCCGGTATCAGTAAACACAAAATTGGGACTTCGCATGGTGCTTTTCTCCTCATCGTCAATCAGCCACTGATAGCTGGCGGCAAGGTTAAACGCCGAAATGGTTCTGTTAGAGAAATATACGGGCGTTTTAAGACATGTGGCGCTGTAGCCGAAATCGACATCAGGTCCTTGAAGGATGCTAATGCTTGAGCGCAGAGTGTCGGTGCAGCCGTGGGCAGTGATGACAACAAGTTGCACAGGCATATCGCCCGCCGTGCGGAAAGTGGTGTGCGGATTGCGCTCAGTAAATACGCTGTCGTTCATTGTCCATTGCCATTCAGTCAGATAGCTGACGGGTGTGGTGCTGAGGTCGGTAAACTGAACATAGTTGAAGCTGCAAGCCTGAGCCGGCGCAAAAGCCGCTGCCGGCAGCGAGTCGATAATGAGCGTTTTTTTCAAAATATTGCTGCAGCCGTTACTACTCGATACCGTTAGCTGCATGCTGTAGGTGCCGCTCAAAGCGTAGTTGTGAGTTGCATTTTGTTCAACCGACACGCCACCGTCGCCAAATTGCCATAGGTAGGCTGTTATCTGCGAATCATCGTTTGAATGTGACAGGTTGCTAAACTCAATGGCGCGAGTGGCGCATAATGCGGTATGCGTGAAATCGGGAGTAGGCGCAATGCCCAAAACGCTGATATTGGCAGTGTCGGCAGCTTTGCATCCAAGTCTGTCAGTCACTTTCACCCAATACTGCCCCCCCGACTCGGTAACCGCCAAATGGTCGGCGGTGCTGCCATCGCTCCAAAGATAGCCAACGGCCTCATCGTAGCCATTTTGCAGATATATGTTGTTGCCGATACAAGAATTCATCTGGTCGCCCTCAAGCCGTGCCGTAACGGGGAAACTATCCACCGCAACTGTTATTGTGTCGCTATACCACTTGAAGCCGAGCGTGTCGGCAATGGTAAGCCAATACTCGCCAGCGGTTGATATATCCAACGAACTTCCCGTTGAGCCGTCATTCCAAAGATAACTGTATGGACCATTGAGCGCTGCATCTAATGTAAGAACATCGCCAGCGCAAATAATAGTGTCGTGCAATTTGGTTGGCTCTGGATAATAAACATTTATGGTGTCGGAACTTGTATAACCGAAAGCGTTTGTTACTGTTACCCAATATTTCCCTGTTTTGTTGACATGAATCACGGAGTCGGTCTCGCCCGTGCTCCACTGATATTTTACGAAATCCGGTTTGTAGGCTGTTGTTATGGCAGTGTCGGCATAGCCGTATGGAACATAAATGTCAAGACCGAGATTTACTTGTGCCGAATACTTGTTTAACAAATAAGAATAGACTTGATTACGCAAGGTGCTGT
>JAFZKK010000064.1 GCA_017551905.1 Salinivirgaceae bacterium
ATTAGGAATTAGGAATTAGGAATTAGAAATTGACAAATATTTGTACAAACGTAGCGCGCTACGTCTCTACCTTGAACTTACAACTTATAACTACAATAACTTATAACTCAATACAATGGACGGATTTTATTATCAACCTGAAATAGAGAAAATGCCCCGTAAGGAACTCGAGGCATTGCAACTCGAGCGATTGAAATGGACTGTCAAACAGGCACTTAAATCGCCTTTCTATTCAAAATTGTACGGCGAGTTGGGCATTACGCCCGACACTATCCAGTCGCTTGCCGATTTGCGCAAGTTGCCGTTCACCGTCAAACAGGATATGCGCGACAACTATCCGTTTGGTTTTCTTGCAGTTGACAAGAAGGAACTGATTCGCCTTCACTCGTCGAGCGGAACCACGGGCAACCCCACCGTTATCTGCCACACCAAACACGATATCGACACTTGGGCCAACCGCGTGGCGCGCAGTTTCTATATGGTCGGCTTGCGCGACACCGACGTGATTCAGAACTCGTCGGGCTACGGAATGTTCACAGGCGGACTTGGAATGCAGGCAGGCATTGAGTGGCTCGGAGCGCTGTCGATTCCTGCCGCGGCGGGCAATAGCAAGCGCCAGATTAAGTGCATTATGGACTACGGAACCACCGCCATCCACGCCATCCCGAGTTACGCGCTGCGCCTTGCCGACGTGTTCGACGATATGGGCATCGACCCCAAGAAAGACACTCATTTGCACACCTTCCTGATTGGCGCAGAGCCACATACCGAGGAGACGCGCCGCAAGATTGAGGAGCGTTTCGGCGTGAAGGCTTACAACAGTTTCGGTATGACCGAAATGAGCGGCCCAGGCGTTGCTTTCGAGTGCAAAGAACAGAACGGAATGCACCTTTGGGAGGATTCGTACATTGCCGAAATTATTGACCCAGAGACACTTGAGCCAGTGCCCGACGGCGAGGTCGGCGAACTTGTGCTCACCACTCTCGACCGCGAGGGAATGCCGCTCTTGCGCTACCGCACCCGCGACCTTACCCGCATCTTGACGGGCGATTGCCCCTGCGGCCGCACACACCGCCGTTTGGACCGTATGAAAGGCCGCAGCGACGATATGTTCATCGTCAAAGGCGTGAACATCTTCCCAATGCAGATTGAGAAGATTCTTATGCAATTCCCCGAATTGGGCACCAACTATCTGATTACCATTCAGCCAGTTGACAACAACGACGAGATAATCGTCGAGGTTGAGTTGGGCGAACTTGCAACCGACGATTTCGGCAAGTTGCAGAACCTTGCAAAAGAGATTACGCACCGCCTGAAAGACGAGATTTTGGTTACGCCGAAGGTGAAACTTGTTGAGCGCGGCTCGCTTCCGCAGTCGGAGGGCAAAGCCGTTCGTGTTAAAGATTTACGCAAATTAGTTTAAAGGAGGATAATGCTATGACAATCAGTCAAATATCAGTATTCGTTGAGAATAAGTTCGGACGCCTGAACGAGATTCTCACATTCTTGAGCAAAGAGAACATCCGCATCATTGCCGCCACCGTGGCCGACACCACCGAGTATGGCATTCTGCGCCTGATTACAACCAATCAGCACAAGGCTTTCCAACTGCTTAAAGAGCAAGGTGTTACTGCTAATTTGAGCGACGTGTTGGCCATCAAAACCGACGCTTCGGCAGGCAAATTTTCCGAGACCATCGAGTGCTTCACCAAAGCGGGCATCAGCATCGAGTATATGTACTGCTTCTCTGACAAGACCAACGGCGTGGTTGTAATGCGCCCCAACAATATGGAGGCCGCCCACGAAGTTATCCGCCGAAACGAGCTCAATTGCTTGACGGAGAGCGAGTTGAATGCTTTGTAGTAACAATTTAAAATTCAAATGCTATGTTCGGAATTTCTGACCCAGGTATCTGGATTGTCTATCTGCTGTCGATTTTATGCGTGATTGGCTCAATCATTTTCGGTATAAAATATTGGAACAAAGAAGACGAAGCGGATAACGCATAATTTTAATTATCAAATAATTAGAAATGGATAATTTTTCGATGTACTTGATTGTGATGGTCTATTTTCTGGCCATTGCTTTCCTTGGATTTTTGGGCTACAAGAAGACTAAAAACTCAAAAGACTTTTTGATTGGCGGCGGCGAGATGAACCCCATTGTGATGTCGCTCTCGTACGGCGCAACGTTCATATCTGCTTCAGCCATAGTTGGTTTCGGCGGTGTGGCAGCCACATTCGGTATGGGCATCCAATGGCTGATGTTCCTGAATATGTTTGTGGGCGTGGTCATCGCGTTCATCATCTTCGGGCGGCCGACACGGCGAATCGGTGCAAAACTGCACGCCACATCGTTCGCGCACTTCCTTGGTGCCTATTATAACTCAAAGAGAATCAGAATTTTTGCCGCTTCGGTCATCTTCCTTTGTATGCCACTCTACGCCGCAGCCGTTCTGCGTGGCGGCGTGTTCTGTATGCAGGAAGTTTTCGGCATAAGTTTCGACCTTTCGCTGCTGATTTTCACCGTGATAGTTGCATCGTATGTGATGGCTGGCGGTATGAAAGGCGTTATGTACACCGATGCCCTGCAGGCCGTGATAATGTTCGTTTGTATGGGCGTTCTGGTGTTCGGCGTTTACAAGGCTCTCGGGATGGGTTTCTGCGAAGCCAACCGCGCTCTTGAAGGAATATCGGACCAAGTGCCCGACAAACTGGCCGCCGTTGGTCACCAAGGCTGGACGGCAATGCCGCGCTTCGGGTCGCAACAGTGGTTCACGCTCGTCACATCGATGATTATGGGTGTAGGAATCGGCTGTCTGGCGCAACCGCAGCTGGTTGTCCGCTTTATGACCGTGAACAGCACCAAGAAACTGAATCAGGGCGTGGCCATCGGCTGTGTGTTCCTGATTATCACCGTGGGCGTTATCTATCACGTTGGCGCACTTTCGAACCTTTATTTCTTCCAAAACGATGGCAAGATTGCCGCCGCAATGGTTGACGCATCCGACAAAATCATTCCTTACTTCATTGGCCGCGTGATGCCGACCTGGTTTGTGACAATCTTTATGCTCTGCATTCTATCGGCAAGTATGTCAACGTTGAGCGCGCAGTTCCACACGATGGGCGCAGCCGCTGGCGGCGACATCTACGGCACCTACATCAACTCGGGCCGCCGTCTGAATCGCGAGCACAAAGACCGTATGACGATTATGGTTCGTCTGGCTGTATTGGTTTCGATATTAATCAGTTACGTTATCTGCTTTGTTCTTGGCGAGCACAGCGATTCGCCTGTAATCGCAATCAGCACATCGTTGTTTATGGGCATTTGCGCTTCGGCGTTCCTGCCGTCGTATTTCTGCGCATTGTACTGGAAACGAGTTACAAAGCAAGGTGCTTTCGCGAGTATGATTGTGGGCGTGGTGGTGACCATTCTGCTGCTGCTCTTCATTCACGCAAAAGAAGCCACGGCGCTCGGCGTCTGCAAGGCTCTGTTCGGCACCGATGTTCTCATCACCGACGGAATGATGAAATTCATCGACCCAATTATGTTCGCTTTCCCGCTCTCGTGCATCACAATTGTTGTGGTTAGTTTGTTGACGGGGAAGAAGAAAAAGAAGATTGCAGAATAATAAACAGGCAATTAATCTGCGATTTAAATAAGATTCCAGCAATTCCGGAATTCGGGGTTGCTGGATTTTTTTGTGGAAAGCTATCAACATAAAAAGGCCGAACCCGTTCAGATTCAGCCTTTTGCCTGAGCCGATAGCCGGACTCGAACCGGCGACCCACGCATTACGAATGCGTTGCTCTACCAACTGAGCCATATCGGCAAACGCGGCGCAAAAGTAATTTTTTGCTTCGAATTATAGCAAGATTATGCCGATTTTATTGAAATTTGCCGCAAAAACCGACACCGATGAGCAAAACGAAAATTCTTTTTGTCTGCTTGGGCAACATCTGCCGCTCGGCCTGCGCCGAAGCCGTGATGAAGCAAGTTGTGGCCAATCGCGGACTTGCAGCCGATTTTGAGATTGATTCGGCCGGGCTAATCAGCTTCCACGCTGGCGAGCAAGCCGACCCACGTATGCGCCAGCACGCGGCCGCGCGGGGCATCAACATCACAAGCATTGCGCGGAAAATCACAACAGCCGACTTCAGCCATTTCGATTATATTATAGGTATGGACGATGACAATATCCGCCGCATGCTCGACATTGCACCCGATGAGTCTTCGCGTCAGAAAATCAGCAAGATGTCGGACTATTGCCGCACTTACCACGTCAATTCGGTACCCGACCCGTACTATGGCGGTCCGAAAGATTTTGAGTTGGTTCTCGATTTACTCGATGACGCTTGTAATGGATTGATAGATAGTCTGTAAAGCACTGGCACTTATGCCTTGTGCCTTATGCCTTGTGCCTTATGACTTATGCCTTGTGCCTTATGACTTAAGCATTTTTCATAAGTGCCTCGGCCAGCACCAAATCCACAGGCCTTGTGATTTTGATGTTCTCGAAGTTTCCTTCAACAATCACAACCTTTTCGCCAGCCGCCTCAACCACCGATGCATCGTCGGTGAACAGCGGGCTATATGGCTGACGGAAAGCCTGATGCAGTGTGGCGGCATCGAAAACTTGCGGCGTTTGCACCAGCACATAATCGGCTCGGTTGACAGCGTGGTTGCTGCCATCGGCTGCCGTTTGCCGCACCGACTCGTTGACAGGCACCGCAGGAACCACTGCCCGATGTTGCTCGGCAGCCTCAAAGCACCGTTGCAACGTGGCTTGCGAGACAAGCGGACGCACACCATCGTGGACAGCCACGACGCCAGTTGCGGGCACAAACTGCAAGCCGTTAAGTGTTGAGTGAAAGCGAGTTGCACCACCTTCGGCCAATTGGTATGGAATATCGCAGAAACGGTGTTCGTTGCATAATTGCCGCCAATAATCGTGTTGCGAAGCGGGCAGAACAACCACAATATTCATCTGATTGTCAAACCGATAAAACGCTTCAATGGTGTGCATCAGAATCGGGCGGCCAGCCAACGGCAGAAACTGTTTTGGAACATCGCTGCCCATTCGGCTGCCAGAGCCCCCCGCCACAATTATCACACTTCGGTTCATAACTTGCAGTCTTTCAGTGCGTCAATCATTGTTTGCGAAGTGATTCCGATGCCGTTCACCACATATTTGGCCTGAGTGTAGAACGGCAATCGTTTTTCGAGTGTAACCGATACATAATCAACAAGTTCTTCGTAAGTCTTGTCGTGAAGCAACGGACGGTCTTTGTGCGAGTTCATCAGGTTCCAAACCAGCGATTTGGGCGTCATTTCGATGTAGAGCGTGGCGCCGTGAGCGTTGAGTTGCTGCATATTGTCGAAAAAGCACGGCGTGCCGCCGCCCGTGGCCACAATGGTGTTTTCGAGCCCGAAAGTCTGCATCATCGCCTCGCGCTCAATTTGGCGGAAGCCGTCTTCGCCTTTTTCGGCAAAAATTTCAGCGATGGTCTTGCCTTGTTCGGCCTCGATTTTTTGGTCAAGGTCGATGAAATTGTAGTTTATGTCGCGCGCAAGCCGCTTGCCGTAAGTGGTTTTGCCCGCGCCCATATATCCGATAAGGTAGATTAACATTTCAGTGTCATTGTTTCGCGCCGCAATGTTATTAAAATATGGTGAGATAATTGGTGTATAAGAATAAGGAAAAATACGTTAGGCATCTTCCTTTTCCCATTGTTGCCAATCAGTTTCGGCAAGATACCTACTCACCTG